>JBIKWD010000196.1:0-5745 GCA_044356505.1 Phycisphaerales bacterium
CCTCCGCTCGACCTCTCGCAGCTCGAGCTCGCGCTCAACCCCGGGACGGGCGGCGGCGCGGGCGGCGACTTCGAGGTGCGGCTCCCTGTCGGCGGCGCGTCGGGCCAGGGCGAGGGCGGGGACGTCGACCAGCTCTTCTCGATGTCCGACCTCGACCAGAAGCCGCGCGTCATCTACCAGCCGAGCCCGCAGACGAACGCTGCGCTGCAGAAGCTGACCCCCGGCACCGTCACGATCGTGTTCGTCGTCGACCAGCGCGGCCGCGTCGAGAACCCGATCGTGCAGAGCTCGACGAATCCAGCGTTCGAGACCCCGGCCCTCGCAGCCGTCAAGCAGTGGAAGTTCGAACCCGGCAAGCGAAACGGCGAGCCCGTCCGCTTCCGCATGCGCGTTCCGATCACCTTCCCGAAGAAGAAGTAACCGTCCGACGAATCGCGCGCCCCGCGCGCCTTCCGAGAAACCGACATGACCTCGATCACCCTTCTTGCACCGATCCTCCTCGCGCTCCAAGGCGGCAGGCCTGCCGTTCCGCCTCCGGCGCCCACGGTCGACCTTCCCAAGATCCCGCTGTCGGCCGCCCAGCGCGCCGTGTTCGGCGACGATCTCTTCGAGCGGCGATTCGCGGAGAGCTACGCGGCCGAGACCGACATCGAGCCGAAGCTGCTCGAGCCCGAGCGCAAGGGGATGCTCGAGGTGCTGAAGCTGATCCAGGCCGACAAGATGGCCGAGGCCGCCGCGATGCTCCAGACGCAGCGCACCGAGGCCTCGAGCGCAGTGCTCGACTTCACGCTCGGAAACATCGCGTTCCAGAAGGAGGACTTCTCGACCGCGATCGACGAGTACAACCGTGCGGTGCAGAAGTTCCCGAAGTTCCGCCGCGCGTGGCGCAACCTGTCGCTCATCCATGTCCGCAACGGCGACCTCGAGAAGGCGCTTCCGGCGCTGACGAAGGTGGTCGAGCTCGGCGGCGCCGACTCGACGACGTACGGTCTCATGGGCTTCGCCTACTCGAACCTCGACAAGCCGATCGCGGCCGAGAGCGCCTACCGCATGGCGATCCTGCTCGATCCCGCGACGCGCGACTGGAAGCTCGGGCTCGCGAAGAGCTTCTTCAAGCAGAAGCGCTTCGCCGACGCCGCCGCGCTGACGGGCGAGCTCATCAAGGAGACGCCGGACGCGGCCGACCTCTGGCTGCTGCAGGCGAACGCGTTCGTCGGCCTTGGACAGCCGATGAAGGCGGCGCAGAACTACGAGATCGTCGACCGTCTCGGGAAGACCACGGTCGACAGCCTCAACATGCTCGGCGACATCTACGTGAACGAAGGGCTCTTCGACATCGCGGTGACCTGCTACGCGCGCGCGATGCAGAAGGCGCAGCGCGGTCCCGCCGAGCGCCCGATCCGCGCCGCCAAGGTGCTCGTCGGGCGCGGCGCGTCGGCCGACGCCGAGGGCCTGATCGGGGAGATCGAGAAGATCTACGGCGCCGAGCTCACCGAGACCGAGCGCAAGGACCTTCTCAAGATGAAGGCGCGCATGGCGGTGGCCCGCGGCGCGGGCGAGGACGAGGCGCGCATCCTCGAGGAGATCGTGTCGCTCGATCCGCTCGACGGCGAGGCGCTGATCCTGCTCGGCCAGTATCACGGCCGGACGGGCGACTCGGCGAAGGCGATCTTCCTCTACGAGCGCGCCGCGAAGCTCGAGAAGTACGAGGCGGACGCCAAGGTCCGCCACGCCCAGCTTCTCGTCGGGCAGGGGAAGTTCGCCGACGCGCTGCCGCTCCTGCGCAGCGCCCAGCAGGTCAAGCCGCGCGAGAACATCCAGCAGTACATGGAGCAGGTCGAGCGCGTCGCGCGCGGGCGATGAGCCGGTGCGGCGCCGTCAGCCGCGCTTGGCTTCCAGCTCTTCCCAGCGCGCATAGAGCCGCGCGACCTCGGCCTGCGCCGCGCCTGCGGCGTCGCAGGCCTTCGCGTAGGCGGCGTGGTCGGCGACCAGCTTCGGATCGTTGAGCTTCGCGTCGAGGTCGGTGTGCTTCTTCTCGGCTGCGGCGATCGCGGCCTCCATTCCGTCGAGTTCGCGCTGCTCGTTGTAGGAGAGCTTCTTCTTCGCCGCGGGCGGGGCGGAAGCGGCGGCGACGACGGGTGCTGCGGGCGCCGCGAGGGGCTTCTGCTGCTGCGTCGGCATGCCCGTCGCGGCGCGCTCGGACTCATCGAGCGCGCGGAGCGCCTGCGTGAGGCTCGCGACCACCCGCGGCGTGCCGTCGGGGGCGCCGAGCACCACGATGCGCGTCGCAAGCGCCTCGAGCATGGCGCGGTCGTGGGTCACGAGGAGCGTCGCGCCCGGGAAGGTCTCGATCGCCTCCTCGAGCACCTCGAGCGTGGGGATGTCGAGGTCGTTCGTCGGCTCGTCGAGGACGAGCATGTCGGCCGGCTCGAGCATCATGCGCGCCACATGCGCGCGCGCCAGCTCGCCGCCCGAGAGCATCGAGACCTGCTGGAGCAGCTGCTCGTCGCGGAAGAGGAACCGCCGCGACCAGCTCTTGACGTGCATCTCGCTGTCGCGGAACCGTACTTTTTCGCCGGTCGGCGAGATCGCATCCTGGAGGAGCGCGCCCTTCGGAAACTCCGCGCGCGTCTGCGACATCGTCACGATGCGCGGCTTCGGATCCGCCGTGCGCACATGACCCGTATCGGGCGCGAGTTCGCCGGTGAGGACGCGGAGGAGCGTCGTCTTGCCCGAGCCGTTCGGCCCCATGAGGCCGATGCACTCGCCGGGCGCGACATCGAGGTCGAGGCCTCGGAAGAGAAGCTTGCCGCCAAGCGACTTCGAGACGCCTTCGGCCGAGAGGAGGAGCCGCGTCTTGCGGCCGCTCGCGGAGAAGTCGATGCCGGCGCTGCCCGCGTTCGCGGCGGCGTTGCGCGCGGAGAGCTCGGCGAGTTCGTCGCGGCGCTCGGCGCTGTCCGAGATACGCGCCTCGCTCTTCGTGCGGCGCGCCTTCGCGCGGCGGCCGAGCCAGCGGTCGTCTTCGCGCACGGTGTTCGCGAGCGCCTGCTCGGCTTTCGCCTGCCTCGCGAGGAACTCCGTCTTGCGGCGTCGGAACTCGCTGTAGTTGCCGTCGACCGAGAGCGTGCCCTCGGGGTACGCCCGCGAGAGCTCGATGATGCGCGTCGCGCAGTTCTCGAGGAAGACGCGGTCGTGCGTCACGAAGATCACGGCGCGCGCGCGGAGGTCGTGGCTTCCGCGCAGCAGGAAGTCCTCGAGCCACGCGAGGCCCTCGACATCGAGGTGGTTCGTCGGCTCGTCGAGGTAGAGAAGGTCGGGCGTGCCGCCGGCCGACGCAAGCGCGCAGGCGACGGAGAGGCGCTTCTTCCAGCCGCCCGAAAGCGTGCTCGCGAGCGCGTCCATGCGCGCGTCGTCGAAACCGATCTTGCCGAGGATGACCGTCGCGAGGACCTCGGCCTCGTGCTGGTCGCCGTGGGTCTCCGCGCAGGTGAGGGCGGCGGCGGTCGCGGCCGAGAGCGGGGTGACGCCCTCCGCGAAGTCGTCGCGCTGCGGCACATACACCGTGACGGTCCCGCGCGGCGTGCGGATCTGGCCCGAATCAGGGTCCTCGCGGCCGGCGAGCATGCGAAGGAGCGTCGACTTGCCCGCGCCGTTCGGCCCGATCATGCCGATCCGCTCGCCCTCGTCGATGGAGACCGACACCCCGCGAAAGAGCTCGCGCAGGCCGTGCGACTTGGAGAGTGCCGTTGCGTTCAGGAGCACGAAACCGTCCCGACCGTCGCGGGCACGAGAATCTCTGCGGTCGTCTTCGCGATGACTTCCTCGGCGGTGACGCCGGGCGCAAGTTCCTTCAGCGCGAAGCGGCGCCTCGACTTGTCCATCTCGAGGACGCAGAGTTCGGTGATGACCATGTCGATGCACTTCTGGCCGGTCAAGGGCAGCGTGCACTTCGGGATGATCTTCGACTCGCCCTTCTTGTTGACATGCTCCATGACCACGATCACGCGCTTCACGCCCGCGACGAGGTCCATGGCGCCACCCATTCCCTTCACGAGCTTGCCGGGGATCATCCAGTTGGCGATGTCGCCCTCCTGCGAGATCTCCATCGCGCCGAGGATCGCGAGGTCGATGTGGCCGCCGCGGATCATGGCGAAGCTGTCGGCGCTCGAGAAGAACGAGTGCCCTGGCACGCCCGTCACCGTCTGCTTTCCTGCGTTGATGAGATCGGGGTCGACCTCGTCGTCGTGCGGGAACGGGCCCATGCCGAGGAGGCCGTTCTCGGATTGGAGCCACACCTGCATGCCCGCGGGCACATAGTTCGCGACGAGGGTCGGCATGCCGATGCCGAGGTTCACGTAGAAGCCGTCGCGGAGTTCCTGCGCGGCGCGCTGGGCGATCTGGTTGCGGTCGAGGGGCATAGGGCGGGGATGATAGGGCAGCGGCGGACGGCTGTCCGATGCGATTCAACCGCCGCGAACGTCCACGAAGTCGCGCACGGGGACCCCGATGTCCTTTGCGATCTAACGCAGCAATGCGGGCGCGATGTCGTGGGAGTGGTGCGGGACCGTCGTCGCCCGTCCGTCAGGGTGCCGATACTGGCGGTGAGGACCGCGCTGGCGCGCAAGCAGGAATCCCAGCACGAACAGTCTTGCCTCGACTTCGCGCGGCTTGAGTACTGGAACATCTCCCATGAGCGGAGTCCTACGGCTTTCCTCAACAGAGCGCCCGCGATGCCCTTGTCCCGTCACGCGACCTTGAGTTGGTCGGTTCCGACGAAGGTCGTCTCGAGCCGAGGCTCCCCGTCCTCGAGCAGCATCGCGACGACCTCCTCGAGGTTGGCGCGCATCTCCTCGACGGTCGCGCCTTGCGCGTGCGCGCCCGTCCACCCCGGGACATGGCCTACGAAGAGCCCCGTCTGTTCGTCGCGTTCGATGATGAAGGTGAAGGATCGCATGGCCGCAGTGTATCCGCGGAACAAGCGATTTCGAGAGATCGGTCGCATTCCCTAGGAGGGTCGCAAGCGACGGTGGCGTCGAGCCGAAGCCCGCCGCTATCCTGCGCGTCCCCATGGCTTCGAACATGCACCCCGTCCTCACCCGTCTCGGCCTTGCGAACCACCCCCGACTCTGCGCGCCCGGCACGGCGAACTCCGTGACGAGCGACAACCCCGCGACGGGCGAGGCGCTCGCCGCCGTGCGGCTCGAGTCGCGCGCCGACTACGAGAGCGCCGTCGCGCGCGCCGTGAAGGCGCAGGCGTCGTGGCGGCAGCTGCCCGCGCCGAAGCGCGGCGAGATCGTGCGCCGCATGGGCAACGCCTTCCGCGACGCGAAGGACGCGCTCGGCGAACTCGTCTCGCTCGAGATGGGCAAGATCAAGGCCGAGGGCCTGGGCGAAGTGCAGGAGTCGGTCGACATCGCCGATTTCGCGGTCGGCCTCGCGCGCCAGCTCTACGGCCTCTCGATGCACTCCGAGCGCCCGGGCCACCGCATGTACGAGCAGTGGCAGCCGCTCGGCGTCGTCGGCTGCATCACGGCGTTCAACTTTCCGAACGCGGTGTGGGCGTGGAACGCGATGATCGCCGCGGTGTGCGGCGACGCCGTGATCTGGAAGCCGTCGCTCGTGACGCCGCTCGTCGCGGTCGCCACGAGCGAGGTCTGCTGGAAGGTGCTGCGCGAGCAGGAGATCTGGCGGCCAGAGGGCATCGACACGGCGGATCTCTTCCCGCTCGTGATCGGCACCGACAGC
>JBIKWD010000197.1:0-5709 GCA_044356505.1 Phycisphaerales bacterium
GAACTTGTCGCCCTTGTCGTCCTCGAGGATGCCGTCGCCGTCGCGGTCCTTCCAGCCGGCCTCGGAGAGCAGCGCCTTCGCCTGCTCGGGGTCGAACGGAAGCGGCTTCGTCGCGGGATCGCTCGCCGGGCTCTCGGGGTTCATCGGGCCCTTCGACACGATGCCGATGCCGTCCCAGATGTCGCGGATCATCTTCTCGCGGTCGAGCAGCATCGTCATGGCGCGCCGCACCCGCTTGTCGCCGAACGGAGTCGGCGTCTTGCCCGCGCGCAGTCCGGTCTGCCACGCGATGAAGCTGTAGCCGCAGCGCATGTTGACCCACTTGAGCGCGTGGCTGGTCTTGACGAAGTCGGGCTCGTCGCTCAACACCTTGTTGAATTGCGGCGAGGTCGGGAGGATCATCGAGCCCTCGCCGTTCCGGAACGCGACGAGGCGCCCGAGGTCGTCCTTGATCGACTTGTAGCGCATCGAGTCGAGCGAAGGCTTCTCGGCCCAGTAGAGTTCGTTGCGCTCGAGGACGACGTCCTGGCCAGGCGTCCACTGGACATCGAGGTCGTTGGCGCCCTTCGGCAGCTTCGTGATGCGGAACGGCCCGGAACCCATGATGAGGCCCGTGGCCTGGTTGATCTGGCTCGGCTCGAACTGCGCGTAGTAGTGCTTGGGAAGGATGTAGTTCCCGAGGACGGTGAGGACGTTGGTGAAGAGCGCGTCCTTGAACGTGAACTCGACGGTGTGCTCGTCGATGACCTTGACGTCCGCGAGGTTGTCCATGGTGCTGCGCGCACGCTCGGCCTCGACGAGCGGGTTCAGGATGTAGTCCATGTAGGTCCAGCGCACGTCCTCGGCCGTGACCGGCTGGCCGTCGCTGAAGCGCGCCTTCGGATTGATGCGGGCGCGGATCCAGAGGCCGTCGGGATCGACCTGCCACGCCTCGGCGAGATGCCCCTCGAGCTTGAGCGTCTCAGGGTTGAAGCTGCCGAGGCTCTGGCACACCTGGTCGAGCACGCGCGTCCCGTAGACGTCGGAGGCGATGTAGGGAACGAGCTTCGCGGGCTGCGCCTCGAAGATCTCCGTGAACTCGCCGCCGATCGAGTAGCCCTCCTGGGTGGTCGGATCCGTCGCCGAGCGCGGCGCGGACCAGCGCTCGATCTTGACGCCGGGGCGTGCCCATGAGTCGTTCGTCGAGGTCGAGGGTGAGGTCGAGGGTGAGGTCGAGGGTGAGGTCGAGGGTGAGGTCGAAGTCGAGGTTGAGGCACCCGCGCCGCCCTGCTGGATCACGACCGCGGGCCGCTCGGCGAAGCCCTGCTCCAACTTGCGCTGGAGCAACGCGGACTGCTTCTCGATTTCGCCGAGCTTTCCCAGCGCGGTCTTCACGTCGAGCTCAAGACGGGTCTTCTGCACCATCGAAAGCCCCACGAGGAGGAGCACGACGAGCAGGAGAAGGAGTTGGAAAAAGTCCTTGAGTCCGAAGCGGTTGTTCATGGGTCGACTCCCGAGAGGGGCCGACATCCTACCCGCACCCCGCCGGCGCGCTTCGAGGCGCGGCACATTTCCAACGCCACGGCCGGCCCCGCCTCAGGCCACGCGGCGCCCGCGCATCGGGTCGAACCGCTCCCGCAGCTCGTCTCCGAGGAAGTTGAGCGACATCAGCGTCATCGCGATCGCAAGGCAGGGCGCGGCCAGCAGCCACCAACGACTTTCGACCGTGTTGAGCTCCCCGAGGGCATCGGCCGCGAGGTTGCCCCAGCTTGGCAAAGGTTCGCGGACTCCGATCCCGAGGAACGACAGGAAGCTCTCGGAAAGGATCGCGGCGGGCACGGCCAGCGCGGCGTAGACCGCGATCGGCCCCACGAGGTTCGGCAAGAGATGCGCGGTGAACTGGCGCGCGGGGCTCACGCCGATCGCGCGGCAGGCCTCCATGAACGGCTTGGCCTTGAGCGAGAGCACCTGCCCGCGGATCACGCGCGCCATGGTGAGCCAGCTGACGCCGCCGATCGCGACAAGCAGCGTGGCGATGTTGATGGCCTGCCGGGCGAACGCGGAGAGGTCGGCGCCCCGGCGTTCGAGCACTCCATCGACCGCGACCGCCAGCAGCACGACGAGCAGGATCGACGGGAGCCCGAAGAGGATGTCGACGATGCGCATCATCACGGCGTCGACCCGACCGCCCGATGCGCCGGCGAGCGTTCCGTAGAGCGTGCCGACGACCATCGCGATCGCTGCGGCCGAGAGTCCGACGAGGAGGCTGATCGATCCGCCCGCGAGCACGCGCGCGAGCACGTCGCGGCCGAGGCGATCGGTGCCGAGCACGCGGCCGGGCACGTACTGTCCGGCTTCACGCGCCGCTGCGACGCGCGCCGCGTCCACCTCGCCGAGCGCGTGCCACGCCGGCGGGAGGAGGTTGAGCGTGAGGTTCGACGCCTCGTAGCGCGCGAGTTCGGTCGCGCCCGTCTCGACCTTGCCCATCGACCACGGAAGCGTGGCGACGCAGGCGAGCAGCATCGCAAGGATCATGCCGAGACCGACGCGGCCCGCCACGCCGAGACGAGACCGCGGAAGCACGCGTGCGGTGGTGGCCGCCGTCATGGCTTCGGACTCGTCGACGTCGGTGCGATCATCGACGCATCGTACTCACCGCTGCCGCGAGGGCGCATCGGGCGGCACCGCGCCCGGGCCATCCGGTCCGTCGGCTCGCCGCGACCCCCGCTCGCGGGCGCGGACTGCGAGTTCGCGCGCGAGTTCCCCACGGTTCTCGCCGTCGCGGGCAAGGTCGCCCCGCATGCGCTCGAGATGCTGCTCGAGCGCAACGAGTTCCTCGGCGCGCACGGCGAGGGTCGCCTCGATCTGCTGGCCGGCCGCATCCTCGAGCGCGGCGCGCGCCGCATCGACCGCGTCCGTCGCGGACGCAGGATCGGCCTCGACGCGGCGGAGCTCGGCCGCCGCGCGCATCGTCTCGCCTTGGGCGCGGAGTTCCACGACCTTGGCGGCGAAGACCTTGGGAGCGCGCTCCTTGAGCGCGGTAAGGGCCAGCAGACGGCGGGCGCCGCCTCGGAGCGACTCCTTCACCTGTTCCGGGTTCTCGCGAGCGCGCGCTGCGATCGTGTCGCCCCACTCGGCCGACACCTCGCGCGCCACCTCGACCACCCGGGCGAGATCGTCGTCGGTGAGTTCGCGGCGCGCGAAGTCGCCGGCCACCAGCGCCTCGATCGCGAGGCCCTCGCCGATCGGCCGGTCGGGACCGAAGCCGCCCGCGCGCGGCCAATCCGGGGGGAGCGGCATGGCGCGGACGCGCCCGCGACGCGGTTCGGCATCGCGACGCGGTTCGGCATCGCGACGCGGTTCGGCATCGCGACGCGGTTCGGCATCGCGACGCGGTTCGGTCTCCCCCTGCTGCGCCGGCTTCGCGCCGTCCCGGCCTTCGGGCTGGCCCAACGCAACGGTCGCCGCTTCGGACGCGATGAGGAGGGTGAGGATGCAAAGAACGTTCGTCATGGCTTGTCCCGGTCCGTCGGTGTCGGTTGCGAAGGTGAAGCGAGAGATCGGCGCGCAGGGGGCCTCGGCCGCAGAACGCGTCAGCCCGGCGACGGCCCCCGCATCGCGACCGCCGCGATCTCCTGCGAGATTCCGTCATAGGTCAGTTCGTCGCCGTCGAACAGCGCACCGCTCGCAAAGAGCGGCTCCAGTTCGTCGGAGACGGTTCCATCGGCGGCGGCGAAGCCCGCGAGCGCGGCGCCGCTTCGGTCCGCAAGCGCCACGATGACGGCGCCCGACGGCCGCGAAGTGGTGGTGGCGGCGATGGAGTTCTCGAGCGCGAGATCAAGGTGCTCGGCGGCGAGAAGTGAAAGCCCCGTCGATTCGGTCGCATCGTGTGCGCCCACGGGGTCCGGCGATACGCCGCCCCCCGCGATCGTGGCTTCGTCGCGCAGCGGATCGGTGCGCGTCGAGAGCGCAAGCGCGATCACGACGCCGAGCCCGGCGATGGCGGCGATGACGGCCGCCATCCGCAGGAGCGCGTGCGGCGCCGGGCGCGCCGGCGCGATCCGGCCGACGACCGGCGACACGGCGCCGAGGTCGAGATCGAGGTCGAGGTCGAGCGGCCGCTGCAGGTCGAGCGGCCGCTGCAGGTCGCTCGCCGCGACGATCCGGTCGAGCGCTTCGCCGCCGAGGCGGGCGCGCTGGCGGGCGCCGCGCTCGTCGAGAAGCCGCGCCACGCCGCGAAGTTCCGACGGGACCGCATCGCCGACGAAGTCGCGAGATGGGTCGCGAGATGGGTCGCGAGATGGGTCGCGAGATGGATCGCGGGAGTTGTCAGGTCGTCCGTCGTTCATGTTCGTCGCTCCAGCTCCAGGTGCCGGCGCGTCCTCCGATGAACGCGCGGGACGTGCCGCGATTGCGGGCCGCAGCGTGAATCGCGCCGCCCGCACCTCGCTCCGATCCGAGAATCTCCAGCGCCAGGACCGCAGGTCACGTCCCGCCCCCTTCCCCATCGAGATCGACGCCGTCGACCCCGAGCTCCGCGAGCAGCGCGCGCAACTTCCTCAGCGCGCGGTGATGCCGCGCCAGGAGCGTGCCGATCGGCTCTTCGTAGAAGTCTGATAACTCTCGAAAGCTCAAGCCGCCCGTGTGGCGAAGCTCGATGATTTCCCGATCGCCCTCGGAAAGCCGGTCAAGCGCCATGCGCAGCTTGTCGTGGATCTCGAGATCGGCGGCCGTCGTGCGATGCCCTTGGCGGGCCGATATCTCCTGCATCGCGACGTCGTCGGTCGGACGCGCCTGGCGGGCACGCCGCCGCATCTCGTCCCGCAGCCGGTTCATCGCGATGCGGAAGAGCCACGACTCGAAGCGCCCCGACTCGATGTAGCCGGCGAGCTTCACGGCGACCGTGCAGAACACCGACTGGGTGATCTCCTCCGCAAGCTCCTCGTCGCGGCAGCGCGACACCAGCAGACCGTGGACGCGCGGCGCGTACGCCGACACCACCGAGCGCCACGCGTCGGAGTCGCCGCGCGCCGCCTTGGCAAGCAGCGCCTCCGTAGCGCGGTCGCGCGCGGAGTCGTGAGGTCCGGGCTCGGTCATCGAACGGGAGCGTAACGCCGCCGACGCACGCCGATTGCAGCGGTCTCACACGGGGAGCCGTCGGGCGGGGAAGTCGTCAGACCGGAAAGTCGTCGACCGGCTCCGCCGCCGCACGCGGACGCGTCGGCGCGATGACCCGCCGCGCGCCGCCGCCGCCGAACGCCTCTTCGGGCGGGGCCCCGTAGGCCTGGTTCTTGAAGCGGGTCGTGTTCCCGTCCCAGACGAGGTGCACCGTGCCGGTCGGGCCGTTGCGCTGCTTGGCGAGGATCACTTCGGCCGTGCCGACCTTGTCGGGATTCTCGTCGGCCCAGTTCGGATCGCTCTTGTGGTAGTACTCCTCGCGGTGGAGCATCATCACCACGTCGGCGTCCTGCTCGATCGAGCCTGATTCGCGCAGGTCGCTCATGCGGGGACGGTGGCCTTCGCGCTGCTCCGCCGCACGGTTCAGCTGCGAAAGGCAAAGGACGGGAACGTCGAGCTCGCGCGCCATCGCCTTGATGCCGCGCGAGATCTCGCTGACCTCGAGCTGGCGGCTCTCGACGCGCGTACCCGAGCTCATGAGCTGCAGGTAGTCGATGGCGATGAAGCCGATGCCGTGCCGCTCCTTCAGGCGCCGCGCCTTCGAGCGCATGG
>JBIKWD010000031.1:0-20284 GCA_044356505.1 Phycisphaerales bacterium
AAGGCGACCTCGCGGTCGCGAGCGTCCTCTCCGGCAACCGCAACTTCGAGGCGCGCGTCCACCAGGATGTGAAGGCGAACTACCTCGCCTCGCCGCCGCTCTGCGTCGCCTACGCGATCGCGGGCACGGTCGACATCGACCTCCAGAAGGACCCGATCGCCACCACGAAGGACGGCAAGCCCGTCTACCTCAAGGACATCTGGCCCTCCGCGAAGGAAGTCGAGGACGCGGTGCACCAGTTCGTGACCCGCGCCCAGTTCGAGAAGGAATACGCCGATGTCTTCAAGGGCTCGGACGCGTGGCAGAAGATCGCGACCGGCGGCGGCGAGATGTACTCGTGGGACGCGAAGTCGACCTACATCCAGGAGCCGCCGTTCTTCGTCGAGATGAAGAAGGAAGCGGGCACCATCACCTCGGTGAAGGGCGCGCGCTGCCTGGCGAAGCTCGGTGACTCGGTGACGACCGACCACATCTCTCCCGCGGGCGACATCAAGAAGGATGGCCCCGCCGGCAAGTTCCTCGTCGAGAACGGCGTCGCCCCCGCGATGTTCAACAGCTACGGCTCGCGCCGCGGCAACGACCGCGTGATGACCCGCGGCACCTTCGCGAACACCCGCATCAAGAACGAGCTCGCCCCCGGCACGACGGGCGGCGTCACCACCGACTTCACCGACGGCACGGTGAAGGCGATCTACGACGCGAGCGTCAACTACAAGGCGAAGAACATCCCGCTCGTCGTCCTCGCCGGAAAGGACTACGGCATGGGTTCGTCGCGCGACTGGGCCGCGAAGGGCACCTTCCTCCTCGGCGTGAAGGTCGTGATCGCGGAGAGCTTCGAGCGCATCCACCGCTCGAACCTCGTCGGCATGGGTGTGATGCCGCTCACCTTCCTCGCGGGCCAGGACCGCAACTCGCTCGGGCTGAAGGGCGACGAGACCTTCGATGTCCACATCCCGTCGGACCTCAAGCCGCGGCAGAACATCAAGGTCGTCGCGACGCGCGCCGACGGCAGCAAGGTCGAGTTCGAGACCCTCTGCCGCGTCGACACGCCGGTCGAGGTCGAGTACTACCGCAACGGCGGCATCCTCAACACCGTGCTTCGCAAGATGATGGCCGCGAAGTGACGCGGATCACCGCGTGAATCTCCCGCAGGGCGCGAACCGGCACACGGCGCGCCCTGCGTTTCTTTTTGCCTGAAAGTCGTCCGAATCCCGCAGGGCGCCTCGCGCGGCGAGGTAGGTTCGCGCGCGAAGGGAGTGCAACATGGGGAAATCGACGGACGACGAAGGGGAACGTCGGGGTTCGGCACGCGCGCTCGCCCGCGCAATGGCGGCGGCCCGCAGCGGCCATCGCGAGGCGCGGCGGTCGGAGCGGGCCGCAAGGCGCGCGAGGATGCTGCGTGGGCTCGAGCAGTCGCTCTTCGGGAGCCGGATGCCCGAGGCACGGGCGCTGGTCCTGCAAGCCGGCTGGTCGCGCGAGTCGCTCGACGCGGCGTGTCCGCGCTGCGGTGTGACGCGCGCGACGTTCGAGGACGTCCGGCGCGGGTGCGCCGAGTGCCGCGGCCGGCCGCTCGGCTACGACGGGCTCGTGAGGCTCGGCCGCTACGCTCCGCCGCTCTCGCAGTGGGTGCCTGCTGTCAAGACGCGGGCGTGGCGGGGAATGGCCGAGGTCCTCGGCGAGGAACTTGGCAGGCAGGTGCAGGACGCGGTCGCGGCCGAGCGAGTCGAACCACCCGATCTCGTCGCGTTCATCCCCACGCACTGGCTCCGCCGCATGCTGCGCGGCATCGATCACGGCGCGTGCCTCGCCGAGGCGGCGGCGCGGGTGCTCGGCACCCCGGTCGCGCCGCTCCTGCGAACCTCGCTCGCCCAGAGGCAGACGGGATCCGATCGAAGCCACCGCGCCGGACGATCCGAGCGATTCCGGTTGTCGGCGCTCCGCCGCGATTCCGCAGCCGTCGCGGGCAGGTGCGTGCTCCTCATCGATGACGTGCGAACGACCGGCAGCACCCTGCGGGAAGCCGCTGCGGTTCTGAAGAGGGCAGGCGTACGCCGAGTCATCGCGGCATGCTGCGCGGCGACCGACCCGCCGAACCGGCGCGGAGCCGCGTTCGGTGCCCCCCAGCGCGCTTGAGCGTTGCGCGCGGAGGGGGCCTGCTCGGCCCGTCGCCCCGCGCCTCGTTCGGGAAGATTGTGGATAAGTCCTTGAATTGAGCACAGGAGCCGCGGAAAATCGCGCAGTTCTCGGGCGAATCCGTGTTTACGGACCAATCAGAACGTGCTAAGGTCCGTTCTCGGACGGCTTTGCCGTTCCGAAACTCGGTTCTCGGGCGCGTGGCGGAACGCGCCTGAAAACCTTTGCCGATTGCCGATTGGAAAGCGTTCAAGAGGGTTGACAGCCCTCGTGGTTTCGCTACACTCCTCGACCCACAGCGGTTTTGGCTGTGGAACGCGGTTCGCCGCGCTTTCTTTGACAAGTCAGCAGTTGGAACGCCGCGAGGATGTTTCGCGCAGCTTGACCGGCACGGCCGGACAGGCCAAGCGCAAATCGCTGCCGCCACAGCGGCAGCAGATGAACATCCTCCGTGATGCCAAAGACAATGATCAATTCCAGTGGTCGCTGTCAGTCCGAGTCGCAAGACCCGGCTGGTAGTGATGTTCATCAAAGATATGGTGGATTTGCCGTCCACCACTCTCGGCACGCAAGTGAATGGAACCGAGAGAATGACCGGCCGTCCGATCTCAATGATCGGCGGTTTCGGCTGGGCAAACCTTCAACGGTACGCAGCGCAAGCTGCTAACAACTTATTGAAGAGTTTGATCCTGGCTCAGATTGAACGCTGGCGGCATGGCTAAAACATGCAAGTCGAACGCGTGTAGCAATACACGAGTGGCGAAAGGGCGAGGAATAGATTCCTACGTACCCCGGAGTCAGGGATAACCATCGGAAACGGTGGCTAACACCTGATGATCTCGAAAGAGCAAAGTTTACGCTCTGGGAGCGGGGAATCTCCTATCAGCTAGTTGGTGAGGTAACGGCTCACCAAGGCTAAGACGGGTAGCGGGTGTGAGAGCACGGCCCGCCGCATCGGGACTGAGACACTGCCCGGACTCCTACGGGAGGCTGCAGTAACGAATCTTCCGCAATGCGCGAAAGCGTGACGGGGCAATGCCGCGTGTGGGATGAAGCCCCTCGGGGTGTAAACCACTGTCAGGGTCTAGGAACACAATGACCATACCCAAAGGAAGCACCGGCTAACTCTGTGCCAGCAGCCGCGGTAATACAGAGGGTGCGAGCGTTAATCGGAATCACTGGGCTTAAAGGGTCCGTAGGCGGGACTGCAGGCGTCGAGTGAAATACCACGGCTCAACCGTGGAACTGCTCGGCGAACCGCAGTTCTTGAGGCGAGTAGAGGCGATCAGAACGATAGGTGGAGCGGTGAAATGCGTAGATATCTATCGGAATGCCAAAGGTGAAGACAGGTCGCTGGGCTCGTCCTGACGCTGAGGGACGAAAGCGTGGGGAGCAAACGGGATTAGATACCCCGGTAGTCCACGCCGTAAACAATGCGCACTGGGTCGGGGGGGTTTGACGCCCTCCTGGCCGAAGCAAAAGTGTTAAGTGCGCCGCCTGGGGAGTACGGTCGCAAGGCTAAAACTCAAAGGAATTGACGGGGGCTCACACAAGCGGTGGAGCATGTGGCTTAATTCGAAGCAACGCGAAGAACCTTATCCCAGGCTTGACATCTTAGTATTAGTCCTATGAAAGTAGGATGACAGTCGCAAGACCGGAACTAGGACAGGTGCTGCATGGCTGTCGTCAGCTCGTGCTGTGAAGTGTCGGGTTAAGTCCCTCAACGAGCGAAACCCCTATCGTTAGTTGCTAACAGGTAATGCTGAGGACTCTAGCGAGACTGCCGGTGTCAAACCGGAGGAAGGTGGGGATGACGTCAAGTCCTCATGGCCCTTATGCCTGGGGCTGCACACGTGCTACAATGGCGGATACAGAACGATGCAAGACCGCAAGGTGGAGCAAATCGCTTAAAGTCCGCCCCAGTTCAGATAGGAGGCTGCAACCCGCCTCCTTGAAGTCGGAATCGCTAGTAATCGCGGATCAGCTACGCCGCGGTGAATATGTTCCTGAGCCTTGTACACACTGCCCGTCAAGTCATGGGAGCTGGCAGCGCCCGAAGTCGCCCAAATTCATGGGTGCCCACGGCGAGGCTGGTGACTGGGACTAAGTCGTAACAAGGTAGCCGTAGGGGAACCTGCGGCTGGATCACCTCCTTTCTAAGGGAATATTCTTAGACACGTCGCCCGGAGAGATCCGGGTCGTGAATCCGTCAAGACAACCTCGTTCCCGTTCGCGGGAATAGTCGCCTGGTGACAGGTGATGAAGGCCTCCAACTGCTGCTTGATATACAAGCAACCAGCCTCGCGCATCACGCGAGGCTGGTTGTGTTTTTGCCCACCCAGCTTCCGCCGCACGCCCACGCTGCACGGCACGTGCCATGCAGTGCCAGGCACTGGCTGGCACGTGCCGTGCGGCGGCCCGCCGCCGCGCCCGCGATGCGATCTGGCATGCATTTGTTCTCGAGCGCTGCGTGAGGACTCAGCGCACTTCGCTGCACGTCACGTGCCATGCAGTGCCTGGCACTGACTGGCACGTGCCGTGCTCGGATCGCGCGTGCGCGCATCGGGCGCTGGATTGCGTGGCGTTCTCGGGCCTTTGGTGCTTTCGGGAGATCGCCTCGCCCCGCGGCGACTCGCTGGGGTTGCAAACGCCGAAACGCCGATGTATATATCCGTGATCGGGACGCGGGTCGGCCCGAGCCAGTCACGCTCTCTGTTTGGGAACGCCGTGCATTCGGGCGGTCTTAAAAACAGAGAAGAAGGTACGGATTTCCGTAGAGTGCGGAACAACATGGCGCGGGCCTCGATCCACCCGCGTGGCGCCTTGGGCGCCGAAGGAAGCTTTCGATGGCCGGTTCAGCGACCCTGCACGCGACCGAAGACCAGAGCCGGTCCGGCTCGTCCGCCGCGCTTGAGCGGTTCACCTACGACGACGGCGTCGTCCGCGGATTCATGATGGCGTCGATGGCGTGGGGCGTCGTCGGGATGCTCGTGGGCGTCCTCGCCGCGCTCCAGCTCGCCGACCCGCGCTTCAACCTCGGGCTCGAGTGGCTGAGCTTCGGGCGCATCCGGCCGCTGCACACCAACGCGGTGATCTTCGCCTTCGCGGGCAACGCGATCTTCGCGGCCGTCTACTACTCGACGCAGCGCCTGCTCAAGACGCGGATGTTCAGCGACTTCCTCTCCCGCGCGCACCTGTGGGGATGGCAGGCGATCATCGTCGCGGCGGCCGTCACGCTTCCGCTCGGCTTCTCGCAGGGCAAGGAGTACTCCGAGCTCGAGTGGCCGATCGACATCGCGGTCGTCTGCGTGTGGGTGATCTTCGCGGTGAACTTCATCGGCACGCTGATGATCCGCCGCGAGCGCCATCTCTACGTCGCGATCTGGTTCTACATCGCGACGGTCGTGGCTATCGCGGTCCTCTACATCTTCAACAACCTCGTGATGCCCGCCGGCTGGATGCGCTCGTACTCGATCTACGCGGGCGCGCAGGACGCGTTCATGCAGTGGTGGTACGGACACAACGCGGTCGCGTTCTTCCTCACGACGCCGTTCCTCGGCCTCATGTACTACTTCCTGCCGAAGGCCGCCGAGAAGCCCGTCTTCTCGTACCGCCTCTCGATCGTCCACTTCTGGAGCCTGGTGTTCCTCTACATCTGGGCGGGTCCGCACCATCTCCACTACACGGCGCTTCCGGAGTGGGCGTCGACGCTCGGCATGCTCTTCAGCGTCATGCTGTGGATGCCCTCGTGGGGCGGCATGCTCAACGGCCTCCTGACGCTGCGCGGCGCGTGGCACCGCGTCGCGACCGACCCCGTCCTCAAGTTCTTCGTCGTCGGCATCACGTTCTACGGGATGTCGACCTTCGAAGGACCGCTTCTCTCGGTGAAGAGCGTCAACGCGCTCAGCCACTACACCGACTGGACGATCGCGCACGTCCACGCGGGCGCGCTCGGCTGGGTGGGCTTCATGTGCTTCGGCATGTTCTACTGGCTTGCGCCGCGCCTGTTCCAGGCGCCGATCGCGAGACCATCGTGGGTCGGTCTCCACTTCTGGACCGCAACCATCGGCATCCTGCTCTACATCGGGGCGATCTACTGGGCCGGCCTCTCGCAGGGACTCATGTGGCGCGCGTTCGACCAGGACGGCATGCTCCAGTACCCCGACTTCATCGAGACGGTGAACGTGCTCGTCCCGTTCTACTGGATCCGCGTCGTCGGCGGAACGCTCTACCTCGCGGGCACGGTGCTGATGGGCGTCAACCTCGTCCTCACCTGGCGGAACCGCCCGACGCGCTACGACGAGCCCGTCTACGAGGCTGCGCCCCTCTCCAAGGACTTCCGCGAGGCTCCCATCCCCGGCTCCGACCTGCCGCCGACGTACGTGCTCGGCATCGGCCGCAAGCTCGACGTCTTCGCGCAGCTGCGCTGGCACCGCAAGTACGAGGGCCTTCCGATCGTCTTCACGGTCCTCGTGGCGGTGGGCGTGGTCGCCGCGAGCCTCGGCGAGATCGTTCCGCTCTTCGCGCGGAAGTCCGACATCGCCCGCATCGCATCGGTCGAGCCGTACACGCCGCTCGAGCTGGTCGGGCGCGACATCTACATCTCGGAAGGCTGCGCGAATTGCCACTCGCAGATGATCCGTCCCCTGCGCGCCGAGACCGAACGCTACGGCGAGTACTCGAAGCCCGGCGAGTTCGTCTACGACCATCCGTTCCTGTGGGGCTCGCGCCGCATCGGCCCTGATCTCGCCCGCACCGGACGCAGGATTCCCTCGCCGCTCTGGCACGTGCGCCACCTCAACGTGCCGGTCGACACGAGTCCCGGCTCGATCATGCCGCCGTATCCCCATCTCCTCGAGAAGCCGCTCGACTTCGCGCAGGCGCGCGCGTCGGTCTCCGCGATGCAGGCGATCGGCGTGCCCTACAGCGACCAGGACGTCGCCGACGCCGAAGAGAAGGCGCGCGCGCAGGCGAAGGCGATCGAGGCGCAGATCGCCGCGGAGGCGGGAAAGCCGATGGGGATCGAGGACCGCCAGGTGGTCGCGGTCGTCGCGTACCTGATGCGGCTCGGGACCGACATCTACCGCCCCGCACCCGAGGAAGGCGCGTCGGCACCGGCCGGGATCGCGACCACGGCCGAAGCGGACCGCGCGGAAGGCGGGCAGGAGTGATGTCCGCCGTTCCGACGACGCTCGCGGAGTTCAGCTGGCCCGAGCTCTCGCTGATCTTCTTCCTCGCCCTCTTCGTGGCGATCGTGCTGCGCCTCGTCTTCTCGCGCTCGAAGCGCTGGCAGCAGGACGCCCGGATTCCGCTCGACGACACCACCCCGGTCGACGACCGCACGCGGCCCGCCGCCGCGAAGGATGGAGCCAAGAACCATGCATGACCACACCCCGTCCCGGAGCGCCGCGCCCGAGCCGCGCATCCTCGACCACGAGTGCGACGGCATCCGCGAGTACGACAACCCGATGCCCTTCTGGTGGAGCGCGCTCTTCTGGGCCAGCATCGTCTTCTCGATCCCGTACTTCGCCTACTACCACTTCGGCGGCGTCGGAGAGTCGATCACGTCGCAGTACGAGAGCGAGGTCGGCGCGTTCTACGAGATGCAGGCCGCGAAGCTCGGCGACCTCAAGCCCGACGACGCGACGATCCTCGCGCTCTCGCACGACGACAAGAAGCTGCTCGCGGGCCGCAACATGTTCAAGGCCAACTGCGCCACCTGCCACGCGCCAGACGGCGGCGGCAAGACCGGACCGAACCTCACCGACGACGCCTACATCAACGTCCGCGCGCCGAAGGACATCTTCAAGGTGGTGCGCGACGGCGTGGTGGCGAAGGGAATGCCCGACTGGAAGAGCCGCTTCAGCGAGGCGCAGCTCGTGCTTCTCTCGGCGTACGTCGTGAGCCTCCGCGGAACCACCGCCGCTTCGCCGCGCGAGCCGCAGGGCGAGCGGATCGCGCCGTGGACCGAGCTCGCCACGACGCCTGAAGGAGATGCCGGCGGCGCAGACGCGGCCTTGCGCGGAGAGTGAGCCATGCAGCTTCCCGTCCTCAACAACACCGCGCGTGCGGAGGCGGCCCCGGGGCCGTTTCTCAAGCCGGAAGGCCGTGTCCTCGCGACGCTCGAGGAGGACGGCCGCCGCCGCTGGATCCGGCCGAAGCCGAGCCCGGGCCGGTGGTGGAAGCGCAGGTTCGCGGTCGCGTGGATCCTGATCGCCGTCTACACCTTCGTGCCGTGGATCAGGATCGACGGGATGCCGGCGGTGCTCCTCGATCTCGTCGAGCGCAAGTTCGTCTTCTTCGGATCCGTGTTCCGTCCGAACGAGACGCTTCTCTTCGGACTCGCGTTCATCTCGGTGTTCCTCGGCATCTTCCTGCTCACGGCGGTCTATGGCCGCGTGTGGTGCGGCTGGGCGTGCCCGCAGACGGTCTACCTCGAGTTCGTGTACCGGCCGCTCGAGCGGCTCTTCCTCGGACGCGGCGCGACCGACGCGAAGGTGCGCGTCGCGGCGTGGCGGCGCGTCGCGATGTACGTGGCGTTCATCGTGGTCTCCGCGCATCTGGCGAACACGCTCCTCGCGTGGTTCGTCGGCGCCGACCGGCTCACCGCGTGGATCTTCACGAGCACGCCGTTCGAGCATCCCGTCGCCTTCGCGGTGTTCGCGGCGGTGACGCTCCTGATGCTCTTCGACTTCGCGTTCTTCCGCGAGCAGATGTGCTCGCTCGTCTGCCCGTACGGCCGCTTCCAGTCGGCGCTGCTCGACAAGGACTCGCTCACCGTCGCCTATGACCGCACGCGCGGCGAGCCGCGCGGGAAGGGGACGAGGCGCGTCGCGAGGACCGGCGGCTGCGGCGGATCCTGCGGATGCGACGGCAACGGCGGCTGTGGCAGCGGCCGCTCCTGCAAGGGCGGCGCGGCGGCGGTGCCCGACGGAGCGGCGCCCGCGGCCGGGACCGCGCCGAGGGGCGACTGCATCGACTGCACGCTCTGCGTCCAGACCTGTCCCGCGGGCATCGACATCCGCGACGGCCTCCAGCTCGAGTGCGTGCAGTGCACGCAGTGCATCGACGCCTGTGACGCCGTCATGGACAAGCTCGGACGGCCGCGCGGCCTGATCCGCTACTCGTCGCAGCGGGAGGTCGAGGGCTCGCGGAGGACCGGCCCCCGCGTCCGCCTCTTCGTCTATCCGGCGCTTCTCGCCGTGCTCCTGACGGGCGTGGCGCTCCTCGTCCTCGGCCGGCAGCCCGCGTTCGTCGCCGTGCTCCGCACGCAGGGCGTTCCCTACACCGTGCACGGGGCCGGCACCGACGCCGAGCACGTCGAGAGCATCGTCCGCCTCCGCATCGACAATCGCACGCGCATCGAGCGGACCTACGTCGTCGAGGGCGCGGAGGGCGTGGAGCTCGCACGCGCGGGCCGCGTCGCGGTCGCGCCCGATTCGAGCGCGGAGGTCGACGTGGTCGTGCGCAGCGATCCCGACGGTTTCGTGCGCGGCCGGCGCGAGGTCGCGCTGCGGGTCCGCGACGAGTCAGCCGGGCAGGGTGCGTTCGACGGTGGCGTCGAGACCGCCGTGCTCGGACCGCTTTCGATCCAACCGACGCAGGGAGGTGGCCGATGAGCCGTGACGGCGTGATTTCCAATGGCATCGCGTGGTTCGCGGCGAACCGCTGGATGTTCGTGCCCATCGGCCTTCTCGGGTTCACCGTGACCGTCGCCGTCGTCACGGTGACGAGCGCCGTGGTGGGCCATCCGCTCGGTACCGAGCCGGGATACGACCGCAAGGCCGCCGGGTTCGACGCCGAGCGCGAGCAGCGCCTTGCCAACGAGCGGCTTCGATGGGTGGTCACCCCCGAGATCGCCTCGCAAGGCGCGCACCGCTCGATCGCGGTGAGGGTCGAGGACAAGCATGCCGCGCGCATCGACGCCCGGCGCGTGACCGTCGAGTGCATCCCCGTCGTCGACGCGGGGCGGCGCGTGGAGCTCGAGCTCGCGCGCGGCGAGTCCGGCGACTTCAGCGGCGCGTTCGACTCCGCGATCGGCGGTCAGTGGGAGTTCCGCGTGTCGGTCGAAGGCGAGGGCGTTCGCTACACGGACTCCTTCCGGCGGTTCCTCACGCCGGCCTCGGGAGGTCGCCGCGATGGCTGAGCCCTTCCCTGCGGATCCTTCGGTGCTCGCGCTCGCGGGCACCGTGCTCGCATCGAGCCTGCTTGGCAGCGCCCACTGCGCCGGCATGTGCGGTGGCCTCGCGCTCGTCGCGGCGGGCCCGGCCGACGCGCACGCCACGATGCGCCACGCCGGCTATCACGCGGGGCGTCTCGTGTCGTATGCGGCGGTCGGTGCGGTCGCGGGTCTCGTCGGGCAGGTGGTCGACGACGCCGGGGTCTTCGTCGGCGTCCAGCGGACCGCTGCGATCGCCGCGGGCTCGCTGATCGCGGGAACGGGCGTGATCGCGATCGCGCGGGCGTTCGGCGCGCGGATCCCGTCCGCCGCCGTGCCGCGCCCGCTCGTGTCGCTTGCGCAGCGCGTGCATGCGCGGACGCTGCGTCTTCCGCCCGCGTGGCGGGGTGTGCCGCTTGGCCTTGCGACGCCGCTCCTTCCGTGCGGGTGGCTCTACGCCTTCGCTGCGATCGCCGCTGCGAGCGCCACGCCTCTCCTCGGCGCGCTCGTGATGGCCGCGTTCTGGCTCGGCACCGTGCCCGCGCTTGTCGTCGCGGCAAGCGGCGCGCGCCTTGCGTTCGCGCGGCTCGGGCGCGCCGCGCCGGTCGCGGCGGGTCTGGCGATGATCGCTGTCGGGCTGCACGCCGCAGTCTCGCGCGGAGGCATCGCGGAGCAGGCGATGTCCGATGTGCGCGCGGTCCGGGTCTCGGACCGAGGCGCGTCGACGGGCACGCTGCTCGAGCAGGCCGGGTCTGCGGGAAACGAGCTTCCTCCGTGCTGCCGCGGAACGAGCGAGGCGTGCGATGAGTGAGACGACGACCGTCGCCGACGGCCCGACGGCTGCGCGCTGCGCGCACTGCACGCTTCCGGTGCCGCGCGCCGAGGTGCGCGAAGGCGACGCGCGGCAGTTCTGCTGCGGCGGATGCAGGGCCGTCCATGCCGCGCTCCACGAGAGCGGGCTCGAGCGGTACTACGAGATGCGCGCGAGAAGCGCCGTGCCTTCCGAGGTCGCAGAGCCCGCGCGCGTCACCGGCCGCGGCTTCGAGGCGTTCGACGAGCCGACGTTCGCGTCGCGCCACGTGCGCAGGCTCGAGGACGGCGCGTCCGCCGTCGAGCTCCGCGTCGACGGCATCCGCTGCGGCGCGTGCGTGTGGCTGCTCGAGGCGATGCCCCGCATCGTGCGCGGCGTGCACGAGGTGCGCGTCGACGGTGCGCGGGGGCTCGCCCGCATCCGCTGGAGCGAGGCCGAACGCTCGCTCGCCGACATCGCCCGCCGCTTCGACACGCTCGGATACCAGCTTGTTCCGTTCGCCGATCCCGGCGCGGTCGCCCGCGAGCGGGCCGCGAACCGCGCATGGCTCGTCCGCATCGGAGTCGCAGGCGCGATCGCGACCAACGCGATGGCGATCGCGTTCGCGCTCTACGGCGGACTCCTCGCCGAGATGTCGCTCGGCTACCGGCTCTTCTTCCAGTGGTGCACGGTGGTGCTCGCGGTCGCGTCGCTCGCGTGGCCGGGGCGCGTGTTCCTGACCAACGCCATCGCGGCCGTGCGCGCACGCACGCCGCACATGGACCTGCCCGTCGCCTTCGGACTGGTTGCTGCGGTGACTGCAGGGATCATCGCCACAGTCCGGGGCACGGGCTCCATCTACTGCGAGAGCGCGGCGATGCTGGTGTTCCTGCTCCTCGTCGGACGCTTCGTCCAGTACGGCAGGCAGCGGAAGGCGCGCGAGCAGGTCGAGCTGCTCCTCGCGATCGTGCCGTCGGTTGCGCGGCGGGTGACGCGGGACGCTTCGGGCGTCGAGCGGGTCGCCGAGGTGCCGGTCGACGCGCTCGGGCCGGGCGACTGCGTCGAGGTCACCGCGGGCGAGGCGTGCCCCGCGGACGGCCGTCTTCTCGGCGTGGACGCGCACGTCGATCTGTCGCACCTCACGGGAGAGTCGGCTCCGCAACGGGTGCCCGCGGGCGGGCAGGTCTTCGCGGGTTCGCGCGTCCTCGGTGCGCCGGCGCGGGTCGAAGTGCTCGTCGCGGGCGCCGAGACGCGCGCCGCGAGGCTTCTCGAACTCGTGCGCGATGCGAGCGAACGGCGCGCGCCCGTCGTCGAGCTTGCGAACCGGATCGCCGGCTGGTTCCTGCTCGTCGTGGTCGTGTGCGCAGGCGCGACGATCGCGTGGTGGTCGCCGCGGGTCGGACTCGACGAGGCGTTCGGCCGCGCGGTCGCGTTCCTGGTCGTCACGTGTCCGTGCGCGCTCGGGCTTGCGACGCCGCTCGCGGTGGTCGCGGGGATCGGCAAGGGCGCGCGCAAGGGCGTGCTGGTGAAGGGCGGCGACGTGCTCGAGCGCGCCGCACGGGTCGGCACGCTGGTCCTCGACAAGACGGGCACGATCACCGAAGGACGCACCGAGGTGCTCGCATGGCGCGGGCCGCGCGAGGCGCTCGCCATGGCGGCCGCGCTCGAGGCGCGGAGCGCGCATCCGTCGGCGCGCGCGATCGTCGATGCGTTCCGCGAGGACGCCGGCATTCTCGTCGCCACCGACGTGCGCGAGCATCTGGGACTTGGAATCGAGGGCCGCATCGGCGTTCGCCTCGTCCGCGTCGGAAGCGCGCGGTTCATGGAGTCGATCGCGGCGGTCATGCCCGACGACCTTCGCGACGAGGCGCGCGCGCATGCGGGGCAGGGGCTTGCGCCCGTGTTCGTGGCGGTGCAGGGCCGCGTCGAGGCGATCGTCGCGATCGGCGACGCGATCCGCTCCGACGCGCGCGAGACGGTCGCGCGGCTCCGGCGGTCCGGCTGGCGCGTGATGATCGCATCGGGCGACGACGCCGTCGTCGTGAGCGGCGTGGCGAAGACGCTCGGGATCGATGCGCGCGACGCGCTCGGAGGACTCTCGCCCGAGGCGAAGCTCGAGCTCGTGCGCCGCAACGACCTCGCGCGCCCGGTCGTGATGGTGGGCGACGGCGTCAACGATCTCGCGGCGCTCGCGGCGGCCGATGTCGGCGTCGCCGTGCGAAATGGCGCGCAGGCATCGCACCACGTCGCGGACGTCTGCCTGGCCGCGCGCGGCATCCGGCCGCTCGAGCGGTTCCTCGCCGGCTCGCGCAGCACCATGCGGACCATCGAGGCGAACCTCCTCATCTCGGTCGGCTACAACATCGTCGGCGGCGCGCTCGCATTCGCCGGACTCGTCAACCCGCTGGTGGCCGCCGTGATCATGCCCTTGAGCGGGCTCACCGTGCTGGTCGTCGCGCTGCGGATGCCCACGTTCGAGATTCCCGCTTCGGGCGAAACGAAGCCAGAGACAGGAGGCGGCTGATGGAACTCGTGTTCGTGGCGCTGCCCGTCGCGCTCGTGATCGGCGGGGCCGCGCTCGTCGCCTTCATCTGGGCGGCCCGCGACGATCAGTTCGAGGACCTCGACACGCCGCCTTCCCGGGCGCTGTTCGAGGATCTTCCTGCCCAGGATCTTCCTGCCGAGAAGCAAGACGCTCGGAGGGATCGCGCCGACGCGCCCGCGAAATGAGGCCTTGTCGGCGCGCGGGGCTCGACTTGGCGGAATCCCGCTGTAGGCTGCGGCTATGCGTATCGGACAGACCTTCCGGCCGTGCCGGCTTCGAAACACGGCCGCAGCCCGTGCGCTGGCCGCGTTGCCGCTCGCGGCGCTGTTGTCCGCCGGCGATGCCGTCGCGCAGTCGGTCCTCTTCACCGACGTGACGACTCCCGCAGGCCTCGGGGGATTCACCATCACGCCGAACTCGCTCTCGGTCCCGGGATTGAACGAGTGGATCATGGGCGGCGTCGGAATCGGCGACTTCAACGGCGACGGCTGGCCCGACATCTTCGTGCCCCGCGCAGGCACCGGAACCGACCGGCTCTACATCAACCTCGGGAACGGCACGTTCGCGAACCAGGCCGTGCAGTTCGGCGTCGCGTTCGCGCACGCGGGCGCGGGCGTCGCGTGCGCAGACTTCGACCGCGACGGCGACACCGACATCTATGTGTCGAGCTACGGGACGAGCCTCGACAATCTCGGCCAGATCGGAAGGCACAGGCTCTATCGCAACGACGGCGCGACGTTCACCGAAGTCGCGGGCGCGATGGGCGCGAACGTCTCCGCGCCGACGGGCTCGGTCGCCAACGGCGTCGCATGGGGCGACTACGACCTCGACGGCGACCTCGACCTCGCGATGGCGGGATGGTCGTCGACCCACTTCGGCAACCGGCTGTTCCGAAACGACGGCGCGACGTTCACCGACGTCACGCCGCAGCACCTCGCGAGCACCGTCACCTGGGGATTCCAGCCAGCGATCGTCGACATCACCGGCGACGGGTTTCCCGAGCTGCTGATCGCAGCCGACTTCGAGACCGGCCGCGCGTACCGCAACCTCGCGAACGGGCAGTTCGAGCTCGCGACGGACCAGCTCGGACTCGGGCTCGACGACAACGGCATGGGGCACGCGATCGGCGACTTCGACCGCGACGGTCTTCCCGACTACTACGTGACGAGCATCCACATGAACCTGCCGAACCCGGGGATGTACAACGGAAACACGCTGTATCTCCAGCAGGGCGGAGGCAGCTTCGTCGAGGTCGCAGAGGCGCGGGGCTGCGCCGACGGCGGCTGGGGGTGGGGGACCGCCGCCGCCGACCTCGACAACGACGGCTGGGAGGATCTCCTCGCGGTCAACGGCCGCAACGCCGCGGAGTGGGCGAACGAGCAGGAGTACGTGTTCAGGAACCTCGGCGACGGTTTCTTCACGCGGATCGGTGCGGCAAGCGGCATCAACCTCGCCGTCGACACCCGCGCGGTCGCGACGCTCGACTACGACCGCGACGGAGACCTTGACGTCGTCATGCTCGCGAACAACGGCCCGCTCAAGCTCTACCGCAACGACTCGACGATGGGAGGACGTTGGCTCCAGGTGGCGCTGACCGCCGGCGTCTCGTCGCGCTGCGCGCCGCACGGGCTCGGCGCGGTCGTCGAGTGCACCGCGGGTGCCGTCGTCCAGAAGCGCTGGATCCACGGTGGCTCGGGCTACAACTCGAACAACGAGTACCTCGCCCACTTCGGCATCCCGACCAAGAAGGGGGCGCTCGGGGTCAAGATCGACTGGCCGAGCGGCCAGACCACCGTGCTGCCGGCGGTCGCCGCCAACCAGCGGATCACGGTCGCGGCGCCGGCCCGCTCGGACGTCAACGGCGACGGCGCGGTCGGCGCGGCCGACCTCGCGGCGATGCTCGCGGCGTGGGATCTCACCGACCGCACGCAGCGCAGCATGCGGGCCGCCGACCTCAACGGCGATGGCGCCGTCGGGGCGGCCGACCTCGCGATCCTGCTCTCCGAGTGGTCGAACTGACGGCGGCGCGGGCGCCGTGCAGCGCGCCCGCCGCGTCCGTACCATTGAGGGATTCCGATGGAGAATCCCGTGACCACCGCCGCAGCCGCGTTTCCGATGCAGTCCGCAGGCACCCCGATGGGTACGCCCGCGATCGACAACCTCGCCATCAACACGATCCGCACGCTGTCGATGGACGCGGTGCAGGCCGCGGACTCCGGCCACCCCGGCGCACCGATGGGCCTTGCGCCCGTCGCCTACGCGCTGTGGCAGGACGCGCTGCGCTACGACCCGGCGCAGCCGAACTGGGCCAATCGCGACCGCTTCGTGCTGTCGAACGGGCACGCGTCGATGCTGCTCTACTCGCTCCTCCATCTTGCGGGCGTGCAGCGGCTCGACCACCATGGCCACGCGACAGGCGAGCTGTCCGTCCCGCTCGACGAGATCAAGCGCTTCCGCCAGCTTGGCTCCGTGTGCCCGGGCCACCCCGAGAGCCATCTCACGACCGGTGTCGAGACGACGACCGGTCCGCTCGGCCAAGGCCTCGCGACGAGCGTCGGCATGGCGATCGCGTCGCAGTGGCTCGGTGCGCGCTACAACCGCCCGGGCTACACGCTGTTCGACTACCGCGTCTGGACGATCTGCGGCGACGGCTGCCTGATGGAGGGGATCTCCGCCGAGGCCGCGTCGCTCGCCGGGCACCTCGGGCTTGCGAACCTCTGCTGGATCTACGACTCGAACCGCATCACGATCGAGGGGAAGACCGACCTCGCCTACTCGGACGACGTGGCCGCGCGCTTCGCGGGCTATGGCTGGAACGTGCTGCGCGTCGGCGACGCGAACGACCTCGCGCAGCTTGCGCGGGCCTACGAGTCCGCGCGCCGCAACGCCGACCGGCCGACGATGATCATCGTCGACAGTCACATCGGCTTTGGTTCGCCGAAGAAGCAGGACACGGCGAGCGCGCACGGCGAGCCGCTCGGCGAAGAGGAGATCAAGGTCACGAAGCGCAACTACGGCTGGCCCGAGGACGCGAAGTTCCTGATCCCGGACGGCGTGCGCGAGCGCTTCGCCGACAAGCTCGGTCGCCGTGGCGCCGCCGCGAGCGCCGAGTGGAACGAGCGCTTCGATGCGTACACGAAGGCGTATCCGTGGCTCGCCGATGAAGTGCGCACGATGCTCGCGAAGGGTCTTCCCGAAGGCTGGGACAAGGACCTCAAGCCGGCCGCCGCGGACGCGAAGGGGAACGCGACGCGCAACACCTCGGGCGCGACGCTCAACGCGATCGCGAAGAACGTGCCGTGGATGATCGGCGGTTCGGCCGACTTGGCACCCAGCACGAAGACGCTCCTCACCTTCGAGGGCGCGGGCAGCTTCCAGAAGGCGAACCGCCTCGGTCGCAACCTGCACTTCGGCATCCGCGAGCACGCGATGGCTGCGGTGTGCAACGGCCTCGCGCTGTCGGGACTCCGCCCGTACGGCGCAGGCTTCCTGATCTTCAGCGACTACGCGCGCGGCTCGATTCGCCTGAGCTCGATCATGGAGCTGCCGGTCCTCCACATCTTCACGCACGACTCGATCTATGTCGGCGAGGACGGCCCGACGCACCAGCCGATCGAGCAGCTCGTCGGGCTGCGCGCGATCCCGGGCATGCATGTCTTCCGTCCGTGCGACGCGAACGAGGTCAACGCGTGCTGGCGCATCGCGATGAAGCTCACGCGGCACCCCGCCGTGCTCGCGCTCACGCGCCAGAACCTGCCGACGCTCGACCGCTCGGTGGTGGCGAGCGCCGACGGTTGCGAGCGCGGCGCGTATGTGCTGAGCGACGTCGAGGGCGGCCTGCCCGACGTCATCCTGATCGGAACGGGCAGCGAGGTGCATCTCTGCCTCGGCGCGAAGGAGATCCTTGCGAAGGAAGGCGTCCGTGCGCGGGTGGTGTCGATGCCGTGCACGGCGCTCTTCGACGCACAGGACGAGGCGTACCGCGCAAGCGTGCTGCCGGGCGCGGTGCGCGCGCGCGTCACCTGCGAGGCGTCGAGCACGATGGGCTGGGACCGCTACGCAGGCCTCGACGGCGAGTGCGTCGGCATGACGGGTTTCGGCGCGAGCGCGCCTGCGAAGGATGTCGCCAGGCACTTCGGCTTCACGCCCGAGCGCGTGGCCGAGGCTGCGCGCACGACGCTCGCGCGCGTGCGCGGCGCGCACGCCGGAGGTGCGCGGTGAAGATCGCCGTCGCGAGCGACCACGCCGGTTTTCCGCTCAAGGAAGCGATGAAGAGGGAAGTCGAGGCGCTCGGACACAGCGTGCTCGACCTCGGCACGCACTCGAACGATTCGGTCGACTACCCCGACTACGCCGAGAAGCTCGGCCTCGCGGTCGTGAGCGGCGAGATCGACCGCGGAATCCTGTTCTGCGGCTCGGGGATCGGCGCGAGCGTCGCGGCGAACAAGATCCCCGGCGTGCGCGCAGGCAACTGCAGCGACACGTACTCGGCGCACCAGGGCGTCGAGCACGACGCGATGAACGTGCTCGTCCTCGGCGGCCGCACGGTCGGCCCCGCGGTCGCCGCCGAGATGGTGCGCGCCTTCCTCGCCGCCGAGTACACGCACGAGGCGCGCCACGAGAAGCGCCTTGCGAAGGTGATGGCGATCGAGGAGCGGTACTCGTCCTGAAGCGCCCGCAACCGCCCGCGGGCTGGGCTGCGCGCAAAACAAACGCAGGCGAGCGTTGCTGCTCGCCTGCGCATCAGGCATGAGGAATGTCGACAGGCCGTGGCCGCTCAGCTCATCGCGGAGCGCCCGGTGCAGCCGGCACGGCCGGTGCCGTCGGCGCGTCGGGCTCCTTCACCTCGATCAGCTCGACGTCGAAGATCAGCGTCGCCTTCGGCGGAATCGGTCCGCGGCCGCGTTCGCCGTAGGCGAGCGCGTAGGGGATCACGAGCTTGCGCTTGCCGCCGACCTTCATGTTGCCGACGCCTTCGGTCCATCCCGGGATCACGCCGCCGAGCGTGAACTGCGCGGGCTGGCCGCGATCGACGCTCGAGTCGAACTTGGTGCCGTCGGTCAGCCAGCCCGTGTAGTGCACGGTGACCATGGTGTTGCGGCCAGCCGGCTGCGCGCCGGTGCCTTCGACGAGATCGACGAACTGCAGGCCGCTCGGGAAGGAGATGAGCTCGCCGGCGAAGGCGGTGCCCGGGAAGCGCGGCTTCTCGGTGTCGCTGATGATCGCGCCGTCCTTCGCGTTCAGCACGAGCTCATGCGCCTTCGACTCCGCGTAGATGAGGACCTTGGCGACGGCCGGCTCGGCGCTGAAGTCGAGGGTCGCGCTGCGGACGACGCCGTTGTGGCGCTCCTTGGCGACCTTGATCGCGCTCGCGACGGTGATCGTCGGCGCGCTCACGTCGCCCGACATCGCGTCGACGATGACCTTCTTGGTGATGCCGCCCGACGCGACCGCGATCTCGTAGCGGAGCTGGCCCGACATGATCGCACGCGCATCGACGCAGGTGCCGCTGCCCGCGGTCTCGGCAAGTTCGATCGCCTGCGCGAGGGTGATCTTGGCCGCCGAGAGCGACTGCTCGACCTCGGCCGGGTCGAGCGGAATCGAGGTGTAGTCGGGGGTCGAGGGCGGCTGGGTCATGCCAAGGCCGAGGACGGCGGCGACGGTCGAGCTGAGGATAGCGAAGGTCTTCATGGTTGGACTCCGGAAAGGCGTCGTCTGGACGGACGGGGATGCTAGCATTTGGCCGCGGGGCGCCCCGATCGATTCGCGGGTTTCCCGCCGCGCAAACGCCCCCTTCACCTGGAGCGAAACATGCCGAGTACGAGCGACCGCGAGATTGCCCGAGCGAGACTTCCGATTCCGAGGGCCGCCTGCGCCGCGCTGTCGATCGCGCTGGCGATCCTCGTCGGCTGCGACCAGCAGGCCGAGGACGAGCCCCGCGGAGGCGGGTACGTCGAGCCGACGGCCGAGAATCAGGACGCGGACGGCCTTCCCAAGCCCGAGGCGCGAAGCGCGCTCGGCAAGGCCAAGGAGCGCGCGGAGAAGCTCGTGAACGAGGACGTCGCCGAGTACAACAAGAAGATCGAGAAGGCCGCCGAGGGAACCTACCCCTGACGGTTCGGCGGCGGGTTGCGGGTTTCCTGCGCTCGCGGTGAATCCGAGGGAACGACGGGAGCGATTCAACCAGTCGCGGCCACGCGCCGCGGCTGTTTCGTTTCGACACCGGACCCAGAGGAGGCCGCATGATCGCCCCGCAGAACGCACACACCTGCTCCATCTGTGCCGCAGACGAGATCTTCGACGAAGAGGGCAGGCGCGAGACCTGCGCGCACGGAGCCCATGACCGTGCGGCCGCCGACGTCGCCGTCGACCAGCCGCGCATCGCGCGTGCCGTGCGCGAGATCCTGTTCGCGATCGGCGAGGACCCGGACCGCGACGGACTGCTCGACACGCCGAAGCGCGTGGCGAAGGCGTATGCCGAGATGTTCCGCGGGCTGTCGGAGAACGCGTCGACGCACCTCGCGCGCGTGTTCGAGCAGCGCTCGGACGAGCTCATCACCGTCACGAACATCAACTTCTTCTCGGTGTGCGAGCATCACCTGCTGCCGTTCCACGGCCAGGCGCATGTCGCGTACATCCCGAACCACGGCCGCGTGGT
>JBIKWD010000198.1:0-5696 GCA_044356505.1 Phycisphaerales bacterium
CTCGCGGGCGCGGCGAGGGTCCGTTCATCGATCCCGTGGTCGAGTACGGCCATCGCGAAGGGCTCTCGGTGACCGGCGGCGTCGTCTATCGCGGCACCGAGATCGAGGGCCTCGACGGCGTCTACATCTACGGCGACTTCGTGTTCGGGACGGTGTGGGGCATCCGCATGGTCGACGGCAAGCCGACGAAGCCCGCCGTGATCGCGCAGCGGCGCGGCGAGCTGATCGCGTCGATCGACGCATTGCAGGACGGCACCGTGGTGCTGTCGACCTTCAACCGCGGGCAAGACCGCGGCAATCCCGGTTCGTTGTGGAAGCTCGTCGCGGCGCCGAAGTGAGCGGTCGCGCGTGCGCATGACGGTGGCGCGGCGGCTGCGAAGTCGCCACAATGCGGCGCATGGGTCGACCGCTCCGCTACCAGACCGCCGGTGAATCGCATGGTCCAGCGCTCGTCGCGATCGTCGACGGAATGCCGTCCGATGTCGTCGTCGATGCAGCGCGCGTGAACGCCGAGCTTTCGCGGCGGCAGGGGGGCTACGGGCGCGGCGCGCGGCAGCGGATCGAGACCGACGTCGCGGAGTTCCTCGGAGGGTTGCGGCAGGGGAGGACGATCGGCTCGCCGATCGCGGTGCGCATCGCGAACAAGGACAACCGGATCGACGACGCCGCGAAGACGCCGCCTGTGACGCGGCCGCGGCCCGGTCACGCGGATCTCGCGGGCAGCCTCAAGTATCTCGTGCCCGATTGCCGCGGCACGCTCGAGCGCGCGAGCGCGCGCGAGACGGCGGCGCGCGTGGCGGCGGGGGCCATCGCGCGCAGCGTGCTCGACCACTTCGGGATCCGCGTCTTCGGCTTCGTGCGCGGCGCGTGCGATGCGTACAGCGAGCTGCCGATCCGCGCGAACGAACTCGACGCACTCGTCGCCGCGCGCGACGCGAGCGAGGTCTACTGCCCCGACGCGGCGGTCGATGCGAAGCTCGTCGACCTGATCTTCAAGGCGAAGACCGAGAAGGACACGGTCGGCGGCTGGTGCGAGGTGCATGTCTTCGGCGCGCCGCCCGGCCTCGGTTCGTGCATGAACTGGGAGGATCGGCTCGACGCTCGCCTCGCGTTCGCCGTGATGGGCATCCAGGCGTTCAAGTCGGTCGAGATCGGGCTCGGGCGCGAGTGCGGCGCGCGCTTCGGCAGCGCGGTGCACGATCCGATCCACTTCGACGAAGCAGCGCGCGGCGAGAGCCATCTCGGCTACGCGCGTCCGTCGAACAACGCGGGCGGCCTCGAGGGCGGCATGACGAACGGCATGCCCGTGGTCGTGCGCGGCACGATGAAGCCGATCTCGACCCTGCTGCGCGGCATGCCGAGCGTCGAGTTCGGAACGCACGAGGCGGTGCAGAGCGCCTACGAGCGCAGCGACATCAGCGCCGTCGCCGCAGCGAGCGTGGTGATGGAGAACGCGGTGGCGTTCGAAGTGGCGCGCGCGTTCCTCGACAAGTTCGGGGGCGACTCGCTCGGCGAGGTGCGGCGCGCGTACGAGGGGTTTGTCTCGGCGGCGCGGCGCATCTGAGCGGGACCAGAAATCGTGCCCGGCACGTGCCTGGCACCGTTTCCTCCAGGCACCGTTTCCTGCCGTTTCCCGAACGGCGGAGAAGGGGCTTGCATTCGCCGAGAATACGGATATACTGGTAAGGGTTTCCATGTAGCGCGGATTCCCGTATCGCCGCGCGTTCGTGGCGAGCCCCCGCGACCGCGACTCTCAGACCCGACTTCCACACGCAACGCTTCAGGAGAACCAAATGGCCCGTTCCACCATCCAAGACGTCACCGGCGACATTCTCCTCACGCACGCCCAGGCCATCGCGCATGGCGTCGCGCCCAACGACCACTTCGACCAAGGTCTTGCGCTCGCCCTCCGCGAGCGCTGGCCATCGATGGCGAAGGACTTCCGCCATTACGCGCACCAGTCGCACCCGAAGCCGGGCGAGGTCTGGATGTGGGGCGGCACGGGCGGCGCGCGCATCTTCAACCTGCTGACGCAGGAAGGCGAGCACACCAACGGCGCGAAGCCCGGCAAGGCGTCGCTTGCGAACGTGAACCACTGCCTTCGCCATCTGCGTCAGGCGATCGAGAAGGAAGGCATCACGAGCCTCGCGCTCCCGAGGCTGGCGACGGGCGTCGGTGGGCTTGAATGGGAAAGCGTTCGTCCGCTCATCGCCCAGCATCTTGGCGACCTCGGCATCCCGATCTTCCTCTACACGACCTACCGCAAAGGACAGGCGGCGGTCGAGCCGGGGCTTGCAGTGCCGGCGAGCGCGTGACGGCGCCTCGGGTCTGAGACCCGAAACCGTTCCCGGCATCGACGCCCAGCGGAATCGCCGAAGGGGATTGGCGGTAGCATCACGGCCGCAGCAAGGAGGCTGCCCGCATGCCGACCGCGCAGTCGATCGAGACGAAGCCCACGCCCCGCACGCCCGCGTACTGGGAGATCGCCTCGCCGGCCGAGCGCACGCCGACGCGTGTCTTTGCGCGCGCAAAGGATGTCTCCGCCACCGTCGCCCGCGAGATCTCCGACTTGATCCGCGCCAAAGCGGCGAAGGGCGAGCGCTGCGTCCTGGGGCTTGCGACAGGCTCGACGCCCACGGGCGTCTATGACGAACTCGTTCGTCTCCACCGCGAGGAAGGGCTCTCGTTCAGGAACGTCGTCACGTTCAACCTCGACGAGTACTGGCCCATGCAGCCGCACGAGCTGCAGAGCTACCGCCGCTTCATGCGCGAGCATCTCTTCGACCGGATCGACATCGACCCGACGAACACGCACGTTCCCGACGGCACCGCGGGCGAGGAGGAAGTGCGCGCGATGTGCGACGCCTACGAGCGCATGATCCGCGCGGCGGGAGGCATCGACCTCCAGCTCCTCGGGATCGGCCGCACGGGACACATCGGCTTCAACGAGCCAGGCTCCGCGCGCACGAGCCGCACGCGCCTGATCACGCTCGACCGCGTCACGCGCAAGGATGCGGCGAGCGACTTCTTCGGCGAGGAGAACGTGCCGACGCGGGCGGTGACGATGGGCGTCGGCACCATTCTCGAGGCGAAGCGCGTCCTGATGATGGCGTTCGGCGAAGGCAAGGCGCCCGTCGTCGCGCGCGCGATCGAGGGCGCCGTGACCAACTCGATCGCGGCGAGCTTCCTGCAGGAGCATCCGAACGCGCAGGTCTACCTCGACCTCGCCGCCGCCGCCGAGCTCGAGCGCTGCAAGGCGCCGTGGGCGAGCGCGAATCACGACCTCGAGTGGGACGACGCCCTCACGCGCAAGGCCGTGATCTGGCTCGCGCGCACCACGAAGAAGGCGATCCTCAAGCTGACGGCCGAGGACTACAACGAGCACCACCTGCAGGACCTTCTCGCAGGCCGCGGCAAGGCGTACGACCTCAACATCTCCGTCTTCCGCGAGCTGCAGCGCACGATCACGGGCTGGCCCGGCGGCAAGCCCGAGTCGCGCAAGCAGGCGGGCGACATCGACCGCCCTGGCGACGACATCTTCCCGAAGCGCGTCCTCGTCTTCAGCCCGCACCCCGACGACGACGTCATCTCGATGGGCGGCACGCTCATCCGCCTTGTCGACCAGGGCCATGAGGTGCATGTCGCCTACCAGACCTCGGGAAACATCGCGGTCTTCGACGCAGAGGCGCTGCGGTTCCTCGACTTTGCGTCCGACTTCAACGGCATGTTCGGCTTCGAAGGCGCGAAGACCGAGCGCATGGAGCACGACATCGCGCGCAAGCTCAAGGCGAAGAAGCCGGGCGAGGTCGATCCGCCCGAGGTGCAGCGGCTCAAGGCGCTCATCCGCCGCGGCGAGGCGAAGGCCGCGGGCATCTACTGCGGTGTGCCGGAAGAGCGCCTGCACTTCCTCGACATGCCGTTCTACGAGACGGGCCGCGTGCGCAAGAAGCCGCTTGGCGCCGACGACATCGAGATCGTGAAGGCGCTCCTGCGCCGCGTGAAGCCGCACCTCGTCTACGCGGCCGGCGACCTGAGCGATCCGCACGGCACACACCGCGTCTGCCTGTCGGCGATCTTCCGCGCGCTGCGCGAGTGTGCCGCCGAGCCCTCCGACCAGCCGTGGATGAAGCAGTGCACGACCTGGCTCTACCGCGGCGCGTGGCAGGAGTGGGACGTCGAGCAGACCGAGATGGCCGTGCCGCTGTCGCCCGACGAAGTCGCGCGCAAGCGCACGGCGATCTTCAAGCACCAGTCGCAGAAGGACCGCGCGCTCTTCCCGGGCGCCGACGAACGCGAGTTCTGGGAGCGCGCCGAGCAGCGGAACGCGCAGACCGCGAAGCTCTACGACGAGCTTGGCCTGCAGGAGTACGAGGCGATCGAGGCGTTCGTGCGCTGGGACGGCCGGCCGCTCGACTGAGCGCGCCGCCCCTGCACGGCACGTGCCAGTCAGTGCCTGGCACTGCATGGCACGTGCCGTTCACATCCCGGGCCATCGCGAAAGCGATCGAGTCCGACCGAAATGCGGCACGTGCGTCGATTCCGAGCATCAGCGGCTGCGTGCGCGAAGCTGCTGCACGGCACGTGCCAGTCAGTGCCAGGCACTGCATGGCACGTGCCGTGCAGCGGTCCGATCATCGTTGGATGCCGCGTGAGCGCGCGAGGCAGGGTATCGTGCGTGGACGGAGCATCCGCAATGCAATTCGAGCCGAACGACCTCGCGACGCTGCAATCGATCCTCGCCGAACTCAAGGCCGACAGCGGCACCGTGCACGCGATCGGCGCGGACGGGGCGCTGCACCTGCGCGCGGCGATCGGCATTCCCGAGCCCGTCCTTGCGATCGTGAAGGTCGTGCCCGTCGGGAAGGGCATGGCGGGCCTCGCCGCCGAGCGGAAGTGCGCGGTGAACAGCTGCAACATCCAACAGGACACGAGCGGCGACGTGCGGCCAGGTGCGCGCGCGACGGGCCTCGCGGGCAGCGTCGCGGTGCCGATTCTCGCCGACGACGGCCGCGTGCTCGGCGTCGTCGGCGTCGCGACCCGCGCGGAGCGCACCTTCACCGTCGACGACGAGCGCACGATCGCCGAGCGCGGGCGCGCCTTGTTCGCACGTTGAACACGGCGCGGCGCGCGTTACTTCGTGCTCTCAGGCCACACGACCTCGGGTGGCTTCGACGCGTCGGCGAACCGCAGCTCGAACGGCTCGTCGATGGTGCGGAACGAGCTCGCCATCCTCGATTGCGCGATCGAGGGGTCGGGGCGATAGCGCAGGGTGTACGCGGCGCCCGACTCGAGTCCGTGCCCGAGCAACGTCGAGAACTGCTGCCTGTTGCCGTCGAGCACCCAGACCTCGCGCTGGACGGGCGCCGCGAGGCGACCGTCGAGCAGCAGCTCAAACGTGCCTGAGAGCATCGTGACCGGCGCGTTCGCGACAAGAGCTCCAGTGTCCGCGTCCTTCGCGGTGCTCGTGACCGGCGCCACGCTGAAGCCGATGGTGAACTCGGAGCTCGCACGCCCGCGGCCCATGCGGGACCAGCCTCGGAATCGCGCCGCAGACTCCCCGATCGAGGTGGCGACGCGTCCGACCAGCTCACGCGCCTCGTCGCGCGGAACCACGCTCGACGCGATCGGCGCGAGCGGCAACGGCTCGCAGACGACCGCGGGTGCGCGGTTTGCACTCTCGAATCGCAGCGTGCATC
>JBIKWD010000199.1:0-5687 GCA_044356505.1 Phycisphaerales bacterium
GGCTCGCCCGACCGCAGCGGGGGCCAAGGAGGCTTGCGATGGACAGAGTCTGGCGCGTGTGCGCGATGCTTGCGACCCTGGCCGCCCTCGCGGCGGCTGCGCCCCTCACGGCGGCTCCGCCCGCACCCACGGATGTGTCGGCGGTCGACCGCCCGGGCGACTCAGGCTCGGCCGTGCTCGTGCGCTGGAGCGTTCCCGCGCCCGATGAGACCGCGCGCGCGATCGTCGAGCGGTCCCGCACCGCCGCGGACGGCGCGGGCGATGCGCCGTGGATCGAGGTCGCCGAGGTCGATCCGCTCGCGGGTTCGGAAGGCGGCTATCTGGTCTCGGGCCTCCCGAGCAGCAAGGCCAATCCCCGCGCATCCGATCCGATTCTCTTCCGCGTCGCCTTCGTCGGCACCGATGGCGAGCGCACCGCGACGGTCGATGCTGCGCCCGTCGTGGCGCGCATGAACGTGTTCCTGTTCAAGAAGATCCCGCTGGCGATCGTGTGCGTGCTGGTCGCGGCGGCGGTGCTCGCGTGGATCCTGCTCGCGCGATCAGGCCGCTCCGTGAAGATCCGCCGCATCGCGGCGCTCGAGGCGATCGACGAGGCGGTCGGCCGCGCCACCGAGATGGGCCGCCCGGTCCTCTTCGTCCCCGGGATCCAGGACATGAACGACATCCAGACCGTCGCGGGCGTCACGATCCTCGGGCGCGTCGCGAAGACGGCCGCCGAGTACGACGCACGGCTCGAGGTTCCCACCTCGCGGTCGATCGTGATGACCGCCGCGCGCGAGACGGTGCAGTCGGCGCACTTCGCGGCGGGCCGGCCCGAGACCTACGACGAGTCGTCGATCCGCTACATCACCGACGAGCAGTTCGGCTACGTCGCCTACGTCGCCGGGCGCATGGTGCGCGAGAAGCCAGCGGCGTGCTTCTACATGGGCGCGTTCTACGCCGAGAGCCTCGTGCTCGCCGAGAACGGCAACGCGATCGGCGCGATCCAGGTGGCCGGCACCGCGGAGGCGTCGCAGCTGCCGTTCTTCGTGGCGGCATGCGACTACACGCTGATCGGCGAGGAGTTCTACGCCGCAAGCGCCTATCTCTCTGGCGAGCGCGACCAGCTCGGCTCGATCAAGGGACAGGACCTCGGCAAGCTGATCGCAGCGGCCGCCATCGTGGTCGGCGTCGTGCTGGCGACGCTGGCATCCATCTCGCCCACCGGCGTCTTCGCCGGCGCAAGCACGGCGTTCCGCGCATTCTTCGGAGGCTGACGCATGATGCGACGAACGATTCCGATGCTGATCCTCGCCGCGACGGGAGTCCTCCTGATCGTTGCGAACTTCTCGCCGTTCACGGTGGGATGGCAGGAGACCGTCCTCGACTGGTTCAACATCCTCGCGGCGTTCGCCTTCGTGCTCGGCGCGGGCAACCTGCTGGCTGTGAACCTCGAGCAGATCTCGTCGCGGCGCCCGGGATGGGCGTACTCGGTGATCACGATCGTCGCCTTCGCGGTCACGCTTGTCGTCGGCCTGGTCAAGGTGGGCGCGGTGCCGAACCAGATGCACCCCGACATCCACCTTGCTGGCGCGCACGACGTCCCGCAGGCCGCGTTCGGCTGGATCTACGAGTACATGCTGGTTCCGCTGACGGCGACGATGTTCGCGTTGCTGGCGTTCTACGTGGCGAGCGCCGCGTTCCGCGCCTTCCGCGCCAAGAACTTCGAGGCGATCCTCCTCCTCGGCACGGCGTTCATCATCCTCCTCGCGCAGACGGCCGCGGGGATGTTCCTGACCGGCTGGATCCCCGAGGACAGCGCGTTTGCGTTCCTGCGGTTCGAGATGCTGAAGAAGGGCATCACCGAGCATGTCCAGACCGCGGGCATGCGGGCGATCACGATCGGCATCGCGCTCGGTGTCGCCGCGACGAGCCTGCGACTCATCTTCGGCATCGACAAGAGCTACCTCCCGAAGTCCTGACGGGGCCACCATGACCACCAAGAACAACGAACCGACCCCCGATGGCCTGCGCGGCTTCTTCGTCCGCCTCGGTCGCCTCGACCGTCGATGGATCTTCCTCGCGATGGGACTCTCGATCGCGGTGCCGATCCTCTTCAGGCTGCGCTTTCCCGAGGTGCCTGGTCCGATGGCGCGCGCGACCTTCGCGGCGATCGAGTCGCTGCCGCCAGGCTCCCGCGTGCTCATCAGCTTCGACTTCGACCCCGCGAGCAAGGCCGAGCTCCAGCCGATGGCGAACGCGATGGTGCACCACTGCGCGGCGAAGGGACACAAGATCGTCTTCATGGCCCTCTGGCCCCTCGGCAAGCAGATGGCGGACCAGGCGATCAAGGACGTCCTGCTCGCGTTCCACGGCGACAAGTACAGCTACGGCGCCGACTACGTGCAGCTTGGATTCAAGACGGGCAACGAGGGCGTCATCAAGCAGCTGACGACGAACTTCACCGAGGCCTATCCCTCCGACACTGCGGGGACCCCGTTGTCGGGCCTGCCGCTCGTGGCGGACGTGCGCGACCTCGGCGGCTTCGACCTTGTCGCGACCGTGTCGGGTGGATATCCCGGCGCGAAGGAGTGGGTGCAGTTCGGACGCGAGGCGATGAAGGACAGCGCGTCGCTGGTCTGCGGGACGACAGGCGTGCAGGCCAGCCAGCTCTTTCCCTACTACCCGGGCCAGCTCGGTGGCATGCTCGTCGCCGTGAAGGGCGCCGCGGAGTACGAGACGCTGGTCACGGACGACTACCCCGTGTCGAAGAACCAGGAGCGGCTCGAGCAAGGCCGAGTCCGAATGGGACCGCAGCTGGTGGCGCACCTTCTCATGATCGCGCTGATCGTCATCGGAAACATCGCCATGATCGCTTCGCGTGGAACGCAGGGAGGTGGCCGATGAGCGACGCGAACCGGGATACTGAGCAACACGGCGCGGCGCAGCCCGCGCGGCAGACGAACACCTTCCTCTGGATCGCGCTCCTGCTCTTCGGGGTCGCCGGCCTTTCGGTCAACGCGCTCATGCGCCCCGACGGGCGCGCGCAGCGTTTCGCGGTGGTGACCACCGTCGAGCGCGTGCTGGTCGAGGAAGTTCCCACCGAGAAGCCGGCGGATGAGTCGCCTGCGCCCGCGCCCGCCGACACGTCCGAGCCTGCACCGGACACGGACGCATCCGCCGTACCTGCGACGACCGACGGCAAGCCTGGGCCGAGTGAGCCGAAGCGTGCGTGGGTCGCTCCCGACGACCCCCGACTTGCCTCGGGAGCGCTGCGACGCGTCGAAGGAATGAATCCGATCTCGTGGGAAACCCGCGAGACGGTCAAGCCTGCCGAGGCCGAGCTGCGGAAGACGGACATCAAGGACGGAGGGCCGGTCCGCATCGAGTCGAGCCTGGTCGATTCGATCGGTGTCTGGATCGCTGCGCTGTTCACGCTCTTCATCCTTTCCTTCGTCTATCGCGACAATCCCTTCTACAAGGTCGCGGAGAGCGTCCTGATCGGGGTATCCGCTGCCTACTGGATGGTGATCGGCGTATGGAGTTCCATCGTGCCCGACCTGCTCGGCGCGCTGGCACCCGACCTTGTCCGCGCCTATGCGATGCCGTCGCTTCCCGTGTCGGAAACCCCCGCCCTCGACGCTGCGCTGGCCTGCGTTCCGCTTGCCCTCGGCTTCATGCTGCTCTGGCGGCTTGCGCCCAAGGGCGGCTGGATCGCCGTCTGGCCGATCGCGTTCGTGATCGGCACGACCGCGGGACTCCGACTTGTCGGCTCGGTCGAGGCAGACCTCATGCGGCAGGTCGAGAAGACCATGAAGCCGCTCGTCGTCTTCGAGGAGGGCGTGGCCGCCTCGGGCGAGGCGATCCGCCTCGAGGGCTTCTGGGGAACGGTCGGTTCGGCGGTCGGCCGCATCGTCGACTTCTTTGGAGCCATCGACTTCTGGGGAACGGTCGGTTCGGCGGTCGGCGTCATCGGCGTGCTCTCGGTGCTGACGTACTTCTTCTTCTCTGTCGATCACAAGGGCGCCGTCGGCAGGACCGCGCGCGTGGGAATCTGGTTCCTGATGATCAGCTTCGGCAGCGCCTTCGGCCTGACGGTGATGGGACGCATCACGCTGCTCCTGCAGCGCTTCGAGTTCCTGTTCACCGACTGGCTTGGCATCTCGTAGGTGTATCGATGTCGCCGGTGTATCGATGTCGCCGGTGTATCGATGTCGCCGCCTGGGCGTGGCCGATTCGCCTGCCAGACGTAGCCATGTCGCCTCCGCGCCTCGCGCCGCCCTGATCTCGGTCGGCGCGACGCGGAGGGACAGCGCCCGAGATCCCGCCAACGCGCGAGGCGCAGGCGGGATCCCGGTTGCCGGAGGCGTCGGTGCGGTGACCTCAGCGCCTGCGCCGCGACACGCATCCCGCGAGCGCGAGCAGCGCCAGCGACCCCGCGGGCGCAGGCACGGCCGTTCCCATCACCGCGATGTTGTCGAACCGGATGCTCCCCGTGCTTCCGGTCGCGCCGTCGATCACGATGCGGAGGGCGAGCGGTTCGTCGCCGATGTTCCCGATCGACGCAAGCGAGTGACTCTGCCACTCCCACGCGGTCGCGTTGGCGCCGAAGGTGGTCACCGTGCTCCAGCCGAGGCCGTTCCAGAACTCGATGCGGTTCGTGGCGAAGCCGGTGCTCGACCTTCGCGTCGCGAAGCCGAGCGACAGGTCTCGGAACCCGGCCGCGGCGAGATCGATCCGGAAGAACGTCTGGTTCGACGCATTCCCGATCGCCGCCAGCGCGTTGCCAGCGAGATCGCCTGGCTGGGCGCCCAGGGTCGTTCCCTGCATCACGCCGACGCCCGCGCCGATGGCCGAGAAGTCGAGCGTTCCGCTGCCGGCTGACGCGGTCACGACGGAGCTCGTCTCGGGATCGAATCCGTTGAAGTTCCAGGCAGCCACCAGCGCCGCGTCGGCGGTTTGCGCGCCGATCGTGGCCGCAGCGGCGGCCGTGCCGACGAGAAGCAGCGTCATGGTGCGCACGCAGCGCCCTCCCGCGCGAACCGCCGCCGTGCGCTCGCAAACCCCTCCACCCAATGCGATATCGAACTGGGACATGATCCCATTCCTTTCCCGGGCCTCGGCCCGTCTGCCAGTTGTCGCCCGCGCGCCCTGTTGCAACGCGAGAGAGGCCAATCTAACGCGGCAAAACCGCCTCTCTGGAACTTCCTACACTTTTACACGGCAATTTTCGAGACACTCCGACGCCCGCCGCGGCGCGCCGGCTGAAAGCGGTCGCCGGGCAATCGGAAGTACTGCACCGCCTTCTTCTCCGGGCGACCGGATCTTCGGACGGCGCGGACATGGTGGAGACCGGGAGAGACGATCTCATCGTCCGACGCTTCGGAAATCGGTCGGTGTCCCGACCGTAGGATCATCACCGACGGGCTGCACGAACCGGAAGCACGAACCGGAAGCACGACCAACTCACCATGTCAGGACCAAGCGCCTCAACCCCTCCGAACTGGTACTGGTCGCAGCGCGGCGTGACCATGGGTCCGGTCACGTTCGAGGACCTTCGTCGGCTCCTCGGCGAACGTTCGATCAACGCCGACACCTGGATCTACCACCCGCTCCAGAGCTCGTGGGTGCAGGTTTCCGCCGTGGCCGAGCTTCTCGACGCCGTGCCGAAGCCGGCGGTCGCGCCTCCGCCCGATGCAGCGTCGCCG
>JBIKWD010000032.1:0-19911 GCA_044356505.1 Phycisphaerales bacterium
GTCGACGGTGGTCGTTCCCGGCGTCAGCGAGATCAGGCAGCCGAGGAGCGTGGCGCCGTTCTCCGTCATCGGCGCGAAGCGCATGCGCACGAGCCCCGCCTGCGGCCGACGCCCCGTCACGCCGGTGCCCACGATGATCCGGATCGTCTGGAGGCCCGAGATGACGACCGCCTTCAGGAAGATCGCGAGCAGGACGAGCGCGGTGAAGGCCTTGCTCACGGAACACCGCCGATCTCCGCGGCGGCAGCCATGCAGTAGGCTGCGAGCGCCTCGGGGAAGAGCCCGATCATCACCGTGACGAGCGCGAGTCCGGCCGTCACGCACCAGGCCGGCGCCAGTCCACGCGCCTCGAGAGGCCGCGATGGCTGGGGATGCGGCTTCCAGAACGCCTCCATCCAGATCTTCATCATCGAGTAGAGGGTGAGGAAGCTGACGACGAGCGCGACCACCGTCCACGCGACGTGTCCGAGCGAAAGCGCTTCGCGCAGCACGATCAGCTTCGCCCAGAACCCCGAGAGCGGCGGGATGCCGACGAGCGACAGCGCGGGGATCGCGAAGACGAGCGCGAGCGCGGGGCGCGCGTTCGCAAGGCCGCCGATCCTCCGCAGGTCGTAGCTACCCGTCAGCCGCCACACCATCGCCGCGATGAAGAAGAGGTTCGCCTTCACGATGATGTGGTGCGCGGTGTAGAAGAGCGTGCCGCCGTTGCCTGCGTCGCTGCCGAGCGCGATCCCGAGCAGCATGTAGCCGATCTGGCTGATGATGTGGAACCCGAGGATGCGGCGCATGTCCCAGTGGTACGCGGCCCCGAGGACGCCCGTGAGCATGGTCGCGGCCGCGATCCAGCCGAGCGCGCTGCGGGCGACGTCGAGCGCCGCGTCGGGCGCCGGCGCGAACACGTCGCCGAAGACGCGGAGGAGCGCATAGACGCCCACCTTGGTGAGAAGGCCCGCGACCAGCGCGAGCACCGGCCCGGGCAGCGTGTGGTAGGCCGCGGGCAGCCACGCGAAGAGCGGGAACGCACCGGCCTTCACGAGGAAGGCGACCGCGAGCGACCCGAGCAGGACGAGCGCCATTCCCGGCGAGAGAAGCGCCGCCGCCTCGGAGAGCGCGGTGTAGTTGAGCTGGCCCGTCACCGCGTAGACCGAGCCGACCGCGACCACGAGGAGCAGCGTTCCCGCGACGTTGAGCACGAAGTACTTGAAGGTCGCCTCGAGCTGGTCGATGCGGCCGCCCGCGGCGAAGAGCCCGAGCACCCCGATCAGCATGACCTCGAACCAGACGTACATGTTGAAGAGATCGGCCGTCACGAACGCCCCGCAGACGCCGATGAGCATGCCGTGGAGAAGCGGCAGCACGAATGGCCCGCGCGGCGTGCTCCGAGGGTTCGTCTCCGGGTCGCCGACCTGGAAGAGAAGCGCCGCGAGACCCATGATCGCGGTCAGGAGGACCATGATCGCGCCGAGCCGGTCGACCTTGAACTCGATGCCGAACGGCGCCTCCCAGCCGCCGAAGCTGACCGACATCGGCCGGCCCTCCATCGCGGCTGCGACGAGCGCCAGCGCGCATCCGAGCAGCGCGAGGATGCCCGCGAAGCTGATCGTCTGCTGGAGCGCCGGGCGGCGGTACGCGAACGCCGCCGCCACCGCGGTCAGGAGCGGAACGAAGATCGGGCTCGTGACGAGCACGGTCACGGGCGGCGCCCTCCGCGGCCGGCGTCGGCGGCCGTGTGGGAAGCCGCGTCCGGATGCGGCGGGTCGCACGCGGCGGGCGACTCAGGAGGCTCGACCGGATGCGTCGGCGCCGGCTCGGCGAAGCGCAGGTCGTCGGCGTTGTCGGTGTCGCCGTCGCGGACGACGCGCACCACCAGCACGAACGCGAAGCAGACAAGCGCGAAGCCGATCACGATCGCCGTCAGCACCAGCGCCTGCGGGATCGGATTGGCCGCGGTCGCCGGCAGCGTGGACTGCCCCGCCTCGATCACGGCGGGCTCGGCGGTGTAGATGCGGCCCGCCGAGAAGAGCATGAGCACGATGCCGCTCGAGATGAGCGCAAGGCCGACGACCACGCGGAAGAGGTCGCGCGACATCGCGAGCCGCGCGCCCACGAGCAGCGTCGTCCAGATGGCGAGCGCGACCATCCAGATCATCGAACGGCCTCCATGTCGTCGTCGATCGCCAGGAGCCCGAGTCCGAAGCCCGAGACAGCGCCCCACACGCAGAGATACACGCCGCCGTCGAACAGCATGACCGTCGACAGCCAGACCTCCGTGAAGCCGAGCGGAAGCGTGAACGCCTGGTGCGTCAGGTAGCTGTCGCCCACGAACCACGCCGGCACGCCCGACACGAGCGACGCCAGGACGCCCGTGGCGGCGAGCAGCACCGGGTCGCCGAACGGCAGTTTGCGCCGCGCGCTCTCGGGCCCGCGCGCGGCTCCCCAGAGCACTGTGGCCGCGACGGCGACGAGACCCCCGATGAATCCGCCACCCGGCTCGTTGTGACCGCGCAAGAGGATCCACACCGACGCGGCGAGCACCAGCCAGTAGAGCGGCCCGACGACCGTCTCGAGGATGACGACGCGCGCGCCAAGCCGCTCCTTCACCGGGCACGCTCCTCTCGGCCGGCGCCGCGACGCGCAAGTCGCAGCGACAGCAGCACGGGAACGGCGGCGAGGAACGAGAGCATGACGACGGTGCTCTCGCCGAGCGTGTCGAGCGCGCGGAAGTCGACGAGGATGACGTTGACGACGTTGCGTCCGTTCGCGTCCGGAACGCTCCGCTGCGAGAAGTACTCCGCGAGGCTCGGGTCGAGCGGTCCTGCGCTCGTCACGAGGAACACGAGCGTCACCGCCGTCGCGAACGCGACCGACGCGAGCGCCGCGCCGGGCCGGTTGCGCGGCTCGCGCAGGCTTGTCGGACGCCCGAGCCGCCGCAGCTTGAGGAGCACCGATGCAGCGACGATGACGAAGACCGTCTCGACGGTGAACTGCGTGAAGGCGACGTCGGGCGCGCCGGCGAACAGGAAGAAGAGCGCGCTTCCGAACCCCACGATGCCCGCGCAGAGGATCATGACGATCCGCTGCCCGAAGAGCGGCGTGAGCACCGCGCCGAGCGTGATGAGGAGCGTCGCCCCGGCGACCCCGAGCGATGGCGTCGTCCACGCAGGGAACCCGATGTCGCCCCGCGCGAAGCCCCCGCCGAACAGTCCCGCCCCGAGCAGCATCGCCGCACCGAGCAGGATCGCCGCGGCGAAGAGGAGGACCGCGGTGTAGCCCGTGAGGCGGCCGGTCTGCGTCGCACGCGTGAGGATCGCGGCGGACGCGGGGATCCCCTTCAGGATGCGCGCGTACTGCGCGGCCGAGCCGAGCCCGTCGAGCCGTCCCGCGACCCGGTCGAACGCGCGGTGCAGCCTGTCCCACGTCGCGTAGATGAGCGCGCCGACGCCGAGGGTGAGCGCGAGCGTTCCGAACATCGACGCGAGGTCGAACGCGGGCACGAGGTCCGCGGCGGCGGCCGACGCCTCGCCGGCCGGCCGCATCGCTGCGGCTGCCGCTGCGACGAGCGGCTGAGCGAGCGAAGGCGCCGCGCCGAGCGCGACGCCGGCGACGGCGATCACGAGCGGCGGAAGCACGAGCGACGCGGGCGCCTCGTGTGCCTTCGGCGCACCCGCCATGCCGCGGCGACCCCAGAAGACCTTCACAGCTGCGACGCCGGCGACCGCGACCGCGATCGCGCCGAACACGCCGTAGGCGACCTGCACGAAGGGCAGGAAATGCTCCGCGACCTTCGCGCTGTGGATCGCGTCCTTCGCGACGTACCCGAACGTCAGCGGAATGCCGGCCATCGAGAAGCCGGCGACGAGCGCCGCGAGCGCCGTCCACGGCATGGCGTGGCGCAGTCCGCCCAGCCGGTCGATGATGCGCGTGCCCGCCTCGTGGTCGACGTTGCCTGCTACGAAGAAGAGCGGAGCCTTGTAGAGGGCGTGCGCCAGCAGGAGCACGGCGACCGCAGCCGCAGCTCCAGGCCCGGGAAGCCCGACGAGGAGGACGAGCGTGCCGAGCGTGGCGACGGTCGACCACGCGAGGATGCGCTTGAGGTCGCGTTCGCGGAGCGCGAGCATCATGCCCCACGCCGCGGTGAGCGCGCCGACCGCCTGCAGCGTCCACTGCCACCACGGCCACGCGCCGAACGCGGGATCGAGCCGGGCGACGAGGTAGACGCCGAGCTTCACCATCGTCGCCGAGTGGAGGTAGGCCGAGACGGGCGTCGGCGCCGCCATCGCGTTCGGAAGCCAGAAGTGGAACGGCACCTGCGCGCTCTTCGTGAACGCGCCCACTAGGACGAGCGCGACGGCGGCCGTGAGCGTCACGGTCGGCTCCGCGGAGGGCGCGGCGGCGATGATCGCCGAGATCGACGAGGTCCCGAACACCTCTGCGAGCAGCATGAATCCCGCGAACATCACGAGCCCGCCGCTGCCGGTGACGAGGAGCGCCTGCTGCGCGGACTTCCTGCTCTGCTGGTCGTGGTGGTTGAAGCCGACGAGGAGGAACGATGTCAGGCTCGTCATCTCCCAGAAGAGGAAGAGGACGAAGAGATCGTCCGCGAGCACGCAGCCGATCATCGCCAGCATGAACGCCGTCAGCGCGCCGTACAGCCGGCGCTGGTGCGGATGCCCGGCGAGATATCCGCCCGCGTACACGAAGACGCCCGTGCCGATCCCCGTGATGAGGAGAAGCATGAGCGCGGAAAGCCCGTCGAGGCGAAACGCGAGGTCGATGCCGAGCGCAGGGATCCACGACACGCGCCAATCGGCGGGAAGCGACGCGCCGGAAGCGAGCGCCCACAGGAGGAGCGCGAGCGCGGCCGCCGGGATCAGCGTGAAGGCCGCGCGCGACGCCAGCCCCATCGGGGCGCCACGCAGGGCGACCCCGCGGTCGGCTTCGTCGAGGGCGTGTGACTGGTCGTGTGCTCGGGCCATCGACGGACGGGCGTGCGGACTCGGGATCGCTGGGAGACGCGTCCCCGCGAAGGGCGGCGCAGTGTAGGGCTGCGGTCAAGCCGTGCGCAACGCATTCGACGGCTGCGTCTTCATCGGATCTGCATGAAGCCGCTCCGCGCCCCGACGATCGCGCGAACCGGAGAGCCGTTCCCAAAAAGACGAAGGCGCCCCGTTGCACGTCGGGACGCCTTCGAGAAGAGGATGGCGGTTGTCAGGTCCTGTCCGACGGATCAGCCCGTCCAGCCCGAGAGCAGGATCGAGAGGTCCGCGGCGCCGACGAAGCCGTCGCCGTTCAGGTCCGCGTCGCCCTGCTGGCCCCACGCGGCGAGGAGTTCGGCGAGGTCGAATGCGTTCACGTCGCCGTCGCAGTTGAGGTCGGCGGCTGGGCAGTTCTCTTCGAGACCGATCACGGTCTCGATGCTCGCGCCGGTCTCGTCGATGAACTCGACGTTGATGTCGTTGGCTCCGAAGGACTCGGGAATCGTGTAGAGGACCTTCGCCACGCCTTCGGAGTCGGTGATGGCCTGTCCGATGCGCTCGCCGTTCACGGTCATCGACACGCTGTACCCGACGTTCGCGCCCGACTTGCGGCGGCTGGTGACCGAGAGTTCGACCGTCTCGCCGCGCGTGCCGCTGACGGCCGACGCCTGGAGGAAGTCCTGCTCGATGTCGAGCTGCCAGAATCCGCCGACCGAGATGCCGCTGACGCCGTCGGTCGCGCCGCCGAAGACCATGCCGTTCATGCCGACCGCGCCAGGGAAGGCGAAGCGCTGTCCCTCGGGCATCGCAAGCGGCGTGAACTCGCCGTTCGGCCACGCCACGGCCTTGATCTGGAACTCGCCCGACGGCCCCGAGCCGTAGTAGTAGCCCGTCGCGATGCCGTTGCGGCCCATCGCGGTGGCGGCGCCGCCGAAGAGAGAGCCGGGGATCGGGAGCACCGTCACGGTGCCGTCGGCATCCACGATTCCAGGCGCGCGGGTCGAACCGCCGTCGAAGTAGCCGTTGATGAGGACGCCGCCCTGGTTGTTGACCGAGATGCCCTTGGTCTCGAGGCCGTCGCTCTGCACGAACGACACGCCCTTGAAGTCCCAGCGCAGCGCGGCCGAGGGGGTTCCGACCGGCGCCTGGATGGTGCCGGTGATGATGCCTGCGGAGTTGATGCTGTTCGCGACGCTCCAGAGTTCGCCGCCGCCGACGTCGAACGGAGGAAGCGGAAGCACCTCGAGTTCGCCGTCGACCCAGCGCGCGGCGCGGTACTCGCCGTTCACGATCACGTTGCCGGCAATGACGCCCGACTCGTTGATGTCGACGGCGAAGGCGCCCTCGCCGAGGTCAGGCAGCTCGGTGCGCTTTCCGTTCGACCAGAGGACCGCGACGCCGTAGGGGCCGAACTCCGCGAACTCGGTGCCGACGATGTCGCCGTTCGAGTTGATGGCGACCGCGTAGCCGCCGTTGACGGTGGGAAGCTCGACCGGCTCCGACGAAGAGGTCGGCCAGAAGACCGGGAGGTACGGACCGGGGCCCGTCTCGACGCGCACTCCGCCGACGATGACGCCCGCGGCGTTCACATCGAAGGGCGAGCCGCCGAGACCGAAGTCCGCAAGAGGCGTGAAGGGGACGTCGGCGAGCGCAGCAGCCGAGATGCCGGCGATGGAAGCCGTCACGAGCGTGAGAATGGAGCGTGTCATGTCTTGGATCCTTGAGACTGTCGATGGGACCGTCGGTGAGACGGTCGGTGCCGCGGCCGGGTAAGAGGTGACGCGGACGGTGGCCGTGGAGAAGCGCCGCGTGCCGACAGGTTCGCCGCGGACGCGGTCTGGATTCTTCGAAAGACTCGACATCGCTGATTATTGCGCCCGCCCGATGGGATTACCATGCGCGGATGTCCACCCTCACCGACAACGTCTCCCGCAACCTCACCGACCTCGGCCTCCTCGTCCTGAGGCTCGGCGCGTCGGGGCTCATGCTCACGCACGGCATTCCCAAGCTGCAGAAGCTCGTCGCGGGCGGCGAGATCCAGTTTCCCGATCCGATCGGCGTCGGGCCGACCGCGTCGCTCGCGCTCGCCGTCTTCGGCGAGGTCGTCGCGCCGGCGTTCCTCATCGTCGGCTTCCTGACGCGTTGGGCCGCGATCCCGGCCGCCGTCACCATGGCCGTCGCCGCGTTCGTCGTCCACTGGAGCGACCCGCTTGCCGACAAGGAACTCGCGCTCGTCTATCTCGTCGGCTTCGCCACGCTCTTCTTCACGGGCGCGGGCCACTACAGCATCGACGGCCTTCGCACGAAGCGCGGCGCGTGAGCGCGACCCGCGTCAGCCGTGACCATCCTTCGCCTTGGCCGGGACCAGCACGCTCAGCACCGTCGCGACCGCGAGGGTCCCGAGCACGATGACGAGCGAGAGCGTGGTGTCGATCTTGATCGACTTCTGCGGCTCCAGGCCGATCTCATCGAGGTACGGCGGCACGCTGAGAAGCAGGAGCTTCACGCCGACGAAGGCGAGGATCAGGATGAGCGCGGGCTTCAGGAATCGGAACTTGGCGATCAGCGCGGCGAGGCAGAAGTAGAGCGCACGCAGGCCGAGGATCGCGAAGATGTTGCTCGTGAAGACGATGAACGGGTCGGGCGTGATCGCGAAGATCGCGGGGATCGAGTCGACCGCGAAGACGAGGTCGGTGATCTCGACGAGGATGAGCGCGAGGAAGAGCGGCGTGATCGCCCACTTCGCCGACAGGGAGCCCGGCGGCGGCGGATCCATCGTCTCCTTGCCCGTCGCCGGATCCCTGCTGTAGGTCGGCTTCAGGGTGCGCTTCGTGAAGAACCGCTGCCCGTCGTAGAACTCGACCATCGGAAGGAACTTCTTGACGAGCCGCACGGCGATGTTCTGCGAGGGGTCGTCGTTTCCCTTGATGATCGCCATCTTGAGCGCCGTGAATATCAGGAATCCGCCGAAGATGATGAGGATCCACTGGTACTTCATGATCAGCCCCGCTCCGAGGCCGATCATGCCGCCGCGCATGATGAGCGCGCCGATGATGCCCCAGAAGAGGACGCGGTGCTGGTACTTCGCGGGCACCGCGAAGAACGAGAAGATCAGCGCGATGACGAAGATGTTGTCCATCGCCAGCGACTTCTCGACGACGTAGCCGACGAGGTACTGCTTCGCGGCTTCGAGACCCGTCACCTCGCCCGTGACGATGATCGGCTGCTCGGGGACCTGCCCTGCGAGCTCGTGCGTGTTGTAGCGCGGCGTGTCGAGGCCGAGGCCGAGCCAGTGGTCGTCGTAGGCCTTGTAGACGAATCCTGCGAACGCGACGCCGCAGGAGAGCCAGATGACCGACCAGGTGGCGGCCTCCTTCATCGAGACTTCGTGCGCCTCTCGATGGAAGACCCCGAGGTCGAGCGCGAGGAAGACGACGACGAGGCCGATGAAGCCGACGTACGCCCACATCTTGAGGGAGGCGGGATTGGCGGCGGCCGTCGTGGCCGCGTCGGTGGCGAGGATCAGAAGGTCGGTCATGGGGTTCCTGGAGGGGCACGGATGGTAGCAGCCGCAAGTTCGGCAGCCGACTCTTGTGCGCCCGCGCCCCGCTACCCGCGGTCGCCGCGCGCAAGCTCGATGCCCGGGTTCAGCAGGACGATCCGCCGCTCGCGGTAGAGCGCGCCGATCGCCTGCTTGAAGGCCTTCTTGCTTGCCCCGAAGCGGCGGCGGATCTCGGCCGGGTCGCTCGAGTCGTCGAGGTTGAGCCGTCCCCCCACCTTCTCGAGCTCCTCGAGGATCTGCCGCGCGAGCGGCGCCACCCGCTCGTAGCCCGCGCGGTCGAGCGAGAGGTCGATCTTTCCGTCTTCGCGGACTTCCTTGATGAATCCGCGCATGCGCGCGCCGATCGCAAGCGGCGCCCCGACCGTGCTGCGGTAGATCAGCCCACGGTGCGTGCCCTCGACGATGGCGTTGTATCCGAGCTCCGTCTCCTCGTAGACGAGGAGGTCGACCTCGAGTCCCGCGCGGTACTGCGGCCGCTCGCGGCTCAGGTGACGGTGGACGAGCGCGCTCGCGATGATGCGGTCGGTGTGCTGGTCGAGCATCACGCGCACGACGACCTTCTGACCGACGCGCACGGGCGGGTCCTGCTCGCGGAACGGCAGGAGCAGGTCCTTCGGCAGCCCCCAGTCGAGGAACGCGCCCGCGCGCTCGTGGATGTCCTTCACGCGCAGGCAGGCGAAGTCGCCCACGCAGGCAAGCGGCGTCTCGGTCGTCGCGACGAGCCGGTCCTCGGAATCGCGGTAGAGGAAGACCTCGATCGTGTCGCCCTCGCGCATCCCCTTCGGGATCATGCGCCCGGGCAACAGGATCTCGCCGAGTTCACCGCCGTCGAGGTAGAAGCCCGACTGCGTCTCGCGCACGGCTGCGAGCGTGTTGATGGAGCCGAGCTTCGCCATGGATCGGAAGGGTACGGCATGGCGGCGCAACGAAGGCGCACCTTCGTCCGTACCATGCGTGAACCATGCCGATTGCGCCGTTTCTCGCCCTTTTCGCCGTCACCGCCGCGCAGCAGGTGTCACCCGCCGCCCCGACGCAGCCGGCGGCCGCGAAACCGGCGGGAATGGCGTGGATTCCGGGCGGCGAGTTCACGATGGGGACCGACGACGAGCGGTCGTTTCCCAACGAGCGCCCCGCGCACCGGGTGAAGATCGACGGCTTCTGGATGGACGAGACCGCCGTGACCAACGCGCAGTTCCGCGCCTTCGTCGAGGCGACGAAGTACGTGACGGTCGCGGAGCGCGCCGTCGACTGGGAGGAACTCAAGAAGCAGGTGCCCGAGGGGACGCCAAAGCCGCCCGACGAGATGCTGAAGCCCGGGTCTCTGGTCTTCACGCCGCCCGGCCACGCGGTCGACCTCCGCGAGATGGCGAACTGGTGGACCTGGACGACCGGTGCGAACTGGCGGCAACCGCAGGGCCCGGGCTCCTCGATCGATGGCAAGGACAACCTCCCCGTCGTGCACGTCGCATGGGAGGACGCTGTCGCCTACGCGACGTGGGCGGGCAAGCGGTTGCCGACCGAGGCGGAGTGGGAGTTCGCGGCACGCGGCGGCAAGGACACGCGCTATCCGTGGGGAGAGGACTTCATCCCGAAGGATGGCCCGCATGCCGGCGCGTTCATGGCCAACACCTTCACGGGCGACTTCCCCCACCGCAACACGAAGGAGGACGGCTTCGCGCTCGTGGCGCCGGTCAAGAGCTTCCCGCCCAACGGCTACGGCCTCTACGAGATGGTCGGCAACGTCTGGAACTGGACGGCCGACCTCTACCGCGCCGACGCCCACGCCGAGCGCGAGAGGGCCGCGAAAGAGTCGCCCGAGGGCTGCTGCATCAACCCGCGCGGCCCCGCGACGAGCCATGACCCGACGCGGCCGGTCGCGAACTCGACCGAACGCGTGACCAAGGGCGGTTCGTACCTCTGCAACCCGAGCTATTGCGAGAGCTACCGCGCGACGGCCCGCCGCGGCATGCCGCCCGACACGGGCACCGAGCACATCGGTTTCCGCTGCGTGAAGGATGCTCCCGCGCCCATGCCCGGCGCCGCCGGACAGCCGCAGAGGTGAGGCGCGCGCCCCAATCCCGAGGTTCGGGCGACTTTCCCGTGGTCGAGTGATAACTCTCGCGTTTCCGAGCGGATGACGGGGACTCTGGAGATCACCATCATGCAGAACCGTTCGATTTCGCGTTGGCTCCTCGCCTTCGCAGGGGCCATCGTCGCGCCCCTCTCCCCCGCCGTCCTTCCCGTCTTCATCGCAACCGTTCCCACCGCGTCTTCCGCGGCGGCGCAGGTTGTCCCGCATCTCTTCGAGGCGATTCCCGGTGAACGCGAGTTCAGCGGCGTCCTCGTCGCGCGGCCGCTGCAGGCCACGAGGGCCGCGGAACGCGGCCTGAGCGAGGCCGAGCACGCCCGCGCGAAGGCGCAGGCCGAGCGCGACCTCCGCGCCATCGGCGTCGCGCGCCACTTCCCCGAAGTCGACGAGTTCCTCGTGAAGGTTCCGGAAGGCGAGACGGAGAGCACCGTGATCGCGCGCCTCATGGCGACGGGCAACTTCGAGTATGTCGAGCCCGACTGGATCGTGTTCCCGGTCGCCTGCCCGAACGACGGGCAGTTCACCCAGCAGTGGCACCACGCGGCCAACCGGCTCGGCTCGTGCGCGGCGTGGGACCTCGAGACGGGTTCGCCCGACATCGTGGTCGCGATCTGCGACACGGGCATCCTCGCCACGCACGAGGATCTCCTGCTCCACAAGCGCGACGGGTTCCATGTCCCGTCGCAGACCTGGGAAAGCCAGGGCGGTCCGATCAACGACATCAACGGCCACGGCACCAACTGCTCGGGCAGCGCCGCCGCGAACGGCAACAACTCGGTCGGCGTCGCCGGCATGGGCTGGAACCTCGGCCACCGCACGATGCGCGTGACCGACAGCGCCGATGGCAGCGCGTCGCTCTCGAACCTGACGCTCGCCGCCCGCACCGCGGCCGATGCGGGCGACAAGGTCGCGAGCGTGAGCTACAGCGGCGTCAACAGCTCGACCGTCTTCACGACCGGCGACTACGTCCGCTCGAAGGGCGCGCTTCTCGTCTGGGCCGCCGGCAACAGCAACGTCAATCTCAGCGGCAACCGCGAGGACAGCGTGATCGTCGTCGGCGCGACCGACCAGAACGACGCGCGGGCCTCGTTCTCGAACTACGGAACGCTCGTCGATCTCTTCGCGCCGGGCGTCAGCATCCGCACGACCGCGCGCACGGCGACGAACGCGTACGCCAACGTGAGCGGCACGAGCTTCGCCTGCCCCATCACCGCGGGGCTCTGCGGCCTCATCTGGTCGCGCAACCCGTCGCTCACGCCAGCGCAGGTCGAGTCGATCCTGCGTTCGACCTGCGTCGATCTCGGCACGGCGGGCGTCGACGGCACCTTCGGCTACGGCCGCATCAACGCGGCGGCCGCCATCACGGCGACGCAGCCGGGCGGCCCCGACACCACGCCGCCGGCCGCGCCGACCGGCCTCGTCGGAACCGCTGGCAACGCGCGTGTCGATCTCGCCTGGAACGCGTCTCCCGAACCCGACCTCGCGGGCTATGCGGTGTTCCGCTCGACCGACGGGGTGAACTTCTCCGAGATCACGGCCTCGCTCCTGACGACGACTTCATTCGCGAACACCGGGCTCGTGAACGGCGTCACCTACTCCTACTTCGTGGTCGCGGAAGACACCGCGGGGAACGCCTCAGCCGCTTCCTCGGTGGTTTCGCGAACCCCCGTCGCCCCGCCGCCGCAGCAGACGCTCTTCGCCGACGGCTTCGAGTCCGGCAACCTCACCGCCGGCGGCTGGGTGATCCAGAGCACCAACTCCTTCGCCTCGACCGCAGCCAAGTTCGACGGCGCATGGGGCGCCCGCGTCCGCCGCACCTCGTGGATGGAGCGGACCATCAGCACGGCTGGCTTCAACAGCATCGAGCTCCGCGTCGCCCGCCGCACCGCCGGCCTCGAGAGCAACGAATGGCTCTACATCGAGTGGTGGAACGGTTCGGCCTGGTCGGTGGCGGCGCAGGTGCGGCCGACGGCGTTCGAGCAGGTCGCGCTCTCGCTCCCGCCGACGGCAGCCAACCTCTCGAACTTCAAGATCCGCTTCCGCACAAACGCGAATCGAAACGACGAGTGGGCCGATCTCGACGTCGTCGAGGTCCGCGGCACGCCGAGCAACTGACCGGCCGTCCGGGCTCCCCCGGGCTTCTCTTCCCGCGACTTCTCTCTCTTGGGCCCGTCCTGTCCGCAGGGCGGGCCCATTCGCTTGCCTCGGAGGTTGAAACTTCGCAGGACCGGGGCGGAACGAGCGCCGGCCCGCGCCGAGCGGCTACGCTTCCGCCCCCGAAGCCCCCAAGGACCCCAACCATGGATGCCCGACAGATCGAAGCCATAGGAGCCATCTGCGTGATGGCCGCCCTCGCGGACGGTTCGACGAGCCCGACGGAGCGCGAACGCATCGACGGAGTCTTCAAGGGGCTCGCCGACGGCGGCGACGATGCGCGCGCGCTGGCGACCGCCTATCGCCGCGTGATGATGAAGCAGACCTCGCTCGAGGCAGAGGCGCAGGCGCTCGGTTCGCCCGAGGCGCGGTCGTATGCCTACGAGATGGCTGTCGCCGTGTGCGACGCGGATGGCCGGCACAGCGACTCCGAGGGCAGGTTCCTCGAGGGGCTTCGCGGCTCGCTCGGACTCTCCGGCGCCCAGACCGCCATGGTGCTGCGCGAGGCGGACGAGATGGCGGAGATCGAGCTGGCGACTCCCATCGCGGCCACCGCCGCTGCGGGCGCAGCCGTCGGCGCCGGCGCGGCCATGCGGTCGGCGCCCCCGCTTCCACCCGATGCGCGGAACGTGTCGGCCGAAGTCGATTCAAGCATCCTCAAGTACGCGATCCTCAACGGCGCGCTCGAGCTGCTGCCGCAGGGACTCGCGACGATGGCGATCGTTCCCCTCCAGATGAAGATGGTCTACGGCGTCGGCAAGGCCTACGGCTTCTCGCTCGACAAGGGACACATCAAGGAGCTCATCGCCACCGTCGGCGTCGGCATGACGTCGCAGGTGGTCGAGGGTTTCGCGCGGGACCTGCTCGGCGGCCTCGCCAAGAAGTTCCTCGGCAAGACCGCGGGCAAGATCGTCAAGACCGCGACCGGCGCCGCGATGAGCTTCGCCACGACCTACGCGCTCGGACAGGTCGCGAAGCAGTACTACGCGGGCGGACGCAAGCTGTCATCGGTCGACATGCGTGCGCTCTTCGGCCGCGAGGTCGAGCGCGCCAAGGGGCTCTATGCGCAGCACAAGCCGCAGATCGAGCAGTCTGCGCGGACGCTCGATCCGCGGCAGATCCTGTCGATGGTGCGCGGGGCGTAGTCTGAGCGGTCGCCGCTGCGGCGGCTCCCTTTGGTGTGGTTCACGCCAGAGCGAGCAAGTTGCGAAGCAGGTTGCGAGCGCTCAAGTTCGAGCGGTCGCCGCTGCGGCGGCTCCCTTTGGTGTGGTTCACGCCAGAGCGAGCAAGTTGCGAAGCAGGTTGCGAGCGCCCAAGTTCGAGCGGTCGCCGCTGCGGCGGCTCCCTTTGGTGGGAATCACGCGGGTGGTGGCGGACGCTGCTTCACGGGGTCTTCGCGTAGACCTGCGCCCAGTCGCGCGCCATGTCGACCATGACCCAGCCGCGCGCGAGTGCTTCGTCGAGGCCGCGCGCGAGTTTGCCGATGTGCGACGCGCGGTCGTAGGCCCACTCGCGCCCTGCGTCGGTGTGATGGATCAGGACGCCGAGGCGGGCGCCCTGCCCCGCGGTCGTCCATGCGAGCATCTCGAAGTCGCCGTCGGAGTTTCCGAACGCGATGCGCGGGCGCATGCCGATGCGCGATGCGATGCCGATCGGCTTTCCCTTGCCATCGTCGACGAAGTCGATCTCGCCGGTCTTGACGACCGTCGGAACGCCGTCCTTCACCTCGTGACGGTACTTCGCGGTGCTGCCGATCACCTGATCGGTCGGGATGCCGTAGACCTCGGCGGCGAAGGCGCGCACGAAATCGACGCCACCGCCCGACACGATGAAGGTGCGGTAGCCGTTTGCGCGCAGATGCGCGAGCAACTCGACCATCGGCCGGTACACCATCTCGTCGTAGCGGAGCCCCGTCTTCGGATGGCGCGCGGTGTTCAGCCACGCGCGCACCGTCGCGCGGAACTCCTCGTCTGTCATGCCGCCGTGCGTGGCCGCGACGAGCGCGCCGAGCGCGCGCTCGCCCTGCGCCGCGACCGCCTTCGTGTCGCCCTTCAGGAGCGACGCGAACGGCTCGGTCGTCTCCCACTCGGGATGCGCGGCCCGCAAGGCCTTCACGCGGTCGACGATGAACGCGAGCTGCACGTACATCGGCTGCTCGGCCCAGAGCGTGCCGTCGTTGTCGAAGACGGCGATGCGCTCGGCCTCGGGCACGAAGTCGGGACTTGCGGCGTCGGTCGTGCGCGCGACGAACGACACGATCGCGTCACGCGCGGAGCCTTCGCGCCACGACTCGAGCGTTGCCGAAGACGGCTGTGCAACGGCACGCGAATCGCGCGCCGTGGCACAGCCGGTCATCGAGACTGGAATCGTCGCGGCGCACAGCAGGCACGCCGCCGCGGCGAAACGCGCGGGACCCGTCACTGGCCCTGCGGCTTGGTCACCGCCTCCATGACGCGCTCGAGGTTGAAGCTGCCGGGCTTCTGGCGCGGCGGGAAGTCGCGGAAGCTCTGCAGCCACTTGCCCACATACGCGCCCGCCGGCGCGATCATGAACATGCGCTCGAGGTACCAGCGCTGGTAGCCCATCGCGTTCTCCTCGCGGGCGCGCTCGAACGGATCCATGCGCAGGTTCGTGAGGAGCGGCGCGCGCAGCTCGACGAACGGCTGCTGCCACACCTCGAGGCCCTCTGCCTCCTGGACGAGGAACGTGACCTTCCAGTTTCCGTAGCGGAGCGCGGCCACGCTGCCGTCGTCGGTCCAGTAGATGAACTCCTGGCGCGGCCACGCGGCTTCGCCCTTGAGCGCGGGGATCAGGTTGTAGCCGTCGAGATGCACCTTGTAGCTGCGGCCGTTCACGGCCTGGCCCTTCTTGAGGTCCTCGACGACGGTCGTGTTGCCGGCGGCCGCGAGCAGCGTCGGCAGCATGTCCTCGTGCGCGCCGATGTCGTTGACGATCGTTCCCGGCTTGATGGTGCCCGGCCAGCGGATCACGCACGGGACGCGGTAGCCGCCCTCCCACTGCGTGTTCTTCTCGCCCTTGAACATCGTGGTGCCGCCATCGGGCCAGGTGAAGCTCTCGGCGCCGTTGTCGGTCGAGTACATGATGATCGTGTTGTCGAGTTCGCCGAGCGCCTCGAGCTTCGCGAGGAGGACGCCGATCTGTCGGTCATGCTCGACCATGCCGTCGGCGTAGATGCCGAGGCCGGTCTTGCCGTCGACGCCATCCGCGAGGTGGGTGAAGATGTGCATCTTCGTCGAGTTCCACCAGAGGAAGAAGGGCTTCCCTTCCTTCACGGTGCGCTCCATGAAGTCCATCGCCCTGGTGTTGACCTCGTCGTCGAAGGTCTCCATGCGCTTCTTCGTGAGCGGGCCCGTGTCGGTGACGCGGCCGTCTGCGAAGCTGTGGATCACGCCGCGCGGGCCGAAGCTCTTCTTGAACGCCGGGTCCTTCGGATAGTCGGGGTTCTCCGGCTCCTCCTCGGCGTTCAGGTGGTAGAGGTTGCCATAGAACTCGTCGAAGCCATGCACCGTCGGCAGCATGTCGTCGCGGTCGCCGAGGTGGTTCTTGCCGAACTGGCCGGTCGCGTAGCCCTGCGCCTTCAGCATGACGGCGAGCGTCGGGTCCTCCTTGCGCATGCCTTCAGGAGCGCCAGGCAGGCCGACCTTGGTGAGACCGGTGCGGATCGGCGACTGGCCCGTGATGAACGCCGCGCGGCCGGCGGTGCAGCTCTGCTGGCCGTACCAGTCGGTGAAGATCGCTCCCTCGCGGCCGATGCGGTCGATGTTGGGCGTCTTGTAGCCCATCATGCCCATGTTGTAGGCGCTGACGTTGAACTGCCCTATGTCGTCGCCCCAGATGACGAGGATGTTGGGCTGCTTCCTCGCAGGCGCCTTCTGGTCTGGCGCGGGCGCGACGGTGACGGAACCGGCCTGTGCGGCGCAGGCGCCTGAGAGGCCGACCGCGACGGCCGCGAACGCCGGCATCGCGCGACGGGTGACGGAGACGAGTCGGTGGAGCAGTCGGGACATTGCGTGGGGCATGGGTGCTCGTTGGTTCGTGTGCGGAGGTCGCATTCCCCGGGGAACGGACGAGGGCAGACTACGCGCAGGCGGCCGATGCGTCCAATGCATCGAAGTTGTTGTTTCGATACGATTCGTGCATGGATCTCGAACTGCGGCACCATCGGCACGCGCTCGCGCTCGCCGAGCACCGCAACTTCGCGCGCGCCGCCCGCGCGCTCGACATCTCGCAGCCGGCGCTTTCACGCAGCATCCAGGAACTTGAACGGCGCATGGGCACCACCCTGTTCAGCCGGGCCCGCGGCGGCGTGGAGGCGACCGATGTCGGCCGCATCTTCCTCTCGAAGGCGCGGGCGGTCGTCGCCCACGCGGGCGATCTCGAGCGCGAGATGCAGCGGGTCCGCGGACTCGAGGTGGGCGAGCTCCGCTTCGGCGCGGGCGTCTATCCGTCGGAGATGTTCGTCGCGAAGGCGATGGCGCGCATGGCGCACGCGCATCCCGCGCTCAAGCTGACGGCGGTCTCGAACAGCGTCGACACGCTGCTCCAGATGCTCAGGCGCCGCGAGATCGACTTCGCGATCGGCGACCAGAAGACGGCGGAACTCGAGCGCGGCCTGCGCGTGACGCCGCTCGCGTGGCACAAGGGCTACCTCGTCGTGCGCGCGGGGCATCCGCTGCTCGCAGGATCGACCTTGCGCCTCAAGAACGCGCTGCGCTATCCGCTCACGCTCACCACGCGGGTTCCGCCCGACATGCTCTCGAACTTCCTGCAGGGAAAGGGCGGGAAGGCGAAGAGGAGCCGGACCGCCGAGCCCGGCACGGCCGAGACGCTTCCCGCGATCACCTGCGACTCGCCGAGCATGATGAAGGAGATCGTGGCCGAGAGCGATGCGATCGGGCTGATGCCGATGTCGCTCATCGCGCGCGAACTCGCCGCGGGCACGCTCGATGTCCTGCCGGTCGAGGCTCCGTGGCTTGGCCGCACCTTTGCGGTCATCGAGCTCGAGGACCGCGTGCTCTCGCCATCGGCCGAGCAGTTTCTCCGGCATGTCCGCGAGGCCGACGCGACGGCCGCGCGCACCGAGCGCCCCGCGCCCGCAAGGCGCGCGAAGCGGTCGCCCCGTTAGACTTGCCGCGTTGCCTGTCCGATCCACACGCACCTCCCTGCGCGCCCTCGCAGCGACGCTCCTTCTCGCAGCGCCCCTCGGCTGCGCCACGCGCGCTGGCGTCGTGACGCGGCCGCCGACCCTCGGCGAGGAACTGCTTGCGCTCGCCGCCGCACGGCGCGACGGACTGCTCACCGACCGCGAGTTCGATCTGCGCCGCGACGAGACGATCCGCGCGTGGAAGGCGATCGCCTCCGCGACCGCCGAGGTCGACGGCGGCGAAAGCGCGGGCGAAGAGGAGCCGATGCCGTGAGCCTCGCCGCACGATGGATGCTCGCGACGATGTGCGTTCCGCTCGCAGGCTGCGCGCTCACATCCCTGCGGACGGCCGAGCAGCCGACGACGGGAGACAAGTTGCGCGCGATCCACGCGGCTGCGCACGGCGACGGCGCCTGGATCCAACCGGGCTTCACCGAGCAGGAAGTGATCTTGCGGCTCGCGAACGCGCCGCGCTGGTGCGCCGACCTGCGGACGCGGCTCTTCTCGAACCCGCCGTCGATGTACGCAGAGGTCGACACCGACCGCACGGCCGACGATCCCCCGCTCTCGCCTGCGTCGTATCCGATCGACGCCCCCGGTCTCTATCCGCCTGTCGACCGCGAGCGCGCCGACCTCGCCCGCGCGCATGCGGCCGGGCTCCTGAGCGACGCCGAACTCGCCGAACTGCTCGCGACCCTCGAGGCGCAGGCGAGTCGCCCCGCCTTCCGACGCGCGTCCGAGCAGGCGCCCGCGCGCGACGCGACGCGCGCCCGCGACCAGTGGCTGCGCGCATGGCTCGAAGCCTACGCGAACGTCGAGCGCGTGCCGGGCGCCGAACTGCCGTGCACCGACCCGAACCCGCCGGCCGAGCGCTCGACGCGCGCGTGGCGGCGCCCCGACTTCTGGGTCGATCCGCTGGCAGCGACGACGCGGTGAACGCGCACCATTCCCGCGCTGAGACGAGCGCCCCTGAGCTGCCGCGAGACGCCAAGGCGGGATCAGCCCGTCCACGCCACGAGCAGCGCCGCGAGGTCCTCGCCGCCGACCGTTCCGTTCCCATCGAGATCGGCGGTCGGATCGTTGGTTCCCCATGCTGCGAGCAGGAAGGCGAGATCGCTGCCGTTCACGCGGCCGTCGCCATCGAGGTCCGCTCCTTGCGGCCGCGGCACCCGAACCTCGGCGAAATCGCTGAACCAACGGCCACTCGAGGGCTCGACGACCGCCGAGAGATATCCCTCGCAGGATCCGACGGCGACAACCTGCTGCTTGACCACACGCGAGGCTCCAGGCGCGAGATCGCCGAGCGCGAGGGTGACGGCCGATTCGCCGTCCATCCGAAGGTCGGGATGCGAACGAAGACTCAGGACGACGTCTTCCAGAGGCGCGCCCGTGGTGTTCTCGACCGTGATCACGGCGACCGCCGGCGCTCCCTTGGGTAGAACCGGCGGGATCGCGACCGACACGAGGCCCGTGCGGATCGGAACCGATCCACGCCGAACCGTCGCGGCGCCGCTGGCTGGAAACTTCACGAGCGCCGTGACCGTCACCGTTGCCGCGTCGCTTACGAGCTTCGACCACTCCGCAGCAGGCAGCGTGACGGGCTGCGTCCAGGATTCGCCCGGCGGAATGACCGAACTGCCCGCGCGCGAGCCGAGCGTCACGGACACGTCGCCGTTGTAGCTCGTCGCCATCGCCGCCGCCGCGTACGTCGCCTCGAGCGGCTGCGGCGTGTCGTTCAGGACGGTGACCGTCCACACCAGGTCGGCGCCCATGTCGACGACGGCGGGCGCGCTCATGCTCACGGGAACTCCGCCGGGTGGACCCGCGGGGGGTTCGGGCTCCTTGTAGGACGCCGTGATGTCGACGCGGTCGGCGGATCCCACAGCCTTGGTCGAGATCGCGCGGCCCACCATTGTCGAGTCGATGTTGCGCTCGACCCAGGTGCCCTTCGCATCGCGCACGAAGT
>JBIKWD010000202.1:0-5623 GCA_044356505.1 Phycisphaerales bacterium
CGTCGCCATCGCGCCAGTCGACGATCGCGTCGGCGACGTCGGGGCTCATGTTGGCGAGTTCGAGCAGCATCAGCCGCGTGGCGGAGTTGATGTTCAGCTTCGCGTGCTCGTCCTGCGGCCCGAGGTAGCGCACGCCGTCCTCGACGTGGCTGATCTCCCAGCTTCCCGAGCCGAGGTCGCCCGTCGAGGCAAGCGTGAGGTCCTTGAAGAGCTGGCGTGCGTCATCGGGCGCGGGGGTCTCGGTGTGGTAGTCGAGGATCGCGATCATCTCCTCGATCCCCGCGCGGGCGGCCCAGCGGGCCTCGACCCTCGCGAGGGCCTCGCGGCCCATCGCGGCCTGTCGGAACGCGATGATCTGCGCCGCCGCGATCAACACCGCTGCGATGGCCACGGCCCAGATCACGATCACGATGACGGATCCGCGGCGAGGCGCGCGCGTCGGGGAAAGCTGGGCGCGACGCTCGATCACCCGCGCGGTCCCCGCGATGTCCCGCTGCCGAGACCGCCCGCGCCGCCGCGGTTGATGTATCCGCCCCGGCCGCGGCCCGTGCCGATCGGACGCGGATTGCCGTTGCCGCCGCCGATGGTGGTTCCACCGCCGCCACCGCCGCCGCCGGGCGACGTGAAGTCACCGCCGCCGCCACCGCCGCCGCCGCCGCCAATCATGCCACCGCCTCCGGTACCGACGAGTCCGTTGCCGCCGCCGCCCATGGCCGGAACTCCGCCGCCGCCGGCACCGCCATCGACGCCGCCGTCGGCGCCTCCTCCGGCCGCCGCCGCTGCGTCCGCATCCGGAATGCCGTCGCCGTCCGCGTCGGTTTCATCGCCTGCTTCATCCTCGCTCTCTTCAAGCTGCGGCGGCGGAACAACGCGATCGAGCGGAATCTGGGTGCGGAGCGTGACCGTGGGCATCCTCGCGGTCGGGTTCTCGAGATCGCCTCCGACCGCGGTCACCGAGACGCGCAGGGCCCAAGGCAGGCCCATCACGTCGGAATCCCAGTCGGGATACCACGACTCGCCGTCGTAGGCCTCAATCGACACGCCGACCACGCCGTCGACGACGGGGATCGCCATGCCGCCGCCCTCGCCGTTCTGGTCGGGCACCGCGTCGCGGCGCATCCAGAGCACGCCGTCGGCGCTGTCGAGGCGGTACTGCGACTCGTATTCGCCGCCTTCGCCTTGGTACTCGTCGCGACGCATGGGCCGCAGGCGGTTGTTGTAGACGAGCACCTCGTCGCGGTCCGCCGGGCCGACCGTCGAGTAGCCGGTGCCGTCGAGCAGCATCACGCGGGTGTAGAAGAGGTCCTCGTCGCGGATCACCGACGCGAGGTCGGAACGGATCGCGTCGAGCGCCGTGCTGGCGCGCGACACGGCGTCGAGCTGGTTGCGCGCGATGTCGCGTGCGCGGGCGACGCGGGAGAGGACGGCGCCGATCGACACGATCACGATCGCGGCGACCGAGATCGCGATGACGAGCTCGATGACGGTGAAGCCCCGGGCGCGCGCGCCTCCGGCGCTAGGGGGACATGGGTTGGCCTTCACGGCGAGCCTCCTGTTCGGCAATTCGGGCCTCTCTGTCGATCGGTGTCGATGGATAGCGGATGGGGTCCGGCTCTTCGCCGCGCTTCTCCGCGATCCGCGTCAGCACGTTGTAGGAGCGCCCGCTCTCGTGGGTGACCACGACCTCGACCTCTGCGGGAACGCCCGAGCCGCCTTGGTCGATCCTGATCGTGTACTCGAAGTCCGCGTAGGGCGACGACTCGTCGAACTCGCCCGAGGTCGGGTAGAGCTCGGGGAAGTCGCGCGGTCCCTCCGTCAGCACCGATCCGAGGAGTTCGTCGAGCGCCGCGGCGGCGCGGACGTCGATCTCTCCGCGCCGCGAAAGGTTGAGCGCCTGGCTCGCGACCGAAAGGATCGCGAGCATGCCGATCGAGAGCAGGAGACCCGCGACCACGGCGTCCATGAGCGCGAACCCCGCGCGGCGGCAGGTGCGCCCCCGCGCCGCGGTCGGAGCCGTGTCGCGATCGCGGGCGCTCACCATGGGTCGTACCCGCTTCCTTCGGCGTCGAGGTCGATCGGGGCCAGCGCGCGCGCCCTCGGGTCGTCCGAGCGCAGGGGAGCGTTCGTGTAGGTCTCGAGCACGATCTCCGCGCTCTTCTTCCTGCCGCGCAGCGCGAGCTCGATGCGCGGACGGCTGCCGTCCGGGTTGGTGGCGATCGTCCACTCGTCGTCGGTCAGCGCGTTCGTGTCGACGAGCGCCTGCTCGATCACGAAGCCATCGGGAAACTCCACCGGATTGCTGAGCCGGTCCTGCTGCCAGACGCGCGGTCCCTCGGGATCCTGGGGATTCAGGTCCATGATCCAGAGGGCGAGCGTGCCCTGGCTGCGCACGTAGTGGAGGCTGACCTGCTGGAGTCCCGCGGAGTTGCGGAACGCGAACATGCGGAGGAGGTCCTCGACCGCGACGATGATCTTCTCCTCGCGCTGCGACTCGACCACGAAGAAGCGCGGAAGCGCCAGCGTGCCCACGAGCACGAGGATCGTGCACGCCACGATCAGCTCGATGAGCGAAAACCCGCGCCTGTTTCGGCGAGGGTTGCGCGAGGCTGGCCGCTGGTGGCGTGCGGTCGTCATCGTGGAAGCGGATCTTCGCGCCGAGCCGTCCGTCAGGACGACTTGCGCTCCTTGCCGTGGATGATGTCCGCGTTCTCCTTCTCGCCGCCGCGCTGCCTGTCGGCGCCGAGGCTCACGATGTCGAAGTCGCGCCCGCTCAGGCCGGGGCGGTCGAGGATGTAGGGCGTGCCCCACGGATCGAGCAGGTCGTCCTTCGACTCGATGTAGTCGGGGACGAGCAGCTCGAGCGTGAAGTCGGCGTTGATCGAGGTCTCCTTGCGCTCGGTCAGGTAGAGCTTCACCTGGTCGGCGATCTTCGTCGCCTCGATGCGCGCTGCGTCGACCTTGGCGCCGCCGAGGCGGTTGAGCACGGTCGGGCCGATGAGCGCTGCGAACAGCGCGATGATGGTCACCGCGACGATGACCTCGATGAGGCTGAAGCCTCGGCGGAGCTGGCGGCGGGTTCGACGGTTGATGGTTCGGGTGTTCTGCATGGTCATGCACTCATGTACGGATCGGATGCTCGGTGGTTGGGGATTCTCGGCGAATCTTCGCGGGAAGCTCGGCGCCGCCGCCTTTCGTCGTCAGCCCACCGCCTTCTGGAGTTCGATGATCGGCAGGAGGATCGCCGCGAGGACGAAGCTTGCGATGAGCGCCATCACGATGAGGAGGATCGTGGGCAGGATGCGCGTGAAGAGCTTGAGCGAGTTGCTCACCTGCCGGTCGAACGAGCCTGCTGCGTGCAGGAGCATCTGCTCGAGTCGGCCGGAGCGCTCGCCGATGTTGACGATCTGGACGAGAAGCGGCGGGAAGTGGCCGCTCCGCTCGAGCGGATCCGCCAGCGACTGGCCGGTGGTCACCTTGTCGGAGACCTGGTCGACCGCGCGCGTGAGCGCGGAGTTGCCGAGCGTGTCGCGGACGATCTTGAGCGCCGAGAGGATCGGGATGCCCGCCGAGACCAGCGTGCCGAGGGTGCGCGTGAACCTCGCGACCGCGATGTCGCGGATCAGCCGGCCGGCGACGGGCAGGCGGAGCAGGAAGGTGTCGAAGCGAAGGCGGTTGCTGGGCGAGGCCAGCCAGTTGCGGAACGACACCGTGACCATCACCGCCGCGCCGATGAGCACGAGCCACCACGAGGCGATGAAGTCGGAGATGTTCATCAGCACGACCGTCGGAAGCGGCAGGTCGAGGCCTGCGCCCATGATGGGCTTCATGACGCGTGGAAGCACGAAGACGATGAGGATGACGACGCTGACCGCGATCAGGGCTGCGATCATCAGGGGATAGATCACCGCGCCGAGCACCTCGCGCCGCAGCTCGACCGACCGCTCGAGGAGATCGGCGAGCTGGTGCATGATCTCGGCGTTGCGGCCCGACGCGTCGGCGGCGCGCAGCATGCCGGTCGTCATGTCGTCGAAGGGCGCCCCGTACTCCTTGGCGGCCTGGTGGAGCGTCACGCCCGCCTCCACGCGCTCGATCAGGAAGTCGAGGATCGTCTGCAGGTTCTTCGTCGCGGCCTGCTTGCGCACGGTGCGCAGGGCCTGCATGAGCGGAAGCCCGGCCTCGAGCGCCGTCGCGAGCTCGCGGATGAGGTCCGCAAGCTCGGCCCGGGCGATCGATGGCCTCGATACGCGCCGCCCCGCGGCCGCCGCAGCGTCGGCCGCGCTCAGCTCGATCTCGATCGGCGTCTCGCCGCGCTGCGAGAGGACCTTGATCGCGCTCGACCGGTCGGTCGCGGTCAGCGTGCCCGCCTGAACCGATCCGTCCGTGCCGATGGCCTGGTAGCGGAACGACGGCATGGCGCGCGATCAGCCCTTCCTCTCGGAGTTCTGCTTGACGAGGTCCGCCGAGAAGTCCTCGACGTCCTGCGTCGCCCGCAGCACTTCCTCGATGGTGGTGATGCCCGCGGCGGCCTTGCGCATGCCGTCCTCGCGCATCGTGATGAACTCGGGGTCGAGCAGCGCCTTGAGCTCGTGCACCGGGCGGTTCTGCGCGATGGCTGCGCGAAGCGCCGAGTTGATGCGCACGATCTCGTAGAAGCCGAGCCGGCCGCGGAAACCGCTGTTGCCGCACTTCTCGCAGCCGGTTCCGACCATCTGCCGGCCGTTGAAGCGGCGGCGCTCATCGGGCGTCAGGCGGTTGTCGGTCTCCTCGCTGATCGGGCGCGACTCCTTGCACGCGGTGCAGAGGCGTCGACCGAGGCGCTGCGCGAGCAGGCCCTCGAGCACGCTCGCCGCGAGGTACGGCTCCGCGCCCATGTCGACGAGACGCCCGACCGACGAGATCGCGTCGTTCGTGTGCAGCGTCGAGAAGATCAGGTGGCCCGTGAGCGCCGAGCGGATCGCGATGTCGGCGGTCTCGGTGTCGCGGATCTCGCCGACGAACACGATGTCGGGATCCTGGCGCAGGATCGCGCGCAGGCCCGTCGCGAAGCTGAGGCCGCGCTTCGCGTTCACGGGAATCTGGTTGATGCCGTTGAGCTCGTACTCGACGGGATCCTCGATCGTGATGATCTTCTTGCGCGGGTCGTAGAGCTTCGACAGCGCCGCGTAGAGCGTGGTCGTCTTGCCAGAGCCCGTCGGACCCGTCACGAGGACGAGACCGTGGGGCTTTCCGATCATGCGGTCGACGATCGCGCGGTGCGACTCGCTCATCCCGAGGCTGACGAGGTCGAGCGGCAGCGAGCTCTTGTCGAGGATGCGCATGACCACCGACTCGCCGTAGAGGGTCGGCACGGTCGACACGCGGATGTCGACCTTGCGCCCCTCGAAGCGCAGCGTGATGTGGCCGTCCTGCGGCACATAGCGCTCGGCGATGTTCATGCCCGCCATGATCTTGATGCGGCCGATGAGCGCGGCCTGCAGGTGCTTCGGTGGCTGCGGCTGCGAGACGAGCACGCCGTCGATCCTGTACTTGACGCGCAGCTCGCTCTCGAAGGGCTCGACATGGACGTCGGACGCGCGTCCCTGGATCGCCTCGAGCAGGATGAGGTTCACCAGGTTGATGAGCG
>JBIKWD010000201.1:0-5623 GCA_044356505.1 Phycisphaerales bacterium
CGGAGTCATGCGCGCCTCCACCAGAGCGTCCAGCGGGCGGGCCATGCGGCGCGCACCTCCGCGTCAGGAAGCCCCGCGTCGCGCGCGATCGCGGCGATCTCCTCCCGCGTGAACGCAGCGCGCACGCTGGCGGAAGCGTCGTGGTGCACGATCCGCGATCGGCTCAGGACGCGCGAACCAAGCCACGCGAGCGCCAGGCCACCGCGCGTCCGGTCGAGATCGGTCACGCCGACCCCCCGCGTCGCAGCACCCGCCATGTGCGCAAGGACGCGCGCCGCATCGGCGGGGTCGCAGTGATGGAGAAAGAGCGAGCAGGTCACGACATCGCCCTCGCACGGAAGCGGCGCCGCGACGGCGTCGGCTTCGACCGTGGTGGCCGCCACGCCCGCCGCCCGCGCCGCCGCCGCCGCGATCCCGAGCGCGTGTGCGCTGCGGTCACAAAGCACCCACTCGATACGCAGGCCTTCGCGGCGCGCCCATGCCGCCATCGCGATCGGCGCGTCGCCCGCGCCCGTCGCGACGTCGACGACCCGCAGCGCGCGACCCGCTGCGTTCACGTCGCGTGCGTGCGCCGCCACCCCGCGCCAGAGCAGCCGATGGCTGCGCGACCACGCGTTCAGCCGCATCAGCCCCGCAAGCGCACGGTCGTGCGCCGCCGCGTCGAGCGCGGGATCGTCCATGAGTTCGGGTACGCGGACACGGTCGTGCATGGCGGGGCGGCGGAACGGGCCGGACGCAAGCGTAGCACTCGGTCCCGCGCGGCACTCACAGCGCGCGGTGCATCATCAACGCGTCGACGGCCCCGAGCGTGGCGTGGATGTACGCGCCGGGCGAGCGCCCGATGATGCGGAAACCCTTGCGCTCCCAGAGCGCGACGGCGCGCGCGTTGGTCGAGACGACGAAGTTGAACTGGATCGCGGAGAACCCGAGTTCCGTGGCGCGCGCGATCGAGCGGTCGCACATCGCGCCCGCGACGCCCGTGCCCCACGCATCGGGCCGCACCATGTAGCCCGCGTTCCCGACATGCGACCCTGGTCCGAGCTGCGCCGGCCGCAGGAAGAAGGTCCCGACGACATCGCGCACACGCTCGTCGCCGCGGTCGGCGACCCACACCTCGTGCGCGGGCGCGAGCCAATGCGCAAGCGCCTCGCCGCGCGTCCACTCGCGCGGCAGCGCCCACGTCTCGCCCGCGCGGATGGTCGGCTCGATGATGCGCCAGAGCGCGTCGTGGTCGGAATGGTCGGCGAGGCGAAGCTGCATGGAGCGGGTGATGGTACCGAGACGTGCCGCAGGGGTCCGCATGGCTCGCGGGTACGAGCCGCTGCAGCACGCCCTCTCGGAGGCGCCGAGCGAAGGTACATCCAAGTCATGCAGCGTCAACGTGTTGCAGATGCGCGGCGCCCGGCGGCTCGCGGGATCAACCGACCCCGCGCGGTCACTGCATGTCCTGCGCTCCTTCGTCCAAGGCGTCGATTGCACGAGGTGTCTTCGATACGCTGAGAGAAACGGCGATCCTCTGCGGATTGCTGGCATCCTTCATCGTCCGCACTCCACCTCGGCTCGCCTCGGCGCGCCACGGCCTTGAACCCCGCTTCTGGTCTTCACCGTGCTGCTTCCACCGCCCAATCCCTTCGACTCCCGCGCGCTCCTCGCCGCCGTCGCACTCTTTGGATCCAGCCTTGCCGCGGATGCGCAGACCCTGAAGGCGCTCTACCCCGATGACGCCACCATCGTCGCCAGCGGAGGGAGCGCGAACGATGCCTTCGGCTCGTCCATCGCGCTCGATGGCGACACGATGGCGATCGGCTCGCCGCTGGATGACTTCGATGGCGGGGTCGATCAGGGTAGCGTGCATGTATTCGTGCGCGTCGATGGATCGTGGACGCTGCAGCAGATCCTGACCTCCAGCGGCGGCTCGAACGGCGACAGGCTCGGGGAGTCGATCGCGCTCGACGGCGACACCCTTGCTGTTTCCGCGCGCGGCGACGATGTCGGCGCCAACGTGGACCAAGGCAGTGTCCGCGTCTTCGTGCGCGAAGGCGGCATCTGGACCGAGCAGGCGACCCTGACCGCGAGCGATGGCGCCGCAGGCGATCAGTTCGGAGTCGTTGCACTGTCGGGCGACACGCTCGCGGTCGGAAGTGGGAGCGACGATGTCGGCGCGAACGCCGACCAAGGCAGTGTTCGTGTCTTCAAGCGGAGTGCAGGAAACTGGAGTCTTCAGGCCTTCCTCGTCGCCGGCGACGGCGCCGCCTTCGATCGGTTTGGGAGCTCGGTCGCGCTCGACGGCGAGACGCTCGCAGTGGGCAGCGTCTTCGACGATGTCGGCCCGAACAGCAACCAGGGAAGCGCCGCCGTGTTCACGCGCAACGTGTCCGTCTGGTCCCAGCAGGCGATCATCCTCGCGCCGGACGGCGCCGCGAACGACTGGTTCGGATCGAGCGTCGACGTCGAGGGCGACACGCTTGTGGTCGCCTCGGCATTGGATGACGTCGATGGAGTGCCAGACGCGGCAAGCGTCTCGGTCTTTACGCGTTCTTCCGGTTTCTGGGGCTTTCGGCAGTTGCTTCCCGCGAACAAGGGCGAACCGGTCGATGTGATCGGGAAGGGTGTTCTGCTCGATGGAGACACGCTGGTGGTGACTCCGGTCGGCGGCGACGTCGGGCTCGGTCCGAATCAGTTCGCGGTGCGCGTGTTTGTCCGCAGCCGAGGCCTGTGGGCCGAGCAGATCGTGCTTTCCGCGGACGACGTTGCGCCGAACGAGTTCTTCGGCTTCGGCATCGCGCTCGATGGCGACACGTTCGCAGCGGGTGTTCCGGGTGACAACATCGGCGCAAACACGGCGCAGGGAAGCGTCCGAACCTACGGCGTCCACCGCGTCGCCAACGAGACCAAGGGCACCTACCACCCGTCGCTCGTCGCGGCGATCTCGGCGGGAAGCCCCGGCGACCGCCTGCTCGTCGGCAACCCAGCGTTCGCCCAAGCCGACGGCATCGTCGATGCCTCGCAGAAGCGCTTCACCTTCACGGCGCTCGAGCCGATCGCGCTGTCGAACACGGCGCTGATGACGGTCGCCAACGACACGGTGTTCGAGAAGTCGACCGAAGTCGCCGCGGGCGGCCTCACGGTGGACGGCCGGCTGGTCGCGCCGATCGAGGGCACCGTCACCTTCCAGCAGCTCACGGTCGCCCCGTTCGGACAGTTGCTGCAGCGGAACTCAGACCTCCTCGTGAACCAGAGCTTCCTGACCATGGACCGAGGCGTCAGCTACCTCCAGGGACCTCTGCTCGCGCAGTCGGTGTCGACCGCGTTCGGCGGCGAGCACCGCGTCGCGGGCGACACCGATGTGTTCTCCAACTACACCAACGAGGGCACGACCGTCATCCAGCGCGGCATCCTCTACATCTACGGCACGCTGACGAACACCGGCACGATCACGGGGCAGTTCAACAACGGATTCCTGCCGCCCGAGCCGGGCGACGGCTACTCGATCGGCGGCGACTACGCGGTTTCGGCGGACTCGTCGATCGTGCTGCCCGACCCCGTGTGGTGGCTCCGCGTCGGCGGCAGCTTCGACATGGCGATCGACAGCGCAGCGCGCTTCGTGATGGACCAGGCGACGCTCGAGATGACAGGCGTCGGCGTCAGCGCGGAGCAGCCGCTCGAGGTGTTCGCGCGCGACTTCGGCGCGGTCGAAGCAGGCTTTGCCACGACGAACTACCTCGTCGGTGCGCTGCGGATCCGCGCGGGCGCGAATGTCTCCCTCGCGGACATCCACAACAACGCGCCCGGCAAGAGCCAGGAGGCGATCTACACGAACGAGCTCTTCGTGCCCGCGGGCGCGGTGCTGACGACGAACGGCTACCGCATCTACACGCGCACGGCGACGGTCGCGGGCACCGTGTCGAATCCCGCGGACATCGTCGTGGTCCCAGATGCGCCGGCGTGCCTGGCGGACATCTTCGAGGACGGACAAGTCAACGCTGCCGATCTGAGCGCGCTGCTTGTCGGCTGGGGTCCGTGCAGCGGCAGCTGCATCGCGGATCTCGACGGCAACGGCGAAGTGGGCGCGGCAGATCTGGCGCAACTGCTCGCGAACTGGGGTCCCTGCGCGGAGTGATCCGCGTCGCGGGCGCAACGCCCGCGTTGCCCCACCTTGTGAGAACGCGAACGGCCCCTGTCCGCAGAGCGGCGTTCGCGTTGCCCCACGTTGTGAGAACGCGAACGGCCCCTGTCCGCAGACAGGGGCCGTTCAATCATGGGCGATACTGGACTCGAACCAGTGACCTCACGGGTGTGATCCGTGCGCTCTAGCCAGCTGAGCTAAGCGCCCAAGCGACGGAACATGATAGCAGGTCGCAAGCGGCGGAAAAGCACCCCTTGCCGTGGAGTGCGGTCGGTCGGGGCGGCGGGCGGAAATCCTGCGACACATCTGAGACACCCCGCTTGGCCAGGCGGAGGACTTGCAGGGAACCGCAGCGTTTCCCTTCAAACCTCAAAAAGAAAGGCCTGCGCCATGAACCAGATCGCCACCGTCGCCCTCGCCTCGCTCGCATCGCTCGCCTCGGCCGCCGCCACGCACGCGGCGACCTATGGCGGCTTCACCGTCTCGGCGGGAACGCCGCGGGTCGTGACCACCGTCAGCCAGACCTCCACGCCGGTCTCCAACGCAACGAGTCGCCTTCGGGTCGAGCGCTGCTCGGGCGTGATCGAGTACCCCGCCTTCGTCGTCATCTCGCCCTCGACCGTCATCGCCACGGGTCCCGACTATCGGGTCGTCATGACGAACGTCGGCGCGACGCTGACCTCGATCACGATCGAGGCGACCGCCGCCACGTGCGGCCTGAAGGCGGTCAGCTTCGGCACCCCGAACACGAAGTGCGGCTACGACCTCCGCAACCCGAATCCCGGCACAGCTGGTTCGTCCACGGGCGCGGATCCCGTGCCTGCCGCGATGGGCGGCGCGTGGACCACGTTCATCCACTTCGACAACGTCGTGAAGTACCCGACCGCGCCCGCGGCTGGCGACCTCTACGGCCGCATGACGGTCTACTTCAGCTCGTGCTTCGACGCAGGCGACGTCTGGACGTTCCACGTCGACACCGACCGCATCGGCTGATGAACGCGCCTGTTGCGGCCTTCGCGCCGATCACCCCGCCTTGCGCGACGGGATGAACTTCAGGATCGCGAGGCCGACGAGAAGCGCGCCGGCCACGATTCCCGCGCCGACGAGCGCGCGGTCGACGAGCTTCACGAGCCGCGCCTCGAGGTCGTCTGCGAACGCGGCGCGTTCCTCGGCCGCCCACTTCGCGAAGGCCTCGCGTTCGCTGGCGGCGGTGGCGCCGCTCGAGGCGACCGCATCCTTCACGCCCGCGACCAGCGCCTCGCGTTCGCGCGCGAGGTCGGCAAACGACGCCTCGCGGTGCTTGACGAGCGCATCGGCAAGCGCCGCGCGCTCCTTGGCAAGCGCGTCGGCGAGCGCCGCGCGTTCCTCGCCGAGCGAGCCCGCGATCGCCTTGCGCTCGGTGGTCGCGGCCGCGGCGAGGGCCTTGCGCTCGTCGGCGAGGACCTCGCCGAACGCGACGCGTTCCTTGGCGAGGGTTTCGGCGAAGGCGGCGCGGTC
>JBIKWD010000033.1:0-19827 GCA_044356505.1 Phycisphaerales bacterium
CTTTAGTCTGCGGTCATCGCTGCTGCGGAGTCTCAATTCGACGCTGTAATCCTCGTTGTACTCAGGTGCCGTGATCTCGCCCGCGCGGGGGAGCGAACCGTTGACGACGCCGAGCTGGCGCTCGATCTCAGACTTGAGCGGTTCGGGCGCGTACACAAGCTCCCAGGCGAGCGCCCCCTCCGCCTCCGGCCTCTGCTCCTCTGCGACGTTTTCAAGCACAGGTTCGATTCGGACTCTGCCGCCCTCGCGGAGAGGGCCCGCTTGCTCCGTCGTCTTGGGATCGAGCAGCCGCGCAGTCAGCGTGACGGGGGGTGGGGGCGGCGCCGGCGTCGGCGTCGGATTGTTGACCGCAATCTCTCCCTCTGGGGGCGCCTTCGACTGCGCCGCAGGCACCTGCACTTCAAGTTCCGCCGATCCCGCCGCAAGGACGACCGTCTGCTCGCTGTCCCCGCGCGGAAGCGTGACCTTTCCAGTCCACTTGGCGGAGTTTGTGGAACGCGAAGGGGGGTCGCTGCTGTCGAACTGGAGCGTCTTGCCGTTCCCCAGCAGGGCCGGTCGCTCGATGCGCGAGGCGTCGGGATCTATGACGGTGATGGCCAGCATCACCTCGAACGGTTCGGATTCCGCGGGCTGAGCCAAACGCTCAAGCTTGTACCTCGGTTCGTCATCGTCGGCTTGGACACGTTCGCGGTCTTTCGCCTTGCCGTCGGTCACGGCGACTTCATACGGCCCGCGGCTCTCCGGAAGCGTGAATTCAGCAGACGGACCATCGAGCGTGAGTTTGGTCCCACTCTCCTTGAGTTCAGATCGGTCATAGCTCACGGTCACGTCGAGGGGCCGCTTTGAAATCTGCCTGCCTTCCTTGGCCCTGACCGTGACTCTGACGGGCTGGCTCTCCTCGAGCCTGCCCTCCGGCTCGAGGTTCAGGGTGTAGGGCACATCAAGCAAGCGGCACGAACCGACCTTGGCGTCCGCGATCAAGATATCGAGGGAACGCGAGTTGCCGTCATCCTGCAGATCGCCGAGATCGATCGTTCCCCTCCAGACCTGCTTGGTACCCGAGCCGTCGCGCGGATCGCTTGGCACAGGCACCAACTCAACGGCGCGACCGTCGATCTTCACTTCAGGCTCAGCGATGACGCTTGAGTCTTCATCGACGCCGCGGACATAGCACTCGAGCAAACCGTTGTCGTCTGACTGCGGCATCTCCCGTCGCCCAATCGACTGGAAACCGCCGTCAGGGGTGGCCTTCACGAGATTGAACTGGGGCCGCGCGTCCTCGGCGCTCACCTCGAACGTCGTCTCGTTCTTGTCGGCGAAGACGATCGTGTACCTCTGATCCGAGTCAGGCAGCGTGCCCTTCCAGAGGGGTTCGTCCTCGTTGGATTCGGAAAGGTCAAACTCGATTCTCTTGAACTCGACATCGCCCTTGAAGGCCGTGGCCGTAACGGCCGTCGGCGGATCGCCGCCTTCGGTCTTGACGCGGATCGTGAGTTCGCCCTTCTCCTCCAGTTCGCCCTCGACGCGCTCCACCGTCCACGCCGGCGGCGGGAACAGCGTGTCCCTGGCGAGCACGAGTCCGACCGTCGCGACCAGCGTTGCGCAGGCGGCGGCGGCTCCCCAGCGCGCGGCGGGCTTGGCGAAGAACCTGCGGAGCCTGAACAGCGCATCGTGCAGCTGGCCCGAGCCGCCCGCGACGGGCCGCGCCGGCTCGAGAAGCGCAAGCTGGCTGCGGATGAAGTCGGGGTCTGCGTGCCATGCGCCCGCCGCCGCGCCCTCGAAGAAGCGGAGCCATGCCTGCTGCCGCGCACCGAACACGCGCGAGAGCAGCATCTCATCGACACCCGTGTCGGGGTCGAGCACGTCGCGGCCATGCAGGATCGCGCGGAGAATGTGGGCAAGACGCGCGGCGTCGGTCTGCTCGGCGGAACCGAGTTCGGGCTGCCGTCCGCCCGCGAGAAGCAGGGCAAGCCGCGGCGACGGAAACTGAAGCGCGACATCGACCTCGAGGTCCTTCGGGTCGGTCGTCCGCGGACGAACGATGATCCGGTCGCGCATCGCGCTTTCGGGCGAGAGTTCGCCGTGATGGGTTCCGCGCTCATGGAGGTCGAGCAGCGCCCGCAGCACGCCGACGCCGAGCGACCACGCGAGCGTGGCGCGTCGTCGTTCGGAAAGGCCGCCAGGGGCCGCCTCCGCCTGCTCGAGCAACTCGGCGAGCGGCTGCGCACCATCGGGCAGGCGGCTGACGATGTAGAACGCCTCGCGGCCGTCCGTCTCCACGAACCCGCCCGTCGCCGAACACCAACGACCGGACAAGCCTTCGGTCGCGGCAAGCGATGCCTGGAGCTTCGCGGCCGCCTCGAGCTCCTCAAGCCGGCGGGTGGCCCGCGCAGGGCAGCCGACAGCCGCCGCCCGTGCGGGCGCGGCGCGATCCGTCCACGAGATCGCGCCGCCCTCGAGCGTGCGTGCGTCGATGGGGAAGTCGAGGTCGCCCAGTCGCATGTGCGTTCGCCTCGATCTGCGTCAGCGCCCGAATCAACGCCCCGTTGCAGGATCCATCAGCAAGGGTCACTGTCCCGAGGGCCGTTGCGAGGACAGGCAGACGGGCATTCCACCGACACCCGAACTCTTGGCGATCCACTTGAAGGTGACCGCGGGCTGCTCGGCGGGAATCTCATCTTCGGGCGCGCCGCGATACGCGGATGCCCAGCCGTCGCCTCCGCCTGGAATCCAGTTCCGCCCCACCACGATCAGGGCGCACCATACGACGGGGTTCCCCTTGGGGTCCTTGGCCTTCAGGAACGACTTCCACATCGGGTCGTCCTTCGAAAGCACCGTGTGCATCTCGGAGGCGCCACTGAGCGTGACAAGCTTGGCCCGCCCGCTCCAAGCGCTGCCGATCTTGGCTTCGAACTCCTTCGAGCGCTCCGTGTCCTTCTTCTTCGCGGTCTTCTCGACCGATCCCCACTCGTCCTGCGAGAGCGCCACGAGAACGACCTGCGTCTCCTCCGTGTCCGTATCGGCGGAGTTGTCGTAGTAGACGTCGCGCGGAATGAACGGCTTGGCGCAGCCGACAAGGTTCATGGCGAAACCGCCCATGACGAGCAGGAGGAACAGGCGGTTCACGATGGAGCGGAGATTGCGGTTCTTCATGTGATGCCTCCGAGAGTTCGCGGATGATCCCGACGCGGGTTTCCACACGCTTTCGGCCTCGAAACCGACCGACGCCAAGCCTACCATAAGGGTCTTCGGTCTAGCGAGCGCCCGACGGGCGCTTTGACGGCGCCCCTCCGCCTTGCCGCTCGGCGAGTTCAAGTGCGACGGCGCGGATCTCCGCGTCGATGGCGCGCTGACCAAGGAGCGCCGTGCGCAGGCGTCGGGCCAGCGAGTCAAACGCATCGAGCGGTCGGTCGAAGATGCGGGCGGGGTCGTCGGCCTCGAAGTGGGCGAGGTTCCGGCACGGGCAACCGGGCCAGCCGTGACGCAGCGACGCGATCGCCCGAAGAACATCGGACCAGAGCGCGGTGGTGATCCCTTCCGGCCAATTCTCAGGTGTGCCGTCGGACGCGACGAGCGGCGCTGGGCGCAGCACCGCGGGAAACGCGGTTGCCTCGTCGAAGAGCGGACCTTGCGCGGGAGCGCTGCGCGCGTCGTCTGCGCCGAGGGCGTGGCCGAGTGCGACGATGGTCGCCGCCTCCTCGGCCTCGGTCTTCGCCCCGAGCTCGGTCGGATGGCCCCCCGCCAGGAGCATGCGGCACGCCAGCACGAAGAGCGCGTAGAGGTCGTGCGGCGAACCTTCAAGCGGAATCGTCTCAGCGAGGACGCTGACCTGCGATCCGGCGCGCATCGGGCGGTTGGCGGGCGGCGCGAACGGCATGGTGCGCGCCTCGAACGGCTGCCGCCCGACCATGGCGCGGGCGGGCCGTGCAAGGACGGGGACCTGCCGGTCGCCCACGCGCAGGTTGAGGCGCAGCAGGTCGGTTTCGGCCACCGAGACAGGCTGTCGCGGAACGAGCTGCACCTTCAGCGTCACCATGCCTGCGCCGGCGTCGGCGACATCGAGGAGCAGCGTGTCCGCCAGGAACGTCGTGGATGGCTCGGTCGGCACCAGCGAGTCGAGGCCCGCGCTCGGAGGACGACTGAACAGCCGAAGCGGCGGATCGGCATCGACGGTGAAGGTGCGTGCGACCCCGGGGCGAACCAGCCGCAGCCTCGTCTGCCACAGGAACGGAAGGCCCTCGGTCAGGCAGTCGATCTCGGCCGCGAAGCTTTCGGGGGAGACGTTGAAGAGCGGCTGGCCCGAGCCCTCGATCGCACCGCGCACCGCCGCGATCATGTCGGCGACCGCGCGGACGCGCAGGTACGTCGCCTCGAGGTTGCGAAGGCTCGCCGCATCGAGGCTCCCGAAAAGCCGACCCGCGTCGACCGGACGGGTGCGGTGAGCCGCCGCCGTCTCCCACGCGCGCATCAAGCCGTCTGCGCCCGGAAGCGCCAGTCCCGCTGGGCCGCGGACCGCAAGCCTCGGCTGCTCGCCGTGGAGGATGGCGGCGAGGTCGAAGTAGGGGACCGGTTGGAGCGGCGTCACCCGGATCGGTCCGGCGCCGAGGAGCCCGCCGCCCGCGTTGAACACCACGTGGTCGCGATGTTCGCGCAGCAGGTCTTGAAGGCTTTGCGCCGATCCGTGCGACACGTCGCCGTCGGCGAGGGCATAGAAGCGCGGTGTTCCGTGCGCGGGACGGGCCACAAGGAACCGCTCGGTCGAGCGGCTGAAGGCGGGCAGTTCATTCGCCTCGAGCAGGCCGTCGTCGGTGCAGAGTTCGATGGGCGTCGCGTCGCGGCCGCCGGTGAGCGGCCTCGGGGGCGCGCCATCCCGACTGAGGAGAAGGACAGGATGGCGTGCGTCGGGCCGGCCCGATCCGATCAGGAGCGAAGCGTCGTTCGCCGCGTCCCAGGGCCGCCAGGCCGCTGCCCAGCGGCGCTCGATCTCGATGTTCGACGCGGGGCCGTCGAGCGCGTCGCCGCCGAGGAACGGGCTCGGAGCCTTCGCAAGCCAGATCACGACCCATCGCACAGGCACCCGGCGGGCATCGGCGAGCGCGCCAAGCAATCCGAGCGCGTCGCTGGTCTCGGCCACGGTCACGAACGGGCGCGACGGGTCCTCTGCCTCCGACACAAGCACCAGATGAAGGCGCACGAGCGCCTCGCCCGGGTCTAGGGGCGCGAGCGCCCAGCCCTGCTTCGTCGCGGCCGCTCGGCCAGCGTGACTCGATCCACGTTCTGTCGCCAACACGCAAGCCTCGCCAAAGGACGTTGCACCATCACCGTCACCCGCTCGAGCGACCGACGACAGGCCCCACGGAGATCGGCGATCGTAACCGATCGGCCAGTGTCTCGGTCAGCCTGCGGAAGACGGGGCGAGGAAACTCGTGACCGCGTCTCACTGAGCGGTCTGCGCGATGACGACAGGCTCCGTCGGCGGGCACTCTGTGCCCTCGACGCGCGCAAGATAGGCCTCGCGCACCTGGGCGCCGATCTGATCGCCCGCCCCAAGCGCCAGCTGGATCGGCTGCTCGTACTCGGAGTCAAGGAGCACCGGCGTGGTCCGATAGAAGACGGCCTTGGTCGGCTCGACCTTGGTGGTGCTGCAGCCCGCCAGGAGGGCAAGGCCGCCGAGTGCTGCGGACGCGATTGCTGCAAGGACGGTGGTGCGCTTCATTTCATGCTCCTCGACGTTCGAATTGACTTGCCGCGTGGCCTTCGTGCACTCGGCGACGTGTGCCGCCGAGATCAACTGTGCCGATCGAGAATCGTCGGAACCCGCCCGGCTCTTCGCCCAGAGGAGCGGTTCCCCAACTTCATGGGTGCGTCTGGTCGGTCTGGGCGGTCTGTGCGCGGGCGTCGCGGGGAGAAGGCCGCGATCTTCAACCTTGTTTGACATGGCCAAGCGTTCGGCTAGTCTGCCAAACTCGGGCATTTCGCCCGCGATCGGGTGGCATCCATGGCCAGTCAGACCCAGGAACTTGTCTCGACGTCCCTCGGCGAGATTCGCGCGGCCGCGGCCGCGTGGGCGGGGCTCGAGCCGCAGGAGCGTCGTCGTCGCATCAGCGATTATCTGATGCGCCAGGCGGAGTCCCACTCGATCGAACCGCAGGAGTTCGCGGCTGCAGTCGTGGCGGCGCTTCCCGCAGAGAGCTCCGCCGCCGAGACCGGCGCCGTCGCGGCGCGCTCCGAGCCTGCGGAGAAGGACGACCTTCCCGCCGATCCCGTCGAGCGCATCATCGCGCTCGCCCAGGCGCTCGCGCCAGTCGACCGCAGGCGTCTCCTCGAGCGGATGCGGGAGCTCGACCTGATTCCTCCCGTGCCGCCCGCAGTGGCTGCGGCGCGGCCGGCCGAACCCGTGGTTCGTCCGCCCGCAGCGGTCGCGCCGCCGGTGTCGGCGGGCGCCTCAGCGGCGATCGGGGACACCGCCTTTCTGGCGCTGGCGGCCGCGTTCGGATCCCATCGAGACGCAAGGCGTTCGGCTCCGCTCTCGGTTGCCGAGGTCGAGGCGGCGCTGGCGAAAGAGGGCCTGAAGCGCTCTGCCCTCACGGCCGACAAGCTGGCGACGGCGCTCGGCCACCTCGCTGCGGGCGTGGCGAGCATGTCCGAGGAGGGCGAGCTGAACGCGCATGGGCTTCCCGAGGCGATCCGCACCGTGCGCCCGAACATCCGTCGCGCGCCGATCGGGGAACTCCGCAACTACCTCGCCGGGGTGCGCGACGCCGACCGCCTTCACGACTACATCGACGAGTACTTCGAGTCCTACCGAGAGCTCAGCCGCCGTCTGCCCGAGCTCACCCGCAAGATGAAGACGCTCGCGGACAGGCTGTCGCCGAAGGACTTGGAGAGAAACCCGCCGAAGAGCTGGGGTGGCGGCGTGGCCTACGACAAGCTTTGGGAGCAGTACCGCGAGCGGTACCAAGGCTACGAGAGGCAGGGATTCGGAACCTCCGAGGAGTCGACGCGCGCGTGGCTCCTGAAGTTGTGGCTCGGCTAGGCGCATCGCGGTCGGTGCGCGGGGTGGGCCCGCGCCGCCCGTGCCAGCGCTGCGCGCCGCCGTTCGGCAGGCATCAGAACGATTCGACCTTCGACTTCCTTACCATCGGCCTTGCGATCAGGCTCCGGACCCAGAGTTCCGAGGCCGCAACGATAGGGAGACAACCGTGAGCGTCCAGACCGAAGTTCCGTTGAGCATCCACTGGGAAGAAGGCCAGCTTCTCCAGCCGCACCAGTTCCAGCAGCTGCAGCGCTCGGCCGACGCGGTCGCGGCCTTCGAGCGTTCTGCGGGCGCGGCCTATCCGTACGGGCTCCTTTCCCTCGCATGGGACGAGCCGAAGCTCCAGACCCATCAGCTGCTGATCACGCAGCTCACCCTCGTGATGCCCAACGGCGCCGTCGTGCGGGTTCCCGAGAACGCGGTGCTGCCCGAGCTCGCCTTCAAGCAGTTGCTTGCCAAGAACCCGTCGGGCTTCACGGTCTACGTGGCGATGCCGAAGCTCCAGCAGGGGCGCCCGAACTCCTTCCGCATCAGCCGCTCGGGGGCGGTTGTCGCCGATGCGCACCGTCGCAGGTTCGTGGTCGAGGACCTCGAACTCCACGACGAGAACCAGTCGGAGAACAAGGTCACCCTCGCCGCGCGCCGCTACAACCTGTCGCTTCTGACCGATGGCGACGCGCCCGACGGCTTCGACACCTTCCCGCTGCTGCGGATCCGCACCCGCGACCGCGACGTCACCGCGACGCCCATGGTGGACCCGGAGTTCATCCCCGCGTCGCTCCACCTTCGCCATCGGCTCGCGGCCCCGATCAAGGACGGTCTTTCCGATCTGCTGCGCGCCATCGGCGGCCACCTCGAGGACGTCGGCAAGAACCTTGAGGCCGGCGGCTACGACCGCTTCAACCCGACGCCGGACCAGATCGCGCAGGTGATGCGCCTCGCGGCGCTCGCGCGGTTCCGCACCCGCATGCTTGACCTGCTGCAGGCGCCGGTCGCACACCCCTGGGCGATCTACCTCGAGCTTCTCGGCGCGCGCGCCGAGGTGGCCGCGATGGACCCGCTCACGTCCGACTTCTCGCGCGAGTACGGGCGCTCGGGCGACGAGCTCCGCTACATGCACGATTCGCCGCTCAGGAACTTCCGCCGCATCTCGGCCGACATCCTCGCGTGGCTCGGAAGCGGGGCGAAGCTGCCCACCATCACGCCGCTTTCCCCCGACCGCTACGGCTATCTCGTGGGCGCGACGGTCACGCCCGAGGAGCACCGACGCGGCATCTACCTCGGCGTGGCGACCGACGAGGCGCAGGACTTCGTGATGAAGTACGTGATGAACTCGCGCCAGTTCAAGGTCGGCCCGCGCGCCGCCTTCGACGCCGCGGGCGAGTCGGAAGGCCTGCCGCTCGAGTACCGGCCGCAGCCTCCGCGCGGGTTCCCCGCGAGCCGCGACAAGAAGCCTGTGACCTACTTCCAGATCAAGGGCGCGACCGGCGCCGATTCGCTGAAGAAGGTCGTGCGCGACCACCTCGGCGGGCCGTGGGACCTCGGTGTCTTCACCGTCGACGACGTCTCCCGCTGGGAGGTGGCGCTCTACGTCCCCGAGGCCGATCGGCTGGAGGGCGGGCGATGAACGCAGCGATCGCGGTGCCAAAGCTCGTGCCGCTCTGCAAGCCGCTGTTCGACTTCGTCAGCGAGGCGCGGCTCCACGTGGACAACGGAGTCGGCGAGTTTGCAGGTTTCAGCGCCGAGCAGCTCGCGGAGCGGGTCGACCGCGAGATCGAGGAGATCCGCCAGCGCAAGAACGCGGCACCCGAGCTCTCTGCCCTCATCCGCGACGAGGATCCGATTCTCGAGGATCTGCGGGCGTTCGCGACCTGGATCCTCGCGAGCGGCCGCACCGACACCTCGAAGGCGATCAACATGATCCGCAAGCGTCGCGGACCGATTCAGGACGAGGCGTTCACCAAGCATCTCCGCGCCGAACTGAACAGCGTGAACCCGAGCACGGCCGAGCGCCTCGTGCTCTACGCGATCTGCCTCGGCCTCGGCTACCAGGGCGTCGAGGAGGAGCAGACGATCCGGCGCCTGCGCGGGGAGGTCTGGGGGCACATCCAGCGCATCGTGCCGTCGCCGCGGCGCGAGCACGAGCGTTCGCCCGGATGCAAGCCGCTCTTCGCCGAGGCCTACGACATCCGCACCGACAAGCTGAACACGACGCCCGTGCGCTGGTGGACGGTCTACCTCGCGTCGATCGTGGCCGTGGTCGCGATCGTGGTCGCGGTGGTGCAGGTCCTCAGCGTGGGCACCGAGGTCGACGACACGATTGAGTCGATCAACCAGAAGACAGCCGACGTGGCGGCCCCCGCTCCGGCGCCCGACGCGAGCCCCGCCGGTGCAGAAGCGACCCCTGCCAAGTGATTCCATTGCGCGCGCGTGCGGGCCTGATCGAGGTGCATCGAGATACGCGAGTGAAGAAGGTGCAGGAGAAACGCTGACATGCCAGAAACCCCCAAGTTCACTCCCGCGGCGCTCGTCGCGTTCGCGCTCTCGCCGATCGTGCTCGTCATCGCCGTGCTTGTCGCGATCGTCGGCGCGCTCTGGTGGTTCGGGATCGACTGGAGGGCGATCGCCGCGGGCGTGATCGTGCTCGCGCTTGCGGCTGCCATCTTCTTCGGGGGCGTCTATCTGGCGCGACGGCGCAACGAACGGGCGGTCGACGCCACGATCGCGGGAATGACCGACGCGATCGGCGCGGAGGACAACAGTCCGCAGTCGCGCGAGCGCGTGGTGAAGCTTCGGGGAAAGTGGGAGCGGCTCTTCAAGAACGTGCGGCCGGAGTACATCAAGTCGAAGCCGATCCTGATGATCATGGGCGAGTCGAAGTCGGGAAAGAGCGTGCTCCTCGACAAGAGCGGGCTCGAGCTCGAGTCGGGAAATCGCGAGGAACGCGACTGGGAGGAGGGCACCGAGAACGTCGATCCGTGGTTCTTCCCCGATGGACTCGTGCTCGACACCGCGGGCGAGATGCTCGTTTCAGCGGGAGGCGGCGCCCGGATCGACTGGAAGGAACTCGTCAAGCTGATCAAGACGCTGCGCCCCCGCAATCCCGTGAGCGGCGTGATCCTCGCCGTGCCCGTGTGGCGGCTCCAGTCCGAAGACGAGGCCGAGCGCATCAAGCAGGCGAATCTCATTCAGAAGGAGTTCCAGCGGCTCGTGCAGATGTTCGGCGTGCGCTTTCCCGTGAGCGTCGTCGTGACGATGGCGGATCTCGTCGACGGATACTCCGAGTTTGCGCTGCGTCAGTCCGCGGCGCGTCCGGGCGACAAGTACACCATCCTCGGTTGGCCGCAGTACCAGTTGTCCGACGAGTTCGGCGGCCGCGACGTCATGGCCGAGTCGGTCGCGGGCGTCACGGCGCGCATCGACGCACAGGTCCTCTACGACACCTGCAATCCCGAGACAGCGGCCGCCGAAGGCGTCGAGGCGCTCGAGATCTGGTGCCTCCCGAAGCACATCCGCACCATCGGGCAGCGGCTTGCCGACTATCTCAAGATCGTCTTCAGGGAGAAGCAGAGCGAGCGCGTCGCGAACGCACCGTTCTTTCGCGGCGTGTTCTTCGGTTCCGCCATGCAGGCGATCCGCAAGGGTGAACCGCGGCGCAAGGAACCCGAACGCCCGCGCAGCGAGCCGTTCAACATCCGCGACCTTCTCGCGATCCGCCTCTTCGGCGAGGCGGGGCTCGTCACCACCTCGCCGCGCGCGGAGGCCGCCGCGCGCACGCGCCGTCTCGTCGGAATCGTCGTTCCGCTGGCCGTCGCCGCGCTCTCGGCAGCAGTCGCGTTGATCTCATTCGATCTCGCAGGTCGGGTCGAAGGGCAGAAGGATGCGCTGGTGGAGATCCGCAGCAGCCTCGAAGGCCGCAATCCGTGGATCAGCAAGGACGGAAAGGCGGACGTCGCGCTGGCGGGACTTCTTGCCGCGCAGTTCTCAAACGCCCGAGATCTTCGGGCCACGGACCTGCCCGCCCGGCTCAGCTGGTATGGCGGATTCGCGAAGCAGCGGCTTGAGAAGGCCGAGTCGGCGACCGAACGTGCATGGACGAAGCTTGTCGCGATGCCGCTTCTCGAGGCGGCTGCCAATGAGAAGGCGTGGAGCACGAGCTCGGGGGCGTATAGGGAACTCGCGCTTGAGGGGGGCGAAGGCAAGGGCAAAGACAAGGCGCCGACGTCTCTCAACCCGAATCTGCTGACGCTCGATCAGGCGCTCGTCGACTCGTTGCGGGCCGCCGGCGCGACGACCGATGGTCCGAGGTTGCGCGACGGGCAGTCGCAGAAGAGCAATGGAACGCCCGCGAGATCGCTGGCACCGCTCCTACGCGCGATGACTGGCACGACGTCGGATTTTGAAAGGCTGCTCGACATCAAAGCGAACTGGGCTCCGCCGGGCGCTGCGATCGAACATGCGAAGGGCGCGGACGCGCTGCGCGCGAAGTTCCTCGTTGAGAAGTTCGAGGCCGCGGTCGACCCGCTGCTGGTTGCGGCCGACACCCACGCGGCGTGGAGCGGCGCGACGGAAGTAGAGTGGTCCGCGACCTCCCGCGAGAGCGGTCTGAGTTGGAACAAGGTGATCGACGAGGTCTGGTCGCTGTTCGACGGCTTGGGCCAGTCGCCGAGCGATCGGTTGGCCAAGCTCGAGTCGTGGATCGAGACGCCCCCGTCAGGCGACGCCAAGAAGATCATCTTCGGGCTCGACAAGCCGGACGAACTCACAAGGCGTGTCGAAAGCATCAAGACTCTGAGCAGTCTGTACAGCCAGAGCCGAGATTTGGACTTCCCCGCGATGGTGGATGCCATCGTCGCTCGTTCCAGCGAGGTGCAAGGGGCCGGCTACGAGCCGGGCAAGCTCGGGGAGGCCATCGGCCTGGATCTCAACGAACTCGCCGAGCGCCACTCTTTGGGCAAGGAGGCCGACTCCAATGGCAGTGGCGGGAGCAGTCAAACGCAACCTGATCTGCGCGAGTTTCGAGAGTACGCAGAGCCGGCGATCGCTCACTTCGTCGAGTCGGTCGCCAGGTTCCTCGCCGAGAAGGTGACGCGTGCGACGGCGGAAGATGCTGGGACGCCGGATTCGAACCGCCCGGGTTCTCTGGCGCCGATCTCCGACTTCCGTCACGTGAAGGCGGCGTCACTTCTCGAGAGCTTCCAGACGGACGTGACGACGCTTCGTACATGGCTGGAGAATCGGGCGCGTCCGACGGACCAACGGTTCACCGACGCGCAGAGCAGATTGAACCGACTCGTTGAGCAGGTTGCGGAGAGCACGAAGAGTTGGACGGTCGTCGCGGATTCCGGCTTCGGTCCTGGCGAGCCAGCGACGGCGAAGTTCGTCGAGGCGGTGCTGAGGAATGGTGACAAGACGGTCGCCGAGATTGCCGTGGAAGTCGCGGAACAGGCGGCGCGCCTTTCCGGCCAGTCCGACGAGCAGATCCGCAGCGCAACGGCTGAATCGGAGCGGGAAACCTCCGAGCACAAGGCTCTCCGAGAGGCCCTGGCGCAGCTGGCTGCGGGAGCATCGCCTCCAGGGCCCGCAGGCGTGCGCGATCGGGCGGCGCGCTTTGTCGCGGATCTGTCCCCGTCCGCGGGAAGCGGGGGCGCGAACGACCCCTTCGCGGCCATCTCGAACGGCGTCAAGGCGGTCGAGAAGCTCAAGTCGGCGGATGAGAAGCAGTACTGGAGCTACTTCTGGCGGGATGTGCTGATGGAGGCGGCGAAGCTGCGCGACGACGATCAGAACGAGGATGACAGGTTCGTGCAGGCGACGTCTTCGGGCTTTCCGCTCCCGGACGCGACCACGACCACCGTGCCTCCGAGCGACGTACTTCGGCTCGCCGAGGTCGGCACCGCTTCGCCGCCGGGCGCGCAGGCCAACGTGGCGCTTGACAGAAGGACCGTCGCAAGTCTCGAAGACCTTCTGAATCATCGGCAACCTGCTGCCGTCCGAACGAAGCCGCAGAAGGAAGCGATCGAGACCGCAGCGCTGCTTGCTGGCATGCCTGCTGCGTCCGTCGCCGACGCGTTCGCCCTTCGAGTGACGGTGCAGGCGACGGGGGACAGGCGTGATCTTCCGCTCGGGGGAGAGGACGGGGCGTTCGGAGTCGAGTTCGACTCGAGACTGGCCGACGCAGACAAAAACAACTGGAACGGATCGCACCAGTTGATCATCAGCGCGAATGGGTGCGGTGGCCCCGATGCCAACCCAAGCGTGCGCGTGGACAGTAATGCCGCGCTTCAGGGCCTCACGGGCCAGTGGGGCGTCGAGACGCCTTCTGGATCGATCAACCTGCAGTTCGGAACGCCGAAAGCGGTGGAGGGGAAGAATCGTGAGGTCCGGGGCGAGTCGTCCCTCCCCGGCGGCGGCTGGGCTGCCCTACGGCTAGCCTCCGAACTGAAGCCGATTAAGAAGGATGCGCAGGAGCTCACACTACGCGACGGGTTCTTGTGGGGCGCGCTTCCGGCGAACGAGGGAGCGGACATCCTCTACGTGTACGTGGGTGTCAAGCTCGAATGGGTTCTGAACGACGGCAAGACCCAACCTGTCGACATCGCCGGATGGCTGAAAAAGATGAAGCCGAACTGAGAGTCCCGTCGTTTCCGACCCGAAGTGCAGGACGGTCCGCGACACTCGCCATGCCCTCGAGGAGTTCCATCTTCGCGACGATCGGAAACTGGTTCGCCCGCGAACCGGCGGTGCCTGTCGCCGTCGCAGCCTTCGGCAAGTCCGCAGTCGTGAACGGACACCAGGATCTCGCGGGCGACGCCACCAGGTCGCTCTTGGAGTTCGCGCGCATCGCCTACTACGAAGGGGCGCTGCCGAACTGCACGGGGTGGGAGGCGCAGCTGCGCGGCGGGGAGCGCGTGCTCGCGACCCACCTCGTCCGCTGGTCCGATGGGCGCATCACCATCGCGCGGGTCTCGGCCGTAGCGGAGGGCGGCGCCACCGAGAAGGCCTTCGCGCCGATGCTGACCTGCGCCGAGGTCGACGGAGCGTTCGGCCTCGACGCGCTGCCGATGGTCGACGCGCTTCTCGAAGGCGTCGAAGGCGCGCTTCTCGGCGCCCCGCCGACGCAATGGGCTTCGATCCTCGCGCCAGTGCGGGCGTCGCTGGCTGAAGAGCGCGCACGTCGATCCGTCGGTTCCCCCAAGGTGGTCACGGACGCCGCCTTCGCGGCCGCGCACCTCGCGCGGCTCGGAGACGGGGCGGCGGCGTGGGCGGAGAGCCTGGCCGAGGAACTGGATCTCGAGATGTCCGCCATCCAGACTCCAGCGAAGCCCGCCCCGCGCGGCGGCGCGGCGCCGGCGCGATCGCGACAGACCGACGCTCCTCGGACGGGTGTGGGAATCGTCGCCGAACTGCAGGGTTGGGGGTCGTTTCTCCGATCCGCGGCGCCGAGCCAGTCCGAGTGGTGGATGCTTGGCGGCGAGCGCATCGCGTCCGTCCACCTGGTGCTCGGCCGGGCGCACGAGCGCGACTTCGCGGGTCTGTGGCGGAACGAAGCGGCTGCTGCGGCGATTCCCCAGCCGCTTCCCGAGGGTGGGCGCGCCCGAGCGACCGATCGGACAGGAACGTGGATCGCACGCGTCATGCCGCGGGTGCAGCCACAGGCCCAAGTGCAAGTCCCGACTCAGGAAACGGTTGCGGCAGACACGCGAGCCGACGGCAAGGCCGGTTGAGCGGTTCTCGGCAGGTTGGCCATCCCGCCGATAAGGAAGTCCGCGAATCGACGGCTTGGTTGACACTTGACGTCGAGCGGAGTACAAACTCGCCCGAATCAGGGACGGATCCCGGTGGTCCTGCGGGGGCGGTGGCTGTCGACAGAGGTTCGTTCTGAGTCGTTTGGTCGAGGCGTTGGCGCTGAAGGTTGCGCGACGTGCCCGACCGCGGCCCCGACCGCTCCGATCAACCACCGCGATGTGGGATCACGACAAACCCGCGGATTCGTGCGGCGTTCAGTTTGTCGCGAGCCGCCCGAGTCTCGGAGGTGGATGCCGAACGGACTCGGTGAGAGTGGTTAGATTGCCCGTCTCGGGCCGATGCCGCGGCCGTCTTCGCGGCGACCGCGTTGAACCGCGCAACCCGCGGAGTGAGTTCAGTTTGCAGCGATTCCTCAAGCCTTCGCAGCCAGTCGGAATCGGACGCTTGAAGTCGATCTCGGGTTACCTCTGGAGACCTTGACATGCTTCGTTCGGTGATTTCAGGTCAGATCGCCTCTCGTCCCTCGCGCCACGCGATTCTCCGCGGGCTCGTCGGTGCGGGCTGCAAGCACGCTTCCCCGATCTCGTACGGCGCACGCGCGCGCGGCCAAGTCGACCACGTCGACCACGTCGGTCACGTCTCCAGGGTCGCCCGCGCTAGCCTTTCGGGGTTCGTGCTCGCATCGGCGTTCTTCGGGCTCGCCGATGCCGCCGCTGCGGCCGATCTTCCCGTCGAGGAGTTCCGCGTCCGCTGGCTCCGGCCGGTCGGACTTCCCGAGTTCGAGAATCCGCGGAACAACGTCAGGCTCATCGAGGACGCGTGCGCCGAGTATCTCGCCGCGCTCGGCGGTGAGGACAAGGCGGGCCTTCTCGCGCCCATGCCGCTCACGCTCCTGAACAACGAAGGCCGTTTCGCGGCAGTGGTGCGGAAGCCGTCGGCCGCGGCGAAGCCGCTTGCCGAGTGCGGGCCCGATGACTTCGAGAATGCGAAGATGGTGGCGCCCAACGCCATCTCGACGGTCGCGCAGGGTGTCTACCAGTCCGCGGTGCAATTCCTCGTCGCTCGCGCCGACGCGTGGGACGATTCTCCCGCCGCCGAGGCGGAGGACGCCGAGGCACAGCGCAAGGCCGTGCGAGCGTTCCGAGCCGCACTCACGGATTCGGCGAATCGGACGCTCGAGAACGAGGCGTTCAACATGCGTCTCGGCGTCGAGAATCCCGAGGCGAACAACCCCCGTGTGCTCTTCTACGGCACCCGCGTCGCCGTCGATGGCGAGAACCTGCTCGGCACCCAGCAGGAGTCGCAGTCGCTTCCGCGTCTGACAGCGGGATTCCGCGTCGAGTCGAGCACGCTGCCCGGACTTGCGGAGCAGTTCGAGGCTGCGCTTGAGGAGAACTTCGTCCTCCAGTCGTCCGAGGGGCCCGTCCCGCTCGACTTCGAGGTTGGAGCGGCGCACTCCGCGGATGGCAAGGTCGTCGAGTTGACCGCTGCGTTCGTCGGTCCCAAGGAAGCACCTGCGATCCCCGTGAAGAGCTTCGTGCTCAACTACCGCGGCGGCGACGGATCGATCCTAAAGACCGCCCCCGTCGGCGAGGGCGCCGAGGGCGCGCCGTCGGACGCGTTCTACGACCTTCCGCCCGCAGAGACCGTTCTTGGCGCGACGACCGTGACGCTCTTCCGAGTGCGCGACGGCGAGCGGACCTTCCTGACCGACTGGGTCGCCGACCCGAGCGCAGCGGAGCGGGTCGACCTCCGACTCGACACCGTGTTCGAGCAGCCGGAGATGTTCACGATCAGCGCGCTGCAGTCGGTGTTCCTGACGGTCCTCGAGACCCTTCAGGCTGCCGAGGGAGATGGCGGGGTCGCAGGCGGCGACCTGATCGGCGTGTACGTCGACGCCGACGACGGCCAGCTCGACCTCAGCCGCGGCTGCACCGACACCCGATCGGCCGATACGAACGGAGCTTTCGCGATCAAGGCGGTTCCCGGCATCGTCAACTCCGTGCGCACCATCGCCTCGGGCGAGCGGGTCGAGCCGGCGGACCGCGTCAACACCCAGGAGGCGCGCTTCCAGCGGCTTCTCGCCAACGCGCCCTTCCAGCCGGGCAGCGCCACCCCACAGGTCCTGCGTGAAGAGCCGCTTCGCGAGTACCTCGACAAGCAGAGTCGCCACCCGAACCGCCGTGTCGATGCGGCGATCACCGCTGCGGACGCCTCGGCGGCATCCCAGGCCGAGGGTGCCCCGCAATGGGGCGCGCAGGGCACCGTCGGCGTCGACTTCCTCGTCACCGAGAACAAGCCCTGGGCGATCTTCCTGCAGGGTTCCAACACGGGCGTCGAGTCGACCGGCGAGTGGCAGACACGCGTCGGCTTCTTCAACAGCGACGTCTTCGGCAACGACGAGATCTTCTCGATCGAGTATGTGACCACCAACTTCACCGACAGCAACGCGGTGAACGCGTACTTCGACGCGCCGATCGGCGAGAGCGAGTCGCTCCGCTGGAAGCTGTTCGCCGGCTACAGCCAGTACAACGCCGAGGACGTCGGATTTGCATTCGCCGACTTCGAGGGCGAGTCGCCCCTCGTCGGCGGCGAGGTCGCGTGGAACGTCGCGCAGTGGGGCAAGACCTTCCTCGATGTCCTCGGCGGCGTCAGCTGGACGAACGTCAACGTGTTCAACGGACTGACCGGCGACACCGGCGACGAGGACTTCCTCATCCCGTACGTGGGGGCACGGCTTCAGCGCAACAACCGCGACGCGACCACCGACTTCGCGGTCTACCTCGACTTCGGCCTCGGAGGCGACGCATCGCAGGCCGACCTCAACAAGCTTGGCCGACTCTTCCCCTCGCAGGACTGGCAGATGCTCCGCTGGGACCTCGCGCAGTCGTTCTATCTCGACCCGCTGTTCCAGGATCCGGCCGACATCGCCAATGCGACCCTCGCCCACGAGCTGTACTTCCGCTTCCGCGGTCAGAACAGCCTCGGCAACCGCCTCGTGCCGCAGTTCATGGGCACCGCGGGCGGCTACTACACCGTGCGCGGGTATCCAACTTCGCTCGCCGCAGGCGACAACCTCTACCTGATGACGGCCGAGTACCGCCTGCACCTGCCCCAGCTCCTCGGCATCGATCCGAACCCGCAGCCGTTCATGGGGATCGGCAACGAACCGTTCCGTCTGCGTCCGCAGTTCGGATACGGCCCCACCGACTGGGACTTCATCGTGCGCGGGTTCGTCGACGCCGGTTTCGTCGAGAACGTCGATCCACTCAGCTTCGAGGAGGACACCGATCTTCTCGGTGCCGGCTTCGGCGTCGAACTGCAGACCTATAAGGGACTCGCTTATCCGACGCTTCGGAACATGAGCCTCCGCCTCGATGTCGGATTCCCGCTTATCGACCCGGACTTCACCGAGGTCGACGACGTCCAGTTCACATTTGTCGGCACTTTGTCCTTCTGAATCGGGCGTTCCGAGGTCATATTCCGCTCTGTAAACGTCTGTGCTCACTCGCTTTCCGCTCCGACCTGACCCGCGATGCCGGGCAGGTGTGGATACCTCAACAAAGGAAGATCCGGTCATGCTTCTTGGTCGCAAGGGAACCATCGCTTGGAATCTGGTCGCAACTCCGTGGCTGTGCAAGGCCGCCGTGGTCGCCATCTCGATGGCGATGACGCAGGCGGTCCGTGCGCAGAGCTCGGACAGCATCACGGGCCAGACGCTGATCAGCGGAACCGCCACGTGGGAGGACCTCGGCGGCGGCAACTGGTTGTTCACCGTTGGGTCCCAGTCGGCCATCATCAACTTCACGTCGTTCGGCATCCCTGAGGGTGCCGAGGTCGAGTTCCTCATGGACTCGACCGCACGCGTGCTCAACCGCGTTCTCGGCGACTTCCCGACGCAAATCAACGGGCGCCTTCTGGCGAGCGGCCAGGTCTTCATCGTCAATCCTGCAGGTGTCTTCATCGGCGCGAACGGCGTCGTGAATGTCGGCGCGCTCTACGCAGCGGCAGGCGACATCACGGATGCCGACTTCACCGCAGGCATCGACCGCTTCACGAACATCCGCGGCGAGATCCAGAACCAGGGCCTGATCGAGGCTGTCCAGCGCGTCGCACTGATCGGCAACCGCGTCATCAACTCCGGAGTCGGTCCCGACCGCGGCATCGTGGTCGGCGACAACGGCGTCGCGCTGATGATCGCGCACAACGGCGACGTGACCATGTTCGAGCCGGGGCTGAATCCGCAGTTGTTCGCGGTCGCGAACGGCGGTCCGAACATCGGCGGCGACGGCGTCGTCAACACGGGCCGGGTGCAGGTCGGCGCAAACGGTCGCATCCAGCTCGGCGCGGGCGACGTCTACTCGGTCGCGATCCGCAACTCCGGCGAGCTCCGCGCGCAGGATGGCGAGATCCGCATGGTCGGCAACTCGATCGTGCAGTCTGGCGGCCAGCTTTCGGCGAGCAGCTTCGTGGCGAACAACGGCGAGTCGGGTGGCGCGGTCACCGCGGCCGACGAGGTGTCGCTCTCTGGCGACATCAACGCCGATACCTCGACCATCAACGCGACGACGGTCACCCTGACGGGCACGACGAGTTTCCAGGGCCAGGGCGGCGCAGGCAATCAGGCGAACACCGTCGCGATCACGGGCGACGTGGTGAGCGGCGGCGGCGCGCCGCAGTCTCTCGTCCTCGACGCGGCGAACACGACGGTCGTCGGCGACCTCGGCGGCGCGGACAATGCGCGCCTCGCGAACCTGACCTCGACGGGCAACCTGACCGTGTCGGGCGACGTGCGCTCGACGGGCGACGTCTTCGTGCAGAACGCGCTCGCGCTCAACGGAGCCGCCGCGCAGACGGTGGCGGCGGAGGGCGACCTCGACGTCGGCTCGCTTGCGAAGACCAATGGCGGCGACGCGACGGTCGAGGGCAAGTCGGTGTTCGTGCGCGGCGACGCGACGTCGTCGAACGGGCTGAGCATCACCGCGACCGCCGGCAACGCGCAGATCGACGGAAACACGCAGGCCGGCGGCAACCTCACGGTG
>JBIKWD010000203.1:0-5563 GCA_044356505.1 Phycisphaerales bacterium
ACGCGCGGAGCCGCACCCTCGGCTTGTCGACGTTCGTGGCGACCTCCGCGAACTGCCGGGCGTTCGGGGCGGCGCGACCGGCGATCTCGTCGAGCGCAGCCTTCATCTGCGAGACGAAGTTCGTCTTCGTCGCGTGCTCCGCGTGGAGGTCGAGCGTGAACGCGCCGAGGCCTGTCTTGCGGAGGCGGTCGCTCACGACGCCGAGCGCAGCGCTCTTCTCGGCGATGAAGAGGACGCGCTTGCCGCGCGCGAGGCTCTCGCAGAGGAGGTTCGTGATCGTCTGGCTCTTGCCGGTGCCGGGCGGTCCCTGCAGGACGAAGGTCGCGCCCTTCGTCGCCGACACGATCGCGGCGATCTGCGAGCTGTCCGCCGGCAGCGGCAGGCGCACGGCGGCGAACGGCGCCTGGTCGTCGACCGCGCCCGGCGCCACGAGCGGCGCGTTGCGCAGCTGCGGCGTGATCGCGCGGTCGAGGAGCGTGCCGACGATCGGGTGGTTTCCGAGCGACTCTCCGCGCGAGCGCATCTCCTCGACGAGCGGCAGCTTCTTGAACGAGTAGATGCCGAGCTTCGCGATCGGCAGGACGCGCGCGCCCGGCACGTCCTTCACCGCCTGCCGCACCCGCGTGAGGATGGCGCGGATGTCGAGGCCGTGCTCGTCCTCGACGAGCGCGCTCGCGAGGCCGGTGCCGAGGCCGATGTCGAGGCCGTGCGCCGCGCGCAGCGACTCGACGAGCGCCGCGTTCGGCACGGTGTCGTCTGCGACGGGGCGCACGCGGAAGCCTTCCGAGCGCGAGACGCGCTCGAGCTCGACCGGGACGAGGACGAGCGGCGCGCGCAGCGGTTCCTTGCGCTGTTCGGCGGTGTACTCGAGGAAGCCGACCGCGACGAAGAGGGCGCGCGCGCCTGTCTCCTCGAGCGAGGTGCGTGCGTCGCGGAAGGCCTTGGTCGCGCGCTTGAAGAGCTCGTCGTCCTCGAGGGTCGAGCGCAGGATGCGGCGGCCGATCTCGTCGGCGACGTGCGCCGGCGACATGTCGCGCATGGCGCCGCGCGCCTTCAGGACGAGCGCCGTCTCGTTCCACAGCGTGTCCTCGAGCAGCGCGATGGAGTCGTCGCCTTCCGCGAAGAGCGGGACGCCGGCCTTGTCGCGGTCGTTGAGGAGCTTGTTGCGGAGCGTCAGGTCGAGGAGTCTCTTGCGCCACGACTCGAGCCGGCGTTCACGCGGCGAGAGCTTCGGCTTCGGAAGCGGGGGGAGGCCGGCGGGCTGCACGACCTTCCACTGGTCGTCGGGTGCGGACCTCGCGTCGTGACGGCGCGCGGCCCCGCGCTCGAGGCGTTCGGGCACGGGGTGGAAGCCGGCGATGCGCGCGGCGCGGATGTCGACGACGAGGACGGCATCGGTCGCCTGCGAGAGCCAGCGTTCGCCGGTCGCGAGGGCGGCGCCGAAACCGGCGGTCGCGCCGCAGAGGGCGGTCGCCTCGATCACGCGCGCCTCGCCGAGCGCGACGCGGTTCTCGAGGCGCGACGGGCCGAGCTGGACCGCGTCGGGGAAGTGCGAGTCGATGGTGGCGAAGGCGACGACGGCGTGACCGTCGCCAAGCGCGATCATAGGCCAGAGTCCGCACGCCTCGAGGAGCGCTGCGAGGGTCACGGCGAGGTCGAGGCAGTTGCCGAGGCCGTCGGCGAGGACGTCGGCCGCGGTGCGGACCTTCTGGCCGGCGGTCTCGAAGCTCGGTTGCGCGGCGACGTAGGTGATCGCGCGCGACGCGAGCGCGTCGTAGCAGGCTTCGGCCAGGCGTTGCGCGCGTTCCGCGCTGCCGGTGAGATACCCGTCGAGCGCGCCGTTGCCTGTCGACTTCTGCATGCGCGCGGAGACGTCGCGGAGGAGCTCGGCGATCGCGGGCGTGTTCGAGGTGACGAACGCGGCGATCGACTCGCAGGTGATCTGCGAGCCGCACCAGTGCGACGCGGGGACGACGGTGAGCCGGTGGCGCGCGGTGGCGAGGGCGTTGCCGTCCGCACCGATGAGCGTGGCGACGAGATCGACGCGCTCGCGTTCGGTCGAGCGGCGGAGGAGTTCGACGGGAAGCTCGAGGCCGTGGGTGTCGACGGCGAGCGAGGCGCCCGAGTCGATCGTCTCGAGGCCGCGCGAGAAGAGGGGGGCGTTGTCGGCGGGCTGGCCGTCGATCGCGACGCGGAGGAGCGCGCCGGCGATGCGATGGCGCGCGTGGACCTCGACGGCGTAGATGCAGGGGACGCCGTTGAGCTCGAGCGAAGCAGCGGTGGTCGGAGAGGCGTCGAACCGCAACTCGGCGAGGGGCAAAGCGGGGGATCGCGCGGCGGTCGCGATGGGCTCGGGGGTCTTCTCCACGCTCGTCTGATCGTGCATATCGGCCATTATGACGGAAACAGAAACGGTGCACGGCACGTGCCATGCAGTGCCTGGCACTGACTGGCACGTGCCTGGCACCGGCCAGATGCCGCTTCAGGCACAAGAATCGGCTGTCTCGCGCCTGCGAAACGCGCCTGGCGGGCGCTGCGCACGTGTGCACGGCACGTGCCGTCCAGTGCCTGGCACTGACTGGCACGTGCCGTGCACCAGTCGGGAGAACGGGGCGCGGGTCCGAAAGCCCTCCGATTCCCACCGGAGGGCGCGGCCGCAGCCGCGACCGCTCCGATTCGCGACCGCGACCGCGACCGCTATAAGATGCCCTGCTATGTCCACCGCGCACCCGACGGCCCCGTCCGCCACGCCCTCCAAGACCGACCCCGAGACCGTGACCATCTCCGGCTACGTCGTCGGCGAGCGCTACGGCCCCGACACCGTCCTGACCCACGACCCCGCCGACCCGACCCGCGCCCACCCGCGCATCGGCGAGCCCGGCCAGTATCCGTTCACGCGCGGCGTACACAAGACGATGTATCGATCGCGCCTCTGGACCATGCGCCAGTTCGCGGGCTTCGGCTCGGCCGACGACACCAACCAGCGCTTCAAGTACCTCCTCTCGAACGCAAAGGGCACCAAGGCGAACACCGGCCTCTCGACCGCGTTCGACCTCCCGACCCTCATGGGCCGCGACTCGGACGACCCGCTGTCCGCGGGCGAAGTCGGCCGCTGCGGCGTCGCGATCGCGTCGATCGAGGACATGCACCGCCTCTACGCCGACATCCCCGTCGGCGAGGTGACCGTCTCGCAGACGATCAACGCGCCCGCCGCCGTCATCTGGGCGATGTACCTCGCCCACGCCAAGGAGCGCAACGTCCCGTGGACCGCGCTCGGCGGCACGCTCCAGAACGACATCCTCAAGGAGTTCCACGCGCAGAACGAGTTCATCTATCCGCCCGAGGCGAGCGTCAAGCTTGTCGTCGACACGATCGAGTTCGCCGCGCAGCACCTCCCGAAGTGGAACTCCGTCTCGATCTCCGGCTACCACATCCGCGAGGCGGGCTCGACCGCCACGCAGGAGCTCGCGTTCACGCTGCGCGACGGCATGGAGTACGTCGAGGAGTGCATCAAGCGCGGCCTCGACGTCGACAGCTTCGGCCCGCGACTCTCGTTCTTCTTCAACAGCCACAACGAGTTCTTCGAGGAGATCTGCAAGCTCCGCGCCGCGCGCCGCATCTGGGCGAAGGCGATGCGCGAGCGCTACGGCGCGAAAAACGAGCGCTCGCTCCTGATGCGCACCCACGTCCAGACCGCGGGCTGCTCGCTCACCGAGCAGCAGCCGCTCAACAACATCGTGCGCGTCGCGCTCCAGGCGATGGCGGGCGTCCTCGGCGGCTGCCAGAGCCTCCACACCGACTCGATGGACGAGACTCTCGGCCTGCCCACCGAGCAGGCCGTCCGCGTCGCGCTCCGCACGCAGCAGATCATCGCGCACGAGTCGGGCGTCCACCGCACGGTCGATCCGCTCGGCGGCTCGTGGTTCGTCGAGGCGCTCACCGACCAGATGGAGAAGGACGCGAACGCCATCATCAAGGAAGTCGACGACATGGGCGGCGTCGTCTCGGGCATCAACAAGGGCTACTTCCGCCGCCAGATCGCGGAGGCGAGCTATCGCTTCGGCCAGGAGATGGAGGCGGGCGACCGCATCGTCGTCGGCATGAACGCCTACACCGAGGGCAACGACGAGAAGCAGGTCGACATCCTCGAGATCCCGCACGCGGTCGAGACCGAGCAGAACGCGCGCCTCGCGAAGATGCGCGCCGGGCGCTCGACGCTCGACGTGAAGAACTCGCTCGACGCGATCCGCACCGCCGCGCGCAAGGGCGAGAACGTCATGCCCGCGCTAGTCGCCGCAAGCCTCGCGCGCTGCACGCTGGGCGAGCAGGTGCAGGCGATGGCCGATGTCTACGGCCGCTACTCGGGCGGCCCCGAGTGGTGAGCGGGACCCGCATCCGATCGTGATCTGCATGCTTGCGCCCTCCGCGGGCACCATCGCGCCTACGATGGCCGCCCAAGGGTCAGGAACAAGATCAGGAACGAGGATCTGGAACACGGATCAGAAACAAGGAGGGGAAGAGTTGCCGCTTTTGCCAAGTGGTCGGCTGGCTGGAATCATCGCGGGCCATATCTTCGAGCCGGGTCGGCCGTGGTTTCCGTGCCCCGACGGGCACTTCTGGTTCGAGACGCCGGACTTCGCGATCAACGCGCCGCCCTTCGAGCGCGACCAGGACGTGATCTGCTCGATCGTGCACGCGCCCGTGCCGCAGTCGCCCGAGGAGATGGCGCGGTACATCCACATCGCCGAGCACTACGGGGAGGACTCGGTTCTGCTGACGGGAAGGCGCCTCGACTGCACCGAGCCTCCGATCGGCTGGAGCGAAGAGGACTGGGCCGTGTTCGACGAGTGGCGGAAGAGCGAGGTGGTCCGCCGGTTCCTCGAGCAGACGATCGAGCAGTGCCGCGCGCAGGCCGAGGCGAACCGCGCGAACCCGCAGCTCAAGGTCGTCAAGCCGGGAGAGGATTCGACCGACGCCCGCACCCAGGCCGCGCTCGGGCAGTTCGTGCTCTTCGGTCGCGAGCTCGTGGCGATCGAGCGCGAGATCGGGGGCGGTTTCCGAGCGGGCGACGAGCGCCGCGCCGCGCGGATCTTCGCGCGTCTCAAGGAGATCGAGGCGACGGTCGCCGCGCTCCTCGGTGAGCCGCTCACCTGCGTTGCGAAGGGCTGGCATGTCTCTGGAATGCTCTCGCGGCTTCTCAAGAAGCCCGACGCAGCCGAGCGCGCATTCCTCGAGGCCGTGCGCATGGACCCAAGGTCCAAGTGGTCGTGGGTCGAGCTCACGCGCATCCGCGGCGAGCGTGGCGACTTCGGGGGTTCGGAGGTCGCGGCGCGGCGCGCGGTCGAGCTCGACGAGCGCAACTCGGCCGCATGGGCGAACCTGGCCATGACGCTTCTCATGCTCGAGCGTCGTGACGAGGCGCGGAACGCGGCGTTGCGCGCGCTTGCGCTCGACGACACCGATGCGGTTGCGAAGAACGTGATGCGACGCGTCGTCGGCGAAGGTGGATAGACGGTCGCCCTGCGCCTCCCACGTGCAGCAGCGAGCGTGCGATTCGAGCGGT
>JBIKWD010000204.1:0-5558 GCA_044356505.1 Phycisphaerales bacterium
CTCCGCACCGTGCGGTCGATCGCGTCGGCGCTCGACGCGATGCGCTCGTCGCGCGCGACACAGGCCGGCCCACGGTCGACGCGGCCGCCGGCGACGGGAACGCAGCGACCCTTCCTCGTCACGGCGCTGCAGGCCGCGTTCCTCGCCGTGCTGCTCGTCGCGCTGTCGCAGCTTCTCTGGATTCCGAACGCGGGCGAGGCGATCGCGCGATCGCTCGACGGAGGGATCGTCGGCGCACTGCTCCTCGCGCTCGCGGCGGCAGGACTCGTGCTCGGCTACGCCGTCCTTGCGATCGCGCTCGGTATCGCCGCCAAGTGGGCCGTGCTCGGCCGGCTGAGGCCGGGGCGCATCCGCGCGTGGAGCATCGCGCACCTGCGGCTGTGGACGGCCGTTCGTTGCGTGGCGCTGATGCCGTGGGACCTGATCGAGGCGATCGGGCTTGCGCCGCTTGTCCTGTCGCTCCTCGGCGCGAGGATCGGAAGAGGCGTGCACATCCACCGCGGCGTGCGCTTCAACGACGGAGGCTGGGACCTCATCGTGCTCGAGGACGGCGCCACCATCGGGCAGGACGCCTGCCTGCGCGCCGTCGAGCTCGAATCGGGCGCGCTCCGCCTCGACCTCGTGACCGTCCGCCGCGATGCAACGCTCGAGACGCGCGCAGGGCTTTCGCCGGGCGCCGAGCTCGGCGAAGGAAGCATCCTGCGCGCGCTCTCGAACCTGCAGCCGGGTCCCCGCCACGATCACATGATCCTCGACGGCGTCCCGGCCCAACCCGTCGCACGGGCGCCGACGGCTCCCACCGTCGATCCACCGCCGCCGGTCGCGCTGCGCGCAGCGGTCGCGACCGTGCTCCTCGCCGCGATCGCGACCGCGATCGTGCTTCCGTGGACGTTCGCCTGCTGGGCCTTCGGACTTTCGCCCGACTCCCTTCACTCCTCGCTCTTCCCCACCGAGTCGAGCCTCCTGCCCGACGCGATCGGCCTTGCGAAGATCGCGGGGACGACCGTCGTCGGCGCCGTCGGCACCGTGCTGATGCAGGCGCTCTGCGTCCGCGCCCTCGGCGCGCCGCCGCGCGGACCGCACTCGCTCGGCAGCTTCGCGGCGCTGCGGACATCGCTCCAGTCGCTTCTCGTCGAGGGCGCGGGCAAATGGCTCTCCGGCACCTTGATGTGGCCGATGTGGCTCAACCTCGCCGGTGCCCGCATCGGCCGCGGCTGCGAGATCTCGACCATCACCGACGTCGTTCCCTCGACCGTCGAGATCGGCGACGAGACCTTCTTCGCGGACGGCATCTACCTCGGCGGGCCCTCGCTGCACGCCGGCACCGCCACCATCGAGCCCGTGAAGCTCTCGCCGTCGTGCTTCGTCGGCAACCACGCCGTGCTTCCCTCGGGCACGCGCCTCGCGCGAGAGACGCTCGTGGGCATCTCGACCCGCGGCAGCGGGCTTCCGGACGAAGCCGGCGCCTCGTGGTTCGGGCATCCGGTCTTCCGCCTGCCGCGCCGCGAGATCGTCGAGGCCTCGCGCGAACTCACGCACGATCCGCCGCTTGTCCGCCGCATCAATCGCTGGATCTGGGAACTCGCGCGGTTCGCGCTGCCGCTTGGACCGGCCGTCGTCGCGCTCACGTGGTTCCGCGCGATGGAGATCGCGCACGACACGCAGCCCGCCGCGATCTTCCGCCTCGTCACGATTCCGCTCGGCGTCCTGCTCGCGTTCGCATCGCTCGCGGTCGCCATCCTTGCGCTGAAGTGGCTCCTGGTCGGCCGCGTGAAGCCGGGCACGCATCCGCTCTGGAGCTGCTGGTGCAGCCGCTGGGACTTCCTGTACGTCGCGTGGGGAATGTGGGCCGCGATGCCGCTCACCTTCCTCGAGGGAACGCTCATGCTCGTCGCGTACCTCCGCGCCATGGGATGCAGGATCGGCAAGCGCCCGCTCCTCGGCCCGGGCTTCGCGCATGTCGTCGATCCCGACATGCTCCACTTCGGCGACGACGTCTCGGTGCAGGCGCTGTTCCAGGCGCACACCTTCGAGGACCGCGTGCTGAAGGTCGACCACGTGCACATCCGCGACGGCGCGACCGTGGGCTCGAACACGGTCGTCCTCTACGGCGCCGACATCGGACCGCGGGCGATCGTCGAGCCGCACTCGGTGGTGATGAAGCGCGAGACGCTCGTCGCCGATACGCGCTACGAAGGCGTCCCGACACAGCCTGTCGGGACCGTCGCGCCGGAGCGCTGACGCGGGACCTCGATCCGGCATCAACGAAGCATCGCGAATCCAGCACGGAAGGCCGCCAGACGCGTCAAGAGCGCAGGCGCAGGCTGTTCGCGACCACGCTCACGCTCGAGAGCGCCATGGCGGCGCTTGCGAGGATCGGCGGCAGCATCCAGCCGGTCCACGGATAGAACGCGCCGGCCGCGAGCGGGATGAGCACGAGGTTGTAGGCGAACGCCCACGCGAGGTTCTGCCTGATGACCTGCAACGTCGTGCGGGCGAGTTCGACCGCCTCGGGCACGCGTCGGAGGTCGTCGGTCACGAGCAGGATGTCGGCGCTCGTCTTCGCAAGGTCGGCTCCACCCGCCATGGCGATTCCCGGGCGCGCCGCCGCGATCGCCGCAGCGTCGTTCAGGCCGTCGCCGACGAACGCGGTGCCGTGCGGATCGCTCGTCGGGCGCGCGACGAGACCCGCCTTGTCCTCGGGCGTCATCTCCGCGTGGATGTCCGCGGCGGGGATCGCGACCGCCGCGCCGACCGCCTCCGCGGGCGCGCGCGCATCGCCGCTCACGAGCGAAGCCTGGACGCCGTGCGCGCGAAGCGCGTCCAACGCCGCGCGCGCATGGGTCCGCACGCGATCCGCAAGCTCGATCGTGCCCACGAACACGCCGTCCGCCGCCACGAACACGCGCGTCGCCTGGGACGGCGGAGCATCGACGGTGACGCCGCACTCGCGCATCCACGCAGCGTTTCCGACCTCGACCTTGTGGGCGAGGACCCGCGCGAACACGCCCTTTCCGGCGAACGCCGCGAACGCACTGGGTTCTTCGACGTGCATCCCCCGCTCGCGCGCCGCGTCGACGATCCCGCGGGCGACGGCGTGCTCGCTCCGGCTCTCGGCCGCGGCCGCTAGGCCGAGCAAGGCCTCCTCCTTCCATCCGTGCGCGGGCAGCAGCGCCGTCACGGCGGGCCGGCCTTCGGTCAGCGTCCCCGTCTTGTCGAAGGCGATCCGGTCGATGCGCGCGAGATGCTCGAACGCGGCTGCGTGCCGGAAGAGGACACCGATCGACGCGGCGCGGCCCGACGCCACCATGATCGCGACGGGCGTCGCAAGCCCGAGCGCGCACGGACACGCGACCACGAGCACGCTCACGACGGCCTCGATGGCGCGCGCGACGCGGATGTCGGCGGGCGCGAGCGCGAGCCACGCGGCGAAGGACGCGAGCGCGATCGCGATCACGACGGGGACGAAGATGCCCGCCACTCGGTCGGCGATCCGCGCGATCGAGGCCTTGGTCGACTGCGCCTCGTCGACGAGGCCTGCGATCCGGGCGAGCATCGTCTCGTCGGCGGCGCACGAGGCCTCGACGTCGATCGCGCCGAGAAGGTTGAGCGTCCCGGCGTGCACGCGCTGGCCGACGCGGCGAAGACGCGGCATCGGCTCGCCGGTGAGCAGCGACTCGTCCACTTCGCTCTCGCCGCGCCGCACCGTCCCGTCGATCGGAATGCGCTCGCCCGGACGGACGACGACATGCATTCCCGCGACGATCTCCGCGGCCGAGACCTCGCGTTCGACGCCGGCCTCGACCACACGCGCGCTCGGCACCGCTGCGTCCGCGATCGCCCGCAGCGCATCGCCCGCGCGGGCGGTCGCGCGCGCCTCGAGCCAGCGGCCGACGAGCACGAACACGATGATGACGGCCGCCGCCTCGAAGGTGAGCGCGTGGCCGCCCGCCGCCGCGTGCGACGCGTGACCGGCAAGCAGCGTCCAGAGGCTCGAGAAGAACGCGACGCCCGTTCCCAGCGAGACGAGCGTGTTCATGTCCGCGCCGAGGGTCCTGAGCCGCGTGAGCGCCGCGGCGTGGATCGGCCATCCGCACCAGAAGTAGACGGGCGTCGCGAGCGCGAGCTGCACCCACGGCATCGACGGCCCGTCGAGCGCGGGTATCGCGCCATGCGACATGGCGATCGCGACAAGCGGCAGCGACAGGATCGCGCCGACGACGACACGCAGGCGCAGCGACCGCGCAGCGGCGACCTCGCGCGCCGCGCGCACGCCCGGATCGCGCGCGATGTCGAGCGAGAACCCCGCGCGTCCGACGGCGCGGGCAACCGCTTCGAGCGTGGTCAGGGCGGGGTCGAACTCGATCCGCGCACGTCTGGTCGCGAACGAGACGCTCGTCTCGCGAACCCCGCGCACGGCCGCTGCCGCCCGCTCGACCTTCGATGCGCAGGCCGCGCAGTGCATCCCGTCGACTGGCAGCACCCGCACGGTCGCCCGTTCCCCGAGCATCGCCTTCAGCCGCCGATCTTTCCGACGTGCTGCTCGAGCCGGGCCTTGACCGCGGCGCGCGGCATGAAGCCGGTCCACGAGTCGATGATCTCGCCGTCCTTCATGAGGAAGAGCGCGGGGATTCCGCGCACGTTGAAGGCGGCCGCGATCTCTCCCTCGGCGTCGACGTCGCAGAACGCGACGCGCACCTTGCCCTCGAGTTCGGGCGCCAGCGCCGCGAGCTCGGGCTTGAGCATGCGGCACGGCGGGCACCACGAGGCCCAGAAGTCAACCAGGACGGGAACGGACGACTGCGCGACTTCCTTGTCGAAGTTCGCGGCGGTGGCGTTGAAGGTGTTGGGGGCGTCTGCCATGGTGACTCCGGGGGTGAGAGCGGCACGGTACGCGGGCCGCGGCGACCGCGGCGGCGAGGACAGGCGATGCCGTCCGAGAATGCACCGATCGCCGCCCGAGGATCGTGCGCAAACACCCCCGCGGCGGCCGCTTGCATGGGCGTCGGCGGACGGTACACTCTTCGATCTTTCGCCAGTTCTCCCCGTCCTCGGTCGCCGCGCGCTGCGGGACACTCGGACGGGGCAATCACCGGGTCACCCGGAAGGTCAGGTCGAGCATGAAGAAGGACACCCACCCGAAGTACTACCCCGAGTGCAAGGTCATCTTCCGCGGGGAAGTCGTCATGACCGTCGGCGCCACGGTGCCGGAGATGAACGTCGAAATCTGGTCGGGCTCGCACCCCTTCTTCACGGGCCAGAAGACCTTCGTCGACACCCTCGGCCGCGTCGAGCGCTTCCAGAAGAAGTTCGCCGGCAACTACTTCGACAAGAACAAGAAGAAGTAAGCCGAACCAACGATTCCGCCAGACAGCCGTCGGAAGCGACGGCTGTCTGTCTTTTTCGCCCCCGCGCGGCCGACGCCGGTGTCCCGAGGCGGGTGCACGGCACGTGCCAGTCAGTGCCAGGCACTGCACGGCACGTGCCGTGCAGTGGTCGTAGGATGACACGCGCGTGCCTGTCCCCCCTGCAGCAACCGCCGTCATCGACGCGCTCCT
>JBIKWD010000034.1:0-19510 GCA_044356505.1 Phycisphaerales bacterium
CGATCGTTGCGCGCTCGGCGTCGTCGAGCGAGTCGATGCGGCGGAAGCTCGCGTGGCCGGCGTACACCTTGGCGACCGCCTGTCCGGGCGAGCCCGGCTGCGACGCGAGCATGAGGTCGTTGCAGCTGTCGGAGATCGACTTCCAGACCGAGACGCTTCCGAGAGCCTCCGCCTGCTCGACGAGGGCGTCGAGGTAGGTGCGCCACCGCTCGACGTCGCCGCGGCCGTTGCGGGCCATGCTCGCAAGCGCCGAGACGTACTGGCCGTACCGCTCGCGCGCGTCGTTCTCGGTGGTCGAGCGGATCTTCAGCGTGGCGTCGGTGAACTTCTCGAGATAGCCGACGTTGGTGCGCTCCTTCTGGACGGCGCGGCCGTAGGCCTCGGCGGCCTTCACGAAGTCGCCGGCGGCGATGGCCTGGTCGCCGCTGCGGATGTGCCGCTCGCCGTCCGTGCGCAGACGGATGAGGAAGAGACCCGCGACGCCCACCACCACGGCGATCAGGAGCGAGCCGACGACGAACACGAGCTTCTTGTTGAGTTTCTGTGCCATGGCGTTCAGTCCAATCCATCGTTCGGTCCGGGCGACCGGACCGGCTTCCTACTCGGTCGTCTTCTCCCGCGACGCGATCGCGTCGCCGTTCCCGTCTTGCTTCCCGGCGTCCTGCTTCGGTTCGTAGCTCGGCCAGTCGGGCAGGCAGCGCATGATCTGCGGCAGCAGCTCGCTCAGGAGATCCGCGGCGTCCTTCTTGAACGGCTCGAGCAGCGAGCCGCTGGGATCGTCCACCTGTCCGCCCTGCGTGAGCTGGATCTTGCAGTAGTAGGCGTAGCGGTCCTTCAGGTTGAACGCGGCCTGGCGCACGCCGTAGCTGTTCGCCACCGCGTTGCCGTTGGCGATGAAGAAGTATCCGCCGATCTGGCGGTACTTCGGACGGTCCGGACTCTGGAACTCGATCGTCGTCACCACGATGTCGCCGAGCGGCATGGCCACGCGGTCGATGTCGGCGGTGACCGGATCGGTCACGGCGACCATCATGTACTTGCCGGGCTCGACGTCGTCGCGCACGAGCGGCTCCCACTTCGACTTGTCGATCGCGAGCGCGACGCCGTCGGAGTTGCGGGTGAGCTCGAGTCCGCTGACGGCCCAGCAGCGCTCCGGGATGTGCGGCACGGCGTCGATGGTCCCCGTGTAGTAGGCGACGTGCACGTGCACGAAGCCCTTGGCGGGGTCGCCGTCGAGGGCGTACTTGCGGTCGAGATAGCTCCGCGTCCCGAGCTCCTCGAGCATCGTCTCGTCGAGGACCTCGTCTTCCTCGAACTTCTGCCAGCGACCGAGCCTGCTCGGCACGGTGTCGAGCGGACGCCGGAGCTCGACGCGCTCCTTCATGAGGAAGATGTTGGCCTGCGCCACGAGGACGCGGAATCCGATGGCTCCGACGACGAGCACCGCGATCGCGATGAAGTAGCCGCGGATCGAGGAAAGCTCAGCCCGCATGGTCGCCTCCCTGCTTCGCGGTCTTCGACGGCGAGTCCTTCGCCTTCGCGCCCGCAGGCGCGGGCTCGACGAAGAGGTTCCGCAGGAACCACATGATGCCGAGATAGAAGATCAGCGCCGGCATGAGCCAGACGAGGCCGACGAAGCTGTGGAAGTCGCCCGCCGCGAAGTTCGAGTCGTAGAGCGAGAGGATGCCGAGGGTGAAGACGCGGAGCACATTCACGCCGATCGCGACCGGGAAGCCCGAGAGGACGAGCGCGACGCGCTGCCAGGTCACGGTCAGGCCGGTGTAGGCGATCGCCACGCCGAGCGCGAGGAACGCGACGAGCATGCGCATGCCCGAGCACGCCTCCGCCACGTTGAGCTGGTTCGGCTTGCCGTCGACGAACACGGTGATGATGTTGCCGCTGCGGTCGACGTCGACCCCGACGAGCGCGAGGACGCCGTACGCGCCGACGGCCGACCAGTCCTGCATGCGCTGGGTGATGAGCTGCAGCAGGCGGTCGCTGACGGTCTGTCCGAAGACGACCCAGTAGGCGAGCGGGAAGAGCAGGTACTTGGTGGCGCGCCAACCGAGGATCTGGAGCGAGAGGCCGAACAGCGTGATGCCGATCGCGATCCCGCGCGCGTTGTGGTGGAGCACGAACCACGACGGTCCGAACGTGGCGGCGACGTAGGCGGCGACGCCGAAGAGGACGATGGGAAGCCCGAGCCAGTTGCTCTTGAAGGGCTTGGCGAGGATCTCGTCCTTCTTGAGGTACGCGAAGTACCCCGACATGAAGGGGATGAAGAGCGTGTGGCCCCAGTCGGCGGGCGCCTCGAAGGCCTGGATCACCTGCTGCTTGACGAAGACCCAGAACACCGCCACGAGCGCGGCGAGAAGCATGATGCCCGCGAACACGGCCTGCCCCGGCGTGATCGTGCGGACAGCCTCCAGCGCTGCGCGCGGCGACGTCACGGCTTTCGCCTGGGCTCCGTTTGCGGAATTCATGCGCGCGAATCCATAGGTCTCCCCGCGGATCTCCCCGCGGTACTCCCCGCGAATCCGTGCGGACATTCCTTCACCGGCCCCGACCTGTCCGACGGCGCCGAGCGCGACCCGCGGTCGCGGAGCGGCCCTACGCCGCGGGAGCCGCCGCTGTTCGGGATAGGTGTGAGACGGAGGCGCATGGGGTCGTCGGGTTCGGCGCGCCGGGCCATTTGGCCTTGCAACCACCGTTTCGATGGCTGCATCGCGCGATTATCAGAATCAGTTGAACGGGCTGAACTCCGGCGGCGGGCCGAAGACGTCGTTGCCGAAGTTGCGGTCGAGGAGGAAGCCGAAGCCGTAGGTCATGCGGAACCCGTTGCGGATGACGGCGAGCGGCGTCGCGATGAGGTTGGTGCCGATGATCACGTGATCATCGGGACGCATGTAGATGTCGGGTTCAGAGCGGTTTCGGATCGCGGCAAGATCGACGCGGATCGTCGCCTCGCGGTCCTTGCCGATGACGCGCACGAGATCGACGCGGTTCGGGATCGCGGTGGGCGCGAGGCCGCCCGCAGCCGACACGAAGCGGCTGAGGGTGAGGCGTCCGTTCGAGTTCTGCAGTTCGTAGACGCCGATGCGGTTGATCTCGCCGTCGATGTAGATGAATCCGGTCTCGGGTGGCTCGACGTAGATCTGGTCGCCCGGCCGGATCACGACGTTGAGGTTCGGGTCGCCCTTCACGAGCGCCTGGTAGTCGACCTCGATGATGCGGGTCGTGTACATGGGCGCCGCGGTCGGCGCGGGTGCGCCTGCTGCCTCGCCCGCGGCCGGTGCGCCGCCGCGCGTCCAGCGGCCGGTGGTGGTGTCGAACACCCATCCGCCGGCGGCGACCGGCGCGCCCGTGGCGCCCCTCGCCGGCGACGCCGCGATCGGCGCGGCCGGCGCCCTGTCTGCGTCCTTCACGGCGGGTGTCGCGAGGTCGTCGATGTCGACCGCCGGCGGCGCGTCCTGCACGAGCACGCGGCGGTTGTCGCCGATCATGCCGGGCGCAGTGAGGGGCGCGGGCGCGGCGGCTGGTTCGCTCGGTGCGCTCGGCTTTCCGCCGTCGAGCTGCTCGATGAGTGCGTCGATGTCGACGGGTCGCGGCGCGGCGTCGGAGCCGTTCTCCGCGCCGGGTGCGCGGCCGGCCTCGGGCTCGGGATAGACGGGATTCAGCGTGTCTTCAAGCGGCGCCGAGCGGATCACCGTCACCCGCTGGGTGGTGGGAAGGGTGCCGCCGGCGAGCGCGATCGCCTCGGAGAGACGGAAGTCGGGCCGGGTGAGCCCGAACACCCCGACCGTCTGCACGGAGCCGGTGATCGAGAACTGGAATCCCTGCCCGCGGAGGAGCGTGATGCCGACCACGGGGTTCTGCACGAGCCGGGCGACCTTGTTCTCGATCTCCCGCTGCAGCTCTTCCAGGGTGAGCCCCGCGGCGGCGACGTCGCCGATCTCCTTGATGCGGAGGTTGCCGGTCTGGTCGACGACGCGCTCGAGGACCTCGGTCTCCCCGAGGCCGATGAGCTCGAACACCTCGACGCGGACCTCGTCGCCCGGCGCGAGCCGGTACTTGAGTTCCGCAGGAACGAGGTCGTCGGGCTGCGGCGGGCCGACATGCGCGCCGCGGAACGAGGCCCGCTCGATGACGTCGAGCCGCGAAAGGATCGGCATCGTCGTCGGCGTGGTCTCGAAGTAGCCGGTGCGGCTCGGGTCCATCCAAGAGTCGGCTTCGCAACCGACGAGCGTCGCTCCGAGCGCGGCGCATGCGAACGCACGTCCGAGGGTTGCGATGAACCGGTTCGCTCCCGCACGGCCCGCTCCTCCGAGCGGACACACGACGGGATCACTGCTGCGTTCGAACGGCTTTGAATTCACGAGGGAGACTCCAGCGTTGGCAGGACAACTGCACGCGCCGAGCCATCCACCAAGACGGCGTCGGAACGCATGGCCACCTTTATCGGCATGCGCCCCGCTTCGATTTGAGGAAACAACCGCGCCTTGCGACCGAAAGCCCTTCCGGGATTCAGGATCCGATCGCGCGCAGCAGAACGGCCATGCGCGCGGCGACGCCGCATGAGACCTGAGCCAAAATGACGCTGTCGGATGCGTCGTCGGCGACGGCGTCGTCGATCTCGACGCCGCGGTTCACGGGCCCTGGATGCAGGATGGCCGTGCCCGCGCGGAGCTTCATCCGACGATGGACGGTCAGTCCGTACGCCGCGCGATAGTCTGGTGCGATACCGCCACCGGCTGCGCGCTCTGTCTGGATGCGAAGCATCATGATCGCATCGACTTCACCGATGATCGAGTCAAGATCATGCGTGATCGTGATGGATCCCGACGCGATCGCCTCGAATCCGCTCGGCACCAGCGACGGCGGACCCACAACGATGACCTCCGCGCCGAGCATGACGGCTGCGTGCGTGGCCGAACGCGCGACGCGGCTGTTGGCGATGTCGCCGACGATCGCGAGGCGCTTGCCGGCGATGTCGCCAAGCCGAAGCCGAAGCGACAGCATGTCGAGCAGCGCCTGCGTCGGGTGCTCGTGACGGCCGTCGCCGGCGTTGATGACGGGACAGCGCACATGCTGCGACACGAGCCTCGCGCCGCCCGAGATCGAGGTGCGGACCACGATCGCGTCGACGCCCATCGCCTCGATGTTGCGGGCCGTGTCGACGAGGCTCTCGCCCTTCGATGCGCTCGATCCGCTCGCGCCGAGGTTGACGACCTCTGCGCCGAGCCGCTTGGCCGCGATCTCGAAGCTCACGCGGGTGCGCGTCGAGTCCTCGAAGAAGATGTTGGCGACGACCTTGCCCCTGAGCTTCTGGTCGACCGCGACATCGCCGACCGCGGCGGGAAGCAGGCGTTCCGCTCCGTCGAGCAGCGCGCGGAGCTCGTCCGGACGCATCCCCTCGATCGCGAGAAAGTCCCTCGCTGCGCGAGAGGCGTCGGGTCCGTGGTCGCGGGTGATGAGGCGCACGGCGGCAGGATAGCGCCCTCCGCCTTGCGGGCGGAGGGCGCTTCGGGACGCGGAAAGGGTTCGTAGGCGGCGGACGGCGGCTGCGCGTCACTCGCTCGCGGCGGCCATCGCCGGATCGGCCACGATCTGGATCGGAAGCGTCGAGACGGCGATCGCGCCGGTGGCTTCGTCGCGGACCTCGATCTTGAGGCGGTAGCTGCCCACCGAGAGGTACTCGCTGATCGGGATGATCTCGCAGAGGAAGAACTCGTCGCGACGGACGTCGGAGGTGTCGACGACGGCGGTCCACTCGGGGCTGCGCTGCCAGACCTCGATGTTGTCGCGCTCGGACTCGATCGAGATGCGGGTCGCGAGCCGGGTGACGTAGTTCGCGTCGGTGTACTCGCTGTTGAAGCCGTCGAGTTCGGTGTAGACGATGAACCGCGTGTTGGCGCGGGCGAGGAACTTGTGGTTCGAGAGCGGCGTGTAGCGGCCGAATCCCTCGACGCGCGTGCAGAGATCGACCTTGGGGATGCCGAGCTTCGGGCCGCCGGTGAGCGCCGCGATCAGCGATTCGCTCACCGAACGGTCGATCTCGCTCTGGCCGTCGCGCAGCGCCGTGCCGAGCGCAGCGAAGGCGGCGTGCGCCTTCAGGACGCGCTCGCGCTCGGACGGGAGCAGGTCTGCGCCGAAGTCTTCGGGAAGCTTGAGATCGGGATTGGCGACGGCGACTGCGGCGAACGCGAGCCACTCGCGCATCGGCTGCGAGCTCTGTTCGCCCTGCTTGGCGAGGCTCTCGGCGAGGAGCTTCGCGAGTTCGCCGGGGGCGGTCGGCGCGGGGGTCGGGGGGGGCGGGAGTTCGAGCGCTCCGTTGGCGCGGGCGACCAGGGGAGAAGCGGGCACGGCGGCGGTGGCTGACGCCACGGTGCCGGGATTCGCCTCGACGGTCGCGGAGCCGGGGGCGACGGTTTCATCACCGGCCGGATCGTCCGTCACGGGCGAATCGCCCTCGGCGAGATGTTCGTGCGTCCAGTCGGTTTCGTGCGTGCCGTGGCCCCCGTCCATGGACCTGTCTGTGGACCCGTCCGTGGACCCGTCCGTGGACCCGTCCGTGGGCTCCTCGCCTGGCTCGGAGGTCGGCGCTTCGGGCGTCGGCGCGGGCGCGGGCGCCACGGGCGGCGGCGGTGTGCCGCCGTCGGATGCGGGCGCAGGCTTCTTGGTCGGCGTGACGGCCGGGGTGCGGACGAGGGCCTTCGGCGCCTGATTGCTCGGGGCGTTGCTCGCCTGCGACTCATCGGCTGGCGTCGGGGCGACGGGCTGGGCGCGAACGGCCGGAACCGCGCGCGCATCCCTGGCGACGACCATCGCGGCGGCCTCGCGCTGGCTGCGCTGCATCTCGGCAAGCGCCGCCATGTCCGCCGCGTAGGTGGCCGCGAGCGCGTCGACGAGCCCGCCGGACGCGTTCGCCCCGAGGGGCGCGCCTTCGGTCGAAGCGCCCGGGTTGCCGGCGGCGTCGGGCGTGTCGTTGAACTCCACCTCGGAGCCACGATCGGCCTGCTCGAGGAGGACCTGCGTCGAGTCGTCGGGCGACATCGTCGGCACCGAGCCGTCGGCGTCGCGCGTCGACGAACCGAAGGAGCAGCCCATCGCCGCCATCGAGAACGCGCCGAGCAGGAGCAGCGGCGTGCGGGCGGTCACCGTGAAGACCGGCGAGAACGAATGCGGTCCGATCGGCTGCTGCGCAGGGAGGTCGAGCGAGGAGGAACGGGGGTTCTTCTGGGGGCTGGTGCTGTCCTGCACTGCGATGCTCCTCTGAGGTTCAGGCGCTTCCTTGCGCCGCTGCGTGCGATCTGACGCCGTGTGCTCACGACCGCGAACTCGACACCGTGGCGGGCCGCTCCTCGCGGCGCGTCGGCGACTCGAACAACGGCGATTGACAACCCGAGTCGGAACCGAACCCTTTCCCACGATGCGGCCGTGGTTGGAGGATCGGCTTGACGCGTCCGAAAACCGCAACTTTCAGGTAAAGCCTGGCGGCGCGCTCAGCGGCTTCCCGCCGACGGCGTGCGCGGACTCCGACCCGCGACGGCGGCGCTGAACCCAGAGACGAAGGCTTCGAGCGTGCGGGGCAGCTCGCCCGCGAGTCCGCTCTTCGACCGTCGGTCGAGATCGACCGCCTCGTCGAAGAGCCTCGCTGCCTGACGTGGCCCGAGGGCGCGCGCGGCACGCAGCGTCGGCGCTGCGGAGGGTCCCCACAGCTTGACCTGGCGGGAGACGGCCTGCTCTGCGGCGCCCTCCGCGAGGAGCCGCGCGACGTCGTGCAGTTTGCGCGAGAGGTCGACGAGCGACCAGAGGATCAGCTGCTCCGGCGCCTGCGAGACCTCGACGAGCTCGCGCACCTTGCGCACCGCCGTCGATGCCCGCCCGCTGAGGACGGCTTCCTGGACTTCCCACGCGGCCTCCTCGCGGCTCTGGCCGGTGAGGGCGGTGACGAGGGCGCGGGTGACGCGGCGCTTGCCCTCGGGTTCGCTCGCGAGGTAGGCGGCGAACTTCGCGAGTTCGGTGTCGAGACGGGCAAGATCGGTGCCGACGCGCTCGACCAGCGCCTCGACGGCGGCGTCGTCGACGGCGACGGCGTGCTCCTTCTCTGCACGCTTCGCACACCACGCGACGGCGGTCGCCGCGTCGGGCGGCTCGCACTTGAGGACCGCTCCCACCTTGGCGACCAGCTTGTCGAGGTTGCCCGGCCGCCACGCCTCCGAACGCAGGACGAGCGTCGCCTCCTGCATCGGGCTCTCGGCGTAGCGCTCGAGCGCCCGGCGCGTCTCTTCGCCGGCCACGAACTGGTCCGCCTTGTCGACCACGATCAGCTTGTGCGTGGCGAGGAGCCCGAAGGTGCGCAGTTCATCGAGCACATCGACGAGCTTGGCCGTCCCGCCGTCGAAATCGAACCGCGACACCTCCCCGTGCGCGGCGACAAGCGCCTGGTGGAAGCGCCGCAACCGCTCGTGCGACGTGAACGCGTCCTTGCCGTGCAGGATCACGATGCGCATCGAGGGCTGAAGTGGCTCGGCCATGGGCGCATGGTAGAGGGCGCTGCCGTACGATGGACGGATGCTCGCGCTTGTCGTCGTGAGAGGCCCCGACCGGGGCCGCGCCTTCCCGCTTCCCGAGCGGGAGCCGCAGCTCGTCGGGCGCTCGACAGAGGCGCTCGACCTCACCGACCCGACGATCAGCCGCCGACACGCGGAACTGACGCCCGACCAGGGCGCGTGGCTCGTTCGCGACCTCGGCAGCCGCTACGGGACGTTCGTGAACGGCGCGCGCATCAGCGGTTCGGTGCGCATCGCCGCCGGCGACCGCATCCGCTGCGGCGACAGCGACTTCCTCCTCGTGCGCGAAGGCGACTCGGGCGCCGCGCCCGTCGACGACGGTGCGCGGGCGGACGAGGTGACGGTGCTCGCGGGAGAGTCGACAGGCGCAGCGGACGCGCCCCGCGACGGCGAAGCGCTGCTTGCGCTCTCCGTCCTCGACCGTGCGACCGAGCCGACCGACGCCGACGCGTTCCTCGCGGAGTGCGCCCGCGCCGTCGCGGCGCAGCTTGGCTGCGAAGCGCTCGCGTTGCGCGCGACCGACGCGCGGCTCGAGTCGTTCGTCGCGCCGTCAGGCCTCGACGCGCCCATGCGCGCACCGCTCGCCATCGTGCGCCGCGCGATCGACGCGGGCGAGATCCTCGCCTCGGGAGGCGATCGCAACGACGCGCAGCAGACGCTCGTCGCACCGTTCGGATCGGCCGGTTCGCTGCGCGGGGCGCTCGTCCTCCGCCGCTCGGGCGGCGCGTTCGGCCCGGCCGAGATCGCTGCGATGGAGCGCGTCGCGCGCATCGCCACCCTTGCGCTCGCGGCGCGCGGGCAACGGCCGCAGCACGGGTCGCAGGAGCGGCTCGCCCTGATCGGCGAGACGGTCGCGGCGCTCAGCCACTCGATCAAGAACATGCTGCAGGGCATGCGGTTCGGCGCGGACGCCGTGGAACTCGCGCTCTCGCGCGGCGATCTTCCCCGCGCGCAGGAGGGCTGGCCCGTGCTCCAGCGCAACCTCGACCGTATCCACGCGCTCGCGCTCAACATGCTCGCGTGGGCGAAGGAGCGGCCGCTCGAACCGGAACCGACCGATGCGAACGCGATCATGCGCGAAGTGCGCGAACTGCTCGCTCCCGCCGCGGGGCGCCGCCGCGTGGGCGTGCTCCTCGAGCTCGACGAGGCGCTGCCGCCTGCGTCGCTCGATGCGCCGGCGATCCATCAGGCGCTGACGAACCTCGTCATCAACGCCATCGAGGCGGCGCCCGAACGCGTCGGCATGGTCGTCCTTCGCTCGCGCTACGACGCGTCGCGCGACGAGGTCGCGCTGAGCGTCTCCGACAACGGCGGCGGCGTTCCCGACGCCGTGAAGGCGCGCCTCTTCGAGCCATTCGTCAGTTCGAAAGGCCAGCGTGGAACAGGGCTCGGGCTTGCCGTCGCGCGCAAGATCGCCGAGCGCCACGGGGGCAGGCTCGAACTTGCCGCCACCGCGAAGACGGGCACGACCTTCGCGATCCATCTTCCGGCCTCGGGCGAAGGCGGCGACCCCGGCGAGACCCGCGCGCCCCGCGGCATCGATCCGGCGGAGTTCCGATGGAGATTCGCGTAGGCCCTGCGCGTCGCGCCGCCTCGTCGCGCCGACGTCTTCCGCGCGGCGCGGCAATCTTGCGAAACGATTGCGAAGTTTCCGCGTCGGCTTGCCGATCAAGCCTTCATCGTTACGATCCCGCCGTCCTTCCGGACCCCGCACCTGCAAGTGCGTGCCGGCGAACGGCGGACGCGGCGCGTCAGTTTGACCCAGACACCCGACCCCAGATAGGCCCAGCGCATGACTTCCATCCTCGAAGCGCATCTGCCGCACATCATCGCCTCGCTTCCGCCCGAGAAGCGCCATGAGGTGCTCAACGCAACGTCCTACCAGCGCACGCGCGAGATGACGATCGACGAGCTCCTGCTCGAGAACCGCGTCGTCTTCCTGATCGGCGAGATCAACTACTCGTCGGCCGCGCGCGTGATGATGCAGATGCTCTACCTCGAGAACCAGAAGAAGGGCCAGGACATCAACTTCTACATCAATTCGCCGGGCGGATCGGTGGACGACACCCTCGCCGTCTACGACACGATGCAGTTCATCACCTCCGACGTCGCGACCTTCTGCATCGGACGCGCCTACTCGGGCGGCGCCGTGCTGCTCGCGGCCGGGCACCCCACCAAGCGCACGATCCTGCCGCACGCGAAGGTGATGATCCACCAGCCGCTCGGCGGCGTGACCGGCCAGACCACCGACATCCAGATCCAGGCCGAGCACATCTCGAAGATGAAGCGAACGCTCAACGAGATCCTCGCGCGCCACACGGGCCAGCCGCTCGAGCGGATCGCCAAGGACGTCGAGCGCGACAAGTTCTTCAGCGCCGACGAGGCGAAGGCGTACGGTCTCGTCGACGAGGTCGCAGCATTCCCCGACAAGTCGAAGAAGTGACCGCGCCCGAACCCTGACCAAGCACCCGAGACGAGCACCGAGACGACACACATGACCCTGATCCCCATCGTCATCGAGAAGACCGGTCGCGGCGAGCGCGCCTACGACATCTACTCGCGCCTCCTCACCGACCGCATCATCTTCCTCGGCGGCCCCGTCAACGACCAGATGGCGAACCTGATCGTGGCGCAGCTTCTGTTCCTCGCGAGCGAGGACCCCGAGAAGGACATCTCGCTCTACGTCAACAGCCCGGGCGGAAGCGTGACGGCGGGGCTCGGCATCGTCGACACGATGAACTTCATCAACTGCGACGTCTCGACCTACATCGTCGGCTGCGCGGCGAGCATGGGGTCGGTGATCGCGTGCTCGGGCGCCAAGGGCAAGCGCTATGCGCTGCCGAACTCCGAGAACCTCATGCACCAGCCGCTCATCGGCGGCGTGCTCGAGGGACAGGCGACCGACCTCGAGATCGAGGCGCGCCACATCCTGCGCATGCGCGACCAGCTGTACGCGATCTACTCGAAGGCCACCGGGCAGCCGGTCGGGAAGATCTCGGAGGACTGCGACCGCAACAACTGGCTCACCGCGCAGGAGATGCTGTCATACGGGCTGATCGACAAGGTCCTCGACAAGCTGCCCGTGCCCCAGGGCGGCGCCCGGCCCAAGCCGGTCGAGTGACCGAGGCCTGCGTCTACGGAATCGGATGGCCGCACCAGATGGCCCTACGAGACGGCCGCGCGCACGCGTGGCCGTCTTCGCTTGCAAGCCCATGAGAACACGGCGCTTATCGCTCCCCGGCGGGCACGGTTCCGCGTCGCCGCCTCGCGCGGAGGCCTTCGGTTCGGGAAACTTCCTCGGTATTCGAACTTCCCGCTTGCCTCGCCCGCGAGTCGGGGGCATGGTGCAGTTGGTTCGATTGTTCCCTCCCCCTCCTTCAGTCTCGCTGGTCACGCGTGGTGCCCATCGGTCCTGAAGCCGGTCGAACCACAGTCCCTGGTGTGCTCATGTCTTCGCAGAAAGAGAGCCTCGACCGCGAGGCCGTCTTTGCATCTCACCCCAAGATGCAGGCGGTGTACAGCGGTTTCAGCGCCATCTACCCGCAGTTGCGGGCGCTTGCCTCGGCCATGATGAGCCGGGAGCGCGCCTCGCACACCCTGCAGCCCACGGCCGTCGTGAGCGAGGCGTTCCTGCGCATCGCCGACAGGCAGGGCAGCGAGTTCCAGAGCGAATCGCACCTTCTCGCGTACGCCGCCACGGCGATGCGCTCGATCCTCGTCGACCACGCCCGTCGCCGCCGCTCGAAGAAGCGCGGCAGCGGGACGAAGGTCGGATCGGACATGATCGCCGACCTCGCGGTCGACCCGAAGGTCGGCGTCGATCTCCTCGAGATCGATGACGCGCTCAGGGCGCTCGAGGAGGCGGATGCCCGCGCCTCGAAGGTCGTCGAGGCGCGCATCTTCGGCGGACTCTCGATCGAGGAGACCGCGGAGGCGCTCGAGCTCTCGCTCTCGACCGTCTCGCGGGACTGGCGTTTCGGCCGCGCGTTCCTCGCCGGACAGCTCTCGCAGGACGGATCGGCCGCCTTCAGCGACGTGGAGGCCGCGCCATGAACGCTTCGCCCTCCACGATCCGCCGCGCCCGCGCCGTGTTCCAGTGCGCCATCGAGCTCGAGGGCGACGAGCGGGACGAGTTCGTCCGCGACGCCTGCAACGGCGACGAGACGCTGCTTTCGTTCGTCGAGTCGCTGCTCGCGGCGGACCTCGATGAAGGCGCGTCGTTCACCATGGGCCCGCTGGTCGAGCGCAACGACGACGTCGATCGTTCCGAACGCCGGCGCTATCCGCTGCCGTCGGGCTATTCGCGCGTGCGCGAGCTCGGCGTGGGCGGCTCGGGCCGCGTCGAGCTGTGCCGCGACAACGCCTCGGGATCGCTCGTCGCGATCAAGATCGTCGATCTGCGCGGTCTCGGCCAGGGCGGCGTCGACCGCGTGCGGCGCGAGTGGCGCATCCTGAGTTCGATCGTCCATCCCGCGCTCGTCCGTCTGCGCTCCGCAGGCACGCTCGAGGACCGCTACGCGTACCTCGTCATGGAGTTCATCGACGGGCTCGACATCCGCAACCACGTCGAGATCAACATGCTCGACGCGCGCGGCGTCGTCGAGATCATGCTTCCCGTAGCCGAGGCGCTGTCGCTTGCGCACGGACGTGGAGTCGTGCACCGCGACCTCAAGCCGTCGAACATCCTCGTCGGCGACGACGGCCGCGCGCGGCTCCTCGACTTCGGCGCGGCGCGCGTCTCGGTCGGCGGCGCGGTGAGCATCCATCATCACACGCTCACCGGCGAGATGGTCGGCACGCTCACGTACATGAGCCCGGAGCAGGCCGCGGGTCGCCCGAGCGAGGTCGACGGCCGCACCGATGTCTACCAGTTCGCGACGCTCCTCTACGAGCTCATCGAGGGGCGGCCTCCGTTCGACCTCGACGGCCTCACGCTTGCGGAGACGATCTCGGCGATCGTGAGCACGAAGCCCTCGCCGATGACGAGGCCGGTCGAGGCCGGCGGCGCGTCTCCCGAACTCGCCCGCGTGATCATGAAGGCGCTTGCGAAGAAGCCGGTCGGGCGCCAGCGCGACATGCGCGCCTTCGTGGCTGCGCTGCGACGTGCGCTGACACGGTCGAGCGTCAAGCCGGGCGCGTGAGGCGCGTCCGCATCCGGCAGTCTGAAGTCAGAGTCCTGAAGCTGAAGCCGCCCCGCGATGCGCGGGGCGGTTTCGCCTTTGGCTTGCGGAGGTGCGGTACGGTCAACCCGCCGAGCGGCTGCGGGCGCGAGAGCGGCGCGCGGCGGAGCGCAGGAGTTCCGCGCTCAGGGACGACTTGGGGATCAGGACCGCGTCGACGGAGAACCGCCCGACGCCGAGGTCGAAGACCAGGCTCGGGGTCCCTTCGACGGCCTGGAGGATGTCGCAGCCGAATGCGTCGCGCACCAGAACCTGGCTTCCCGAGGAAAGGACGCCGCGGAGGTTCAGGCGACAGCCACGGTGGTCGTCGACGCGGATCACGGCGCGAACCCGGACCTCCTCCGACGTCGCCTCCGCGCTCAGGAGCGCAGGCACGGCGGCGAACCGCGCGCCGGATGCGGAGTCCGACGATACCCCGGTCTCGCTGATCTCGAACCACTCGGTCTCGCAGTCGACCCCGGCCCACAGCTGGATCCACTCGAGGCGCGCGGAACCGATCGGCGCCCGAAGCGAGGGGTTGAAATCTGGGTCTTGCTGCGTCATGGAGCACGTTCCGTCTTTGTCCACCCGCCCACACTGTTCCTTTGCGGAATCCCCACACCGTTCCTGTCAGCGGCGCGGAAAGAAAGGCGCAAGTCGGATCGGTTTGTCCACAACGAGGGACGAAGGTCGAGGGGCGGGCGAAGTTACTGGAATCGCAAGTGCATGTATGACAGAGACTTGCGTGGCAATCGCGGTCGGCCGCGTGCGCGGGCATGGGCTCGACAAAGTGACCGCGCGGACAGGCTCGGGGAGCCTGCCCGCGCGGTCGTGCGTGGCGCGTTGGCGAGGCGACGGGGTCGCCGCCTCGGAAGCAAAGGCGTGAAAGCGGCGCGCGTCCTGTCAGGAAAGGCGCGGGAATCGACGTGATTTCCACGGCACACCTGGAAGCCGGCCGCAGCGGCGCCGCGAAGACGGGTGAGAGTGCGACAATCGGAGGATGCCCGAGGACGCCGATCCGACCCCATCCCTCTTCGCGTCGCTCGGCGAGGGCGACCCGCTTCGAGCGCGCGAACACGCGGATGCGCGGCGGACGAGAGAGAGCGGTCCTGTCGCTGCGGCCGAACCTTCGGCCGAGACCAAGGCACTTGCGGCGCGGCTGCCTGAGAACCTCTGGCTGGGCACCTCGAGTTGGAGCTTCCCCGGATGGGCGGGCCTCGTGTACGACCGCGAGGCGGGCGAGACGGCGCTCGCCCGCGAGGGGCTTGCCGCCTATGCGCGGCATCCGCTCTTCCGCTCGGTCGGCGTCGACAAGACGTTCTACCGCCCGGCGCCGCGGGCGGAGTTCGAGCGGCTGGCGGCGCAGGTGCCGGCCGGGTTTCGCTTTCTCGTGAAGATGTGGCGCGGCGTGGTGGAGCGCGACGTGCGCGGACCGGCGGGCGGCGCGGGGGCGGCTGCGGATGCGTTTCTCGATCCGCGCGTCGCCGAGGTCGAATGCGTGCGGCCGGCGGTCGAGGGGCTCGGCGACAAGGCCGGGCCGCTTCTCTTCCAGTTCCCGCCGATGCATCTCGGCGGCGGACGCGCGCACCGCGGGTTCCTGGCGCAGCTGTCGAACTTCCTCGGCGCGCTGCCGAAGGGGCCGCTCTATGCGGTCGAGCTGCGCAACCGGACGCTCGTGTCGCCCGACTACGCGCCGCGGCTCGGGGAGCTGCTCGCCGAGCATGGGGTTGCGCCTTGCCTCACGGTGCATCCGACGATGCCGGACGTCGAGACGCAGTCGCGGGAGCTGGCGCTCGATCCGTCGCTGCCGCTCGTGATGCGGTGGATGCTGCGCGGCAACCACGCGTACGGCGAGGCGAAGGACCTGTACGCGCCGTTCGACAAGCTGGTGGAGCCCGATGACGCGAGCCGCGACGCGCTGGCAAGGCTGGCGTCGGGGGCGCTGCGGGCGGGGCTCGGGGTCTGGGTGATCGTGAACAACAAGGCGGAGGGATCGAGCCCGCTGTCGGTCGAACGGCTGGCGCGGGAACTGGGGAAACCGGGGAAACTGGAGGGAAAACTCGTGCCGGGTACCTAGCGGGTACGAGCGGGTGCAAGCGGGTGCAAGCGGGTACGTGCCTGGCACCGCCTGGTGATCCACGCCTTTCCCGTGAAGACACGGCGCTTTGCACCACACGCCTCGGTGCCGCGGTGTTGCCGGGTACGAGGGGGTACCAAGAGGTAGTCAAGCGGCACGGGTTGGGGCAGCACGGGTTGAGGCAACTCCAGTCCCCGCCCCCGCCGCGTCTCCCTATTCGCGCCCCAGAAAATCACGCATGCGGCGGCCGACTTCCTCCGGCCTGTCGTAGAGCAGCACGTGTCCCGCGTCCTCGTACACCTCGCCGTCCATCGACGGGAGCCCCTTCCGCCAGACCTCGATCATCGAAGCGTCCGTCAGCTGGTCGAGCGAGCCGTAGAGGACGAGCGCAGGAGCCTTGACCGACGGCATCATCGGCTCGACGCCGCGTACGAGAAACGGCCGCAAGTCCTCGATGATCCGCAGGAACGCGGCGCGGCGCGCCACCGCGCGCGACACGAACTCCTCGCGCACGGGCGCGGGGATCGGCGGCGGATTCGGAAAGTTCAGCCGCAGCACCTCGCCGAAACTCGCGTCGTCCTTGATATCGAGCGGCAGTTCGCCCGCCGCCACGCGCGCCATGAAGTCGTTCTGCTTCGGCGCAACCACGCCCGCAGGCGAAAGTAGCACGATGCGCCGCACCGACTCGGGGTAGGTCGCCGCGTACGCCGCCGCGAACGCGCCGCCCATCGAGGTGCCGACCACGTCGACCTGCCCGAGCCCCTCGTGCACGCGGAAGCGCTCGATCGCCTCGACGTAGAAGCGCCAGTCGTGCGGCATGTCGCCGTGCATCGCGTGTTCACCGAATCCCGGGAGATCGGGAATCACAACGCGATGCGACCCCTCGAGCAGGCGCGCGACCTCCATCATCGCCTCCGCGGTCGTTCCGAGGCCATGCAGGACGAGGCAGTTGCGCGCCGGAGCGGCGGCGGCGGAAGGCGTGGCCGGCGGATGGGTGTCGAGCGCGCGCCAGCGGACGCCGTCGATCTCGACGAAGCGCTGCGCGACGCCGGCGCGCGCGTGGCCGGCCGTCATCGCCAGGTTGAATGCGCGCGCCGGATCGTTCCATAGCCAGATGGCGGCGGCCGCGCTTGCGGCGGCGAGGACCGCGATCGAGACGAGCGCAAGTCGAAGGAAGCGTTTCACGCGACGGAGCGTAGCCGTGCGCACCGCGCCCCGCCATCGCCATTACGATGCATCCATGACGACCATGCCGTCCACCGGTTCGGATCCGCAGGCCCTTGCCTTCCGCGACACCTTCGAGCGCACGCGCGCGGAGATCGCGAAGGCCGTCGTCGGCCACAGGGACATCGTCGACGGCGTCCTCGTCTGCCTCTTCGCGGGCGGCCACTGCCTGCTCGAGGGCGTCCCCGGCCTCGGCAAGACGCTCCTCATCCGCTCGCTGTCGCAGGCGCTGCACCTCAAGTTCAGCCGCATCCAGTTCACGCCCGACCTGATGCCCGCCGACGTGACGGGCACGACGATCGTCGTCGAGACCGAGAACGGCCGCGACTTCCAGTTCCGCAAGGGACCGATCTTCGCGCAGATCGTGCTCGCGGACGAGATCAACCGCGCGACGCCGAAGACGCAGTCGTCGATGCTCGAGGCGATGCAGGAGCGCAGCGTCACCGTCGGCGGCAACTCGTACGAGCTCGAGAAGCCGTTCTTCGTGATGGCGACGCAGAACCCGATCGAGCAGGAGGGAACCTATCCCCTGCCCGAGGCGCAGCTCGACCGCTTCTTCTTCAAGCTGGTCGTCGGCTATTCGACGCGCGAGGAACTCTCGACGATCCTCGACCGCACCACGACGGGCGACTCTCCGAAGATCGAGCGCGTGCTCGACGCGCAGGGCATCATCGCCGCGCAGAAGCTCGTGCGCAGCGTCGGCGTTGCGCCGCACGTCCAGGACTACGCGGTGCGCATGGTGCTCGCCACGCATCCGGGCGGCCAGTTCGCGACGCCGATGGCGAACCAGTTCCTCCGCTTCGGCGCGAGCCCGCGCGCCGCACAGACGCTGATCCTCGGCGCGAAGGTGAAGGCGCTCCTCGCCGGCCGCACGGCCGTCGCGTTCGACGACATCAAGTCGGTCGCGCTGCCCGCGCTTCGCCACCGCATCCTCCTCAACTTCGAGGCGGAGGCGGAAGGCCGCACCACCGACGAGATCGTGGAGAACATCGTCGACACGCTCGTGCTCGACGCGCGCTGAGAGACCGACCGCTCCCCACCGAAGCAACCGACATGAAGACCCTCGCAGCATCGACCGTGTTCGCCCTCTCGGCGACGACCTTCGCTCAGACCACCGCGGCCACGGAAGCCGTGCCAGGCGGAGCGGCCGCCCAGTCGGCCGAAGCCGCGAAGGGCGATCTCAGGTTCATGGTCGCCGGCGGCTACGCGCACTTCTTCGACACCGACTTCGACACCGGTGGCGGCGGCGTCGCCGTCAACCGCGGCTTCGGCGCCGTCTCCGTCAAGGGTGCGCCCAATGACGAGTACGAATGGGGCTTCTCCATCGGCTGGGAAGGATCGTGGTACTCGTTCCAGTCGGGCGGAACGCTGGCGGCGGCTGCGGGCGGGCGGCCGTGGGGCGCCGTGCAGTCGGTCAACCTCGTCCCGAGCGCGATGTTCAAGCTCGGCGACAACTGGCGGCTCAACACCTCGCTCATCGTCGGCTTTGCGGGCGAGAACGACGCCGACGCGTGGGACAGCGCCACCTTCGGCGGCGTGGTCGCCGCCTCGTACGCGTTCTCGAAGGACTTCGTCCTCGGCGCGGGCGTGCTCGCCGCGACACGCATCGAGGAGGACGTGCTTGTCATCCCACAGATCATCATCGACTGGAAGCCATGCAAGGAGTTCCGCCTGACGAACATGGCGGGACCCGAGGCCTACCCCGGCGGCGCCGGCCTCGAGGCGATCTGGGTTCTGAGCGACGAGTACGAACTCGCGCTTGGCGGACGCTACACCTACCGCCGCTTCCGCCTCGACGACGACGGCTCGCCCGCGCGCGCTGGCGGCGTCGGCACCGACGAGGGCCTGCCGATCTGGCTGCGCGCCACCGTGCGCGCGAAGTGCGGCGCCCGCGTCGATCTCGTCGCAGGCATCCAGCTCGCGAGCGAGATGCAGCTCGACGACGCGGCGGGCAACGAGATCGCGAGCGTCGACGTCGAGCCGAATCCGTTCCTCGGAGTCTTCGCGAGCTGGCGGTTCTGAATGGCGACGCCGGCAATCGCCCGTGACTCCGGTCCCCGGCCGTACGCGCTCGTCACCGGTGCATCGGCGGGCATCGGACGCGCGTTCGCGCTGGCGCTGGCCGCGCGCGGCCACGACCTCGTGCTGACCGCGCGCCGCACCGATCGGCTCGAGGCGCTCGCGCAGGAAGTCCGCACGGCGCACGGAGCCAACACCTTCGTCGTCGCCGCGGATCTCGCCGATTCCGAAGCGCCGAAGCAGATCGTCGACGCCGTGCACGCGGCCGGCATCGAGGTCGACTACCTCGTGAACAACGCGGGCTACGGGATCCGCGAGCGCTTCCTCAACGCGCCATGGGAGACGCACGCGCGCTTCCTCCGCGTGATGGTCGACTCGTGGCTCGAGCTCACGCATCGCCTCGCGCCCGCGATGGGGAAGCGCGGGCACGGCCGCATCGTCAACGTGTCGAGCCTCGC
>JBIKWD010000205.1:0-5526 GCA_044356505.1 Phycisphaerales bacterium
CGACCGTCCGCGGCGTCGCCACGCAGGGCAACGCAGCGGACGCGTGCAACCCCGAGGCGGCGACAGCGCTTCCGTACGCGCGCGTCACCGTCGGCGCCAACACCTACTTCGCGAACGCGCAGGGCGTGGTGACGATCCCGAACGCATCGGGCGCGAGCCTCACGCTGACCTCGAGCCTTTCGACGGCCGGCCAGTTCTTCAACGTCAACGACGCGGCGGGCGGCGAAAGCACGGTCTCCGTCAACGCGACGGGCGGGAGCGTCGACCTCCTCCACAACGCCGCGAACGCCGCGCAGGACGTCCGAGCCGAGGTCAACGCGTATCTGCACGCCAACATCGCGCGCGACTACCTCCTCGCCTACAACCCCACGTTTCCCACCATCGCCAGCCAGACCGCCTTCCCGATCAACGTGATGGTCTCGGGCACCTGCAACGCGTTCTACGACGGCAGCTCGATCAACTTCTACCCTTCGGGCGGCGGCTGCAACAACACCGCGTTCAGCACGATCGTGCACCACGAGTACGGCCACCACATCGTGAACCGCGCGGGCTCCGGCCAGGGCGCGTACGGGGAAGGTTTCAGCGACGCCGTCGCAGTGGTCATCACCGACGACTCGCGGCTCGCGGTCGGGTTCCAGAGCTGCGCGTCGCCGCTGCGCGACGCGGACAACGACTGCCAGTACTCGGCGACGGCCTGCTCGAGCTGCGGGACCTCCGTGCACTCGTGCGGACGCCTCTTCTCGGGGTGCGTCTGGAGCCTTCGGAACCGTCTGCTCCAGTCGCGCCCGACCGACTACCGGCAGGTGCTCTCGAACCTGGTGCTCGACTCCGTGCTTCTGCACACGGGCACGTCGATCACGCCCGCGATCACGATCGACTTCCTGACCCTCGACGACAACGACGCGAACAGCAACAACGGCACGCCCAACTCCGGCGCGATCTACGGCGCGTTCGCCGAGCACGGCATGGCCGCGCCGCAGACCCTCGTCATCAGCTTCCCGTCGGGGCGGCCCACCATCACCGGCCCGGTCGTCGGTGCGTCCTTCCCCGTGGTCGTCAGCGCGCAATCCGCGGCGCCCGGCTCGGGTTCCGGCCTTCTCCACTACCGAACGACCCCGAGCGGCCCGTTCAGCACCGTTCCGCTCGTCGAGACCGAGCCCAACCAGTACCTCGCCACGCTGCCGCCGACCGCGTGCGGCGCCATGCTCTCCTACTACATCAGCGCGCTCAGCTCCGGCGGCGTCGTGAACACGAGCCCGTCGAACGCCCCCGCATCGCTCTACACCGCACAGGTGGCGACTGGCTTCCAGACCGCGTTCCACGACGACGCCGAGAACAACATGGGCTGGTTCCTGAGTTCGGGAGACGACACCGCGACCGCGGGCAAGTGGGTACGGGTCGACCCCGTGGGCACCTCAGGCTCGAACGGGGTGCCTGCCGCACCCGAGGATGATGCGTCGCCCGCTCCGGGAACCAAGTGCTTCGTCACCGGGCAGGGCATCGTCGGTGGCGCCGTCGGGGCGGCCGACGTCGATGGCGGCCGCACCACGCTGACCTCGTCCGTGATCAGCGCGGCGTCGCCCGAGTCGCGCGTCAGCTACTACCGCTGGTACTCGAACGCGGCCGGGACGGCGCCGAACATGGATCTGTTCAAGGTCGAGATCTCGAACAACAGCGGCTTCACGTGGGTGCCGCTCGAGACCGTCGGGCCCGGCGGGCCGGAGTGTTCCGGAGGCTGGATCTACCGCGAGTTCCGCATCGCCGACTTCCTGACGCCGACCACCACCATGCGCATCCGCTTCATCGCCGAGGACATCGGCGACGCCTCGGTGGTCGAGGCGGGCGTCGACGAGGTCCGCTTCACCTCGCTCGTCTGCAACGATCCGTGGGACCTCGACGGCGATGGCGTGACGAACGCGGCCGACATGGCGATCCTCCTCGGAGGGTGGGGTGCGGCTGGACCGTCCGACCTGAACGGGGACGGGACCACCAACGCGTTCGACCTCGCGATCCTGCTCGCGAACTGGGACTGACGGTTCGCCCGAGCGGGTGAAAATCCTTGTCGTTCTCGATGGAAAATCGGACCGATCGGATCGAGCGTCGGGATTTGACCGTATCTTCGACGCGGACCCCGAGCCTTCGTCGGGGTCATGGTCCGGCATTCCTTCAAGAGATCCCCATGCGTCACACCGCGCTTTCGCGTCCCTCGCTGGCCGCATTCGTCCTCGCAGCAGCGTCGCTCCTTCAGGGGGCGCAAGCCCAGTTCGGCGAAGTCGTCCCCGAAGTGCCCGGGTCGGTTTCGAGCGCCCTTGCCGCGCGCGCAGCATTTCTTGAGGCGAACCCCCGCGCCGGCATCTACGTCGACGAGCCCGAGCGCGGCGGACGCGTCAGCCGCGTCTACGGCGCCGCCTTCTCGCACGGAGCGAACCCCGTCGACAGCGCAGAGCGCTTCCTCGCCAGGCACGCAGGCGTCCTCTCGAGCGACCTCTCCCAGCTCATGCCCGTCGGACCGAACGGCGACGGCGCCCACGTCCTCAGCCTCGGCTACAACCCCGCCGACGAGAGCCACCGCTTCTCGCTCGTCGGATACACCCAGCACGTCAACGGCATCCCCGTCTTCCGCGGCGACGTCCGCCTCCTCGTCCGCAACGAGCCGGGGTACCCGCTCGTCCTCGTCTCGAACGGCCTCCGCGACGTCAACGCCTTCGCCGCCGGCTTCACGGGCAAGGCCGTGCCGCCCTCCAGGATCGACGTCAGGAAGATCTCCCGCCGCGCGCTCAACCAGTTCGGCCCCGGCGCGACCGTCGGCGAGCAGGAGCAGGTGATCTGGGCAGGCTACGACGACGCCCCCGCCGCCGAGCCGCGCCTCGCCTACAAGTTCGTCGTCACCGGCACCGCCGTCTTCGACCGCACCGCGAAGCAGCGCATGCTCTACGTCGTCGACGCCGCGACGAACCAGATCCTCTTCCAGGAGGACCAGATCCTCCACAACGACATCACGGCGACCGTCCGCGGAAACGCGACGGAAGGCGTCGGCGCGGACACCTGCGGCGAGGAGACGCCGACCGCGCTTCCCTACGCGCGCGTGACGGTCGGCGGCACCAGCTACTTCGCGAACGCGCAGGGCGTCGTCACGATCCCGAACCCGACGGGCGCGACGCTCACGCTGACCTCGAACCTCACGACGGCGGGACAGTTCTTCAACGTCAACGACGCAGCGGGCGCCGAGAGTTCGGTCTCCGTCAACGCGACGTCGGGAAGCGTCGACCTCCTCCACAACGCGGCGAACACGGCCCAGGACGTCCGCGCCGAGGTCAACGCATACCTCCACTCGAACATCGTCCGCGACCTCCTCCTCGCGTACAACCCCACCTTCCCCACCATCGCCACGCAGACGGGGTTCCCGATCAACGTGCAGGTCTCGGGCACCTGCAACGCGTTCTACGACGGCAGCTCGATCAACTTCTACCCGTCGGGCGGCGGCTGCAACAACACGGCGTTCAGCACGATCGTGCACCACGAGTTCGGCCACCACATCGTCAACCGCGCGGGCTCGGGACAAGGCGAGTACGGAGAAGGCTTCAGCGACGCGATGGGAGTCCTCGTCACCGACGACTCGCGGCTTGCGGTCGGCTTCCAGGACTGCGCGACGCCTCTGCGCGACGCGAACAACACCAACCAGTACTCGGCGACCAACTGCTCGTCGGCCGGCAGCGCGATCCACACCTGCGGAACGCTCTTCTCGGGCTGCGTCTGGAGCACGCGCAACTACCTCGCGGCGAGCAATCCCTCGAACTACCGCGACATCATCACGAACCTGACGGTCGATTCCGTGCTGCTGCATACAGGCACCTCGATCACGCCGGCGATCACGATCGACTTCCTCACGCTCGACGACAACGACGCCGATCTCGGCAACGGCTCGCCGCACTACACCCAGATCAACGCGGGCTTCAGCGAGCACGGGATGCCGGGTCCGACGCTGCAGCTGCTCGAGTTCTCCTTCCCGGCCGGGCGCCCCGACTTCTCGAACCCGAGCGGCGGAACGAGCTTCCCGGTGGGCGTCGCCGGCTTCGCGTCGACGCCGGTCGCCGGCACGGGCACCCTCCGCTACCGGGTGGGAACAAGCGGCGCGTTCACGGCGATCCCGATGACCGAGACCGCAGCGAACCAGTATCTCGCCGTCCTTCCGGCGGCTCCGTGCGGGGCGCAGCTGCAGTACTACTTCACCGCGCAGAGCGCGGCGGGAGGCCTCGGATCGAGTCCGCTCAACGCGCCGGCCTCGGTCTACGAGGCGACGGTCGCCGCGGGCTCGGGGTCGTCCTTCATCGACACGGTCGAGAGCGACCTCGGCTGGAGCCTCACGAGCGCAGGCGACACGGCAATCACGGGCCAGTGGGTGCGCGGCGATCCGAACGGAACATCGAGCGGCGGCCAGCAGGTCCAGCCTGAGAACGACGCCACGCCGTCTCCGGGCGTCAACTGCTTCTACACGGGCTTCTCCGCGCCCGGCGCCGTCATCGGGCTCGCCGATGTCGACGGCGGTTTCGTGACGCTGACGTCGCCGACCCTCAACGGTCTCGGCGGCAACGCGATCCTGCGCTACAACCGCTGGTACTCGAACCGGATCGGCGGCGTCACCGGCAACGACGTCCTGCGCGTCCAGGTCTCGAACGACAACGGCGCGACATGGGTTCCGCTCGAGACCGTCGGCCCGGGCGGCCCCGAGTGCGCGGGCGGATGGTTCGCGAAGGAGTTCGTGCTCGCATCGGTCCTGCCGTTGACGGCGGAGATGAAGGTCCGCTTCATCGCGGAAGACATCAACGCCGCCTCGATCGTCGAGGCCGCGATCGACGAGGTCCGCCTGATCAAGCTGGCCTGCGGGGGATCCGCAGACATCAACGGCGACGGGGCCGTCGACGCCGCCGACCTCGCGGCCCTCCTCAACGGCTGGGGTTCGAGCGGCCCGACCGACATCAACGGCGACGGCACCACCAACGCCGCGGACCTCGCGGCCCTTCTGTCCGCGTGGCAGTGAGCTGGCCGTCCTGCGTCCGCGTCGGTCGAAGACCCGGGATCGCTCCCCGTGGACGTCCGTTTTTCAAGCGCCCTGCAATACGCGACGGTATCGGGCGTGATCCACGCCCCGATGCGGGTTGCGCCGCGAGGTGCATTTGCGTGGTCGCAACTGCGGAAGAGACGGTAATGCGACGTTTTCGACAGGTTCTTGGATCAAGACCCCTTGTATCACGAATGACTGCAGGATAATCCGAAGGCTCCGTCGACCCGTCGACGGGACAGATGCCATCTTTCCGTCTGATTCCCCCCGAAAGGCCCGAGATGCGAACCGTCCAGCTCAGAACGCTCTCTCTCACAGCAACCGTCCTCGCCGGAGCCCTCTTCGGCAGCACCGCCCTCGCCCAGATCGTGATCGAGAACGAACCCGCTGGGTTCGACCCGCTTGCCGCGCGCACCGCCTTCCTCACCGAATTCCTCGAGGCGAACCCCGGCGCCGGCATCTACGTC
>JBIKWD010000206.1:0-5505 GCA_044356505.1 Phycisphaerales bacterium
GGCGCGTTCCTACGCGACGAGCAGCAGGGCTCGCTTCTGGCGCCCGTCCTCTACGTCGCCGGCCTCTTCGTCGCGAGCGGTGCGCTCGCCGCGTTCGGCGGTTTCCTCGCGCGGAAGGCGTCGCCGATGCGGCTGCCGTCGCCCGCAGGCCTGTTCGCGGCCGTCTCGGCTGCGACCGTCTTCATCCTCCTCGTCACCGGCGGGCTCGTCACCGGCCTCGAGAGCGGCCTCGCGGTCCCGGACTGGCCGAACTCGTTCGGCCACAACATGCTGCTCTACCCGATCAGCGAGATGAAGGGCGGCATCTACTACGAGCACGCGCACCGTCTCTTCGGCATGCTCGTCGGCTCGACCGCGCTCGTCCTCAACGTCGTCGTCTGGCGCGAGGACGCCCGCGGCTGGGTGCGCGGCCTCGCGGCTGCGTTCCTCGCCTTCGTCTGCGTCCAGGGGCTCTTTGGCGGCCTTCGCGTCACGGGAACGATCACGGTCGAGACCGATCCCCTGATGCTCACGCCGAACACGGTGCTCGCCATCGTGCACGGCATGTTCGGCCAGATCGTCCTTGCGCTCGCCTGCGCGATCGCATGCATCTCGAGCAACGCATGGAAATCGTCCGCGCCGGCGGCGAGCCTTGTGGGCGCGGGGCGCCTGCGCGTGCTGCCGTTCGCGCTCCTCGCGGTGCTGCTCGTGCAGCTCTTCCTCGGCGCGAGCTACCGCCACCTGCAGATTCCGCCGGCAGACGGCAATCCCGCCGTCCACCCCGCGTGGCCGATCTGGGGCCACGTCATCGGCGCGTTCGTCGTCGTCGTCCTCGCGGTCGCGACGGGTGCGACCGCGTCGAGCCGCGGCAAGGCGTTCAAGCCGCTCCGCATCCTCGGAAAGGGCCTCGTCCACGGGGTCGGTCTGCAGTTCGCGCTCGGACTCGGCGCGCTCGTCGTCGTGCTCATCCGCGTCGACGCGCGGATTCCGGCCTACGAGGTGATCACGACCTCCGCCCACCAGGCGCTCGGCGCGGTGCTCCTCTCGGTGACGGCGATGCTCGCCGCCTGGAGCCTGCGGCTCGTCCCCGAGCCCGAGGCGGAAGCCGCCGTCATTCAATCGTCACGTGCGGCTTGATCGCTTCCTGCAGCGCGAGCACGCAGTAGATCGTCGCGAGTTCCTCGTTCGCCTCCTCCCAGCGCGGGGTTCCGTTCTTCCACGAGCCGTCCTCGCGCTGCCGCGCCACGATCGCATCGACGAGCTCCGCGCGCCAGTCGCGCGCCTTGCCCTGCGCGTCGGCGAGCGAATCGAGCCGCGACGCATGCATGGCGCGCGAGACCGCGTGGACGTAGTAGAAGTAGCCCTGCTGTCCGAGGCCGGGGTTCTCGGCGAACGTGAAGTTGCGCGCGATCCAGCCGAGCGCATCCTTGACGCGCGGGTCGTCGGCGGAGAGCCCCGCGTAGAGCAGGCTCTTGTAGCCGGCGTAGGTCATCGAGCCGTAGCTGCGCAGGCTCTTCACCGCAAGCTTCTCGCCGTAGCGGCCCTCGCCCGCGTCCTCGCTTGCGAAGCTCTCGCCGCCGTTCGCGGGCGAGTAGACGAAACCGCCGTCGCCCGAGCCGCCCTGCGCCCAGGCCGCGGGGTTCGACTCCTTGCGGTTCTGGGTGCGCGCCACGAATGCGAGCGCGCGCTGCATCGCCGGGTCGTCGGGGGAGACCCCCGCGTCGTGCATCGCCTCGACCATCATCTGCGTGTTCGAAAGGTCGGGGCGCTTGCCGTTGCCGTAGCCTGCGCCACCGAACCAGTCGGTCGTGGCGCCGAGGCCTTCGCCGTCGTCCCACTGGTTCGCGCGCAGCCATGCGATCGCGCGCGCGGCGCCGGCGCGCGCATCGGCGTCGCCGACGGCCGCAAGCCCGCTCGCGATGCAGCTCATCACGTAGTTGCCGATCCCGCCGTTGGTGACGAGCGCGAGCGCCGCGTCGTCGCCGAGCACGCGGTCGATCGCGGCGCGCGCCTTCGCCCCCGATTCCTTGGGCGCGAGCTCGCCGGCCTGCACGAAGGCCTTCAGCGCCATCGCGGTCACGGCGACGCTCGCTGCGCGCTTGCGCGGCTCCATGTCGGTCGGTGCGACTTCCTTCGACTCGAAGAACGTGCCGTTCGGCGACTGCACCTTGGCGAGGTAGGAAAGGCCGCGCTGCATGGCAGCGAGCGCCTTGTCGTAGGTCGCTGCGGACGTGGGAACATCGGCGGCGCGCGGCGCGATTCGGTGCACGGGTTGCGGCGGCGTCGTGCGCACGACGTTCGCGACCGTGCTCAGCGTGGGCTCGGGCAGCGTCGTGACCTTCGACGTGTCGACGCGGGGGTCGGTGACCGGCGCCGGAGGACTCGTCTGGAGCGCAAGCGTCGCGGCGAACAGGCAGGCGAAGTGCATCCGCGAAGTCTATCCACGGCCGCACGGGAATCCTCAGGGACCGATGACGCCCGCCAAAAAGCGATGCAGCGCTCACGGGTGCAAGGAGAACACCTGCGGAGCGCTGCGTCGGGTGGTGGAGACTGAGCGGTCAGCGCGAACGCTGGGCGCCGGTCAGGCTCGACGATTGGGTCGACGCGCTGGCGCGGGCAGCATCGGTGGCCGGCGTGAGATTCGCGGCGGCGCCGCTGACGCCCTCGGGCGTCGAGCGGGCGATCGCGAGCAGCGTGTTCGTGGGAAGCGCCGCGACGAGAGCCGGATCGCGGGCGATCAGGATCTGGAGCAGCACTTCGTTCGTGATGTCGGTTTCGGTCCGGCTATCCGAAATCTGCACCCGGAGGCCGCGACGGACGATCGCGAGAACCTCGTCATGCGTCAGGTGCGTCGAACGGCTGGTGTCGTACAGACGGCGGTTCGGGTACTTGCGGATGCGGATCACATCGGTGGATGGAGCCTGGAGGATCATGCCGCCCGATTCGCCGACCTGATGTCTCGGATTCGCCACTGCATCAAGAAGTCGCGCGATCGGCCAAACACCGACCGCCGTGCGTCATGCGTGCGCAAAAAGGCGGGTTCCCGGCTCAGCGGATGGTGCCGAACAGCCAGAAATCCGAGGTCTTACCGTTGCCCGAGAATCGGCAGGGGAAGAGGAACGGCCCCGGCTGCGCCCCGAGGTCGACGACGCGCACGGTCACCAGGACCGAGTCGCCGTCGGGCTTCTGGGAGACGATCTGGGTCTGGAACGTGGGCACGAGGCTCTGCACGGCGGCGATGCGCGCCTTGCCCATGTGCTTGATCTCGAGCTCGAACTCGGCTGTGCCCTTCGGCGAGATCGCGCCGCAGTTGGCGCGGAACTCGCCGAACCCGAACGACGGCGTGATGCGCGTCGTGGCGTGACGGACGCGCATGTCGAGAATCGGGCACTTGGGATGGTCCGTCTCGATGACGAGGAACGGCGGCACCGCGAGGAACTTCTGGCACAGCGCGCTCGGAGCGCTGAAGTCGTAGCGCAGCGTGTGCTTGGCGGCGGGCTTCATCGGCGAGCCGTCCGCGTTCACCGCGGGACGTCCATCGACGGTCTTGACGCTGAACGGCGTGCCGTCGGCGGACACCAGGTCGAAGGTCCCCGTCATGCGCTCGGGCGCGAGCGCGTCGATGAAGTTCGGCGTCGCACGCACCGCGTAGGCTGTCTCGGCCTGGATCTTGAGCACCATCACCTGCGTGATTCCCTTGAAGGCCATGTTGACGACGGCGGTCTTGGTACCGGGCGTGTGGGCCGTCTTCATCGACATCGGGATCTCGATCGAGCCGCGCGCGGGGATCACCTTGCCGACCATGTCCACCGTGGTGCAGGTGCAGCTTGGCTTCGCGGCGCTGATCGTCACGTCCTGATCGAGCGGATTGATGATCTTGATGGTCGCCGAGACCGTGGACCCCGGCTCGACGATGCCGAAGTTCACGTCGGATGGCTCGGCCTTGATCGGTCCGGGGATCTCGATGCTTTTCGGATCGGGGCTCTTCGGATCGGGGCTGGACTGCCCCGCCGGCGCCGCCGCGGGGCGCTGCGCGGGAGCCTGCTGCTCGGCAGCCGCGACCGCTTTCGGGGCGAAGGCCGCCGTCGCGAGGAACGCGACCGCAAGGGCCCGAAGGGCGGTCTGGCGACGGACGGATGCAGGACGGGCGGCGAGGGTCGAGGCCATGGTCGCGATCATACGACCGACGCCCCGAGGCGCTGCAACTCCGTACACTCGCGCCCCATGCGTGCCCTCACGATCCAGCGGCAAGGTTCGCCTGTCCTCCCCAACGTGGCCCTCGTCGACGACTTTCCCGACCCCGTCGCCGGGCCCGGGGAGGTGCTCGTCCGCACCGAGGCGGCCGCCCTCAACCACCTCGACCTCTGGGTCGGGCGCGGGCTTCCCGGGATCGACATCCGATACCCCGCCATCTCGGGCTCCGACGGCGCCGGGGTGGTCGAGGCGGCCGGCGCGGGCGTCGACCCGGCATGGGTCGGGCAGCGTGTGCTCCTGAACGCGGCCGTTTCCAAGCCCGATCCCGCACGTCCGGGCCTTCGCCCGACACCCGCCGACATCGTGATGATCGGCGAGCACGGCCCCGGCTGCCTCGCCGAGAAGTTCGTCGCGCCCGTCGGCAACGTGCTCGAGATCGGCGACTCGGACCCGGTCGCGGCCGCCGCGTTCGGCCTCACCCACCTGACGGCATGGCGCATGATGGTCACGCAGGCGGGGCTGCGGGCGGGCATGGTCGTCCTCATCACCGGCATCGGCGGCGGCGTGGCGCTTGCGGCGCTTGCGATTGCGCGGCATTTCGGCTGCGAGACGATCGTCACCAGCCGTCATCAGTCGAAGCTCGACCGCGCCCGCGCGCTCGGCGCGACCCACGCGGTGCTCGACACGGGCGCCGACTGGTCGCGCGAGGTGCGAAGCCTGTCGGCCCGCCGCGGCGTCGATCTCTGCGTCGACAGCGTCGGCAAGTCGATCCACGGCTCCTGCATCAAGAGCCTTGCGCGCGGCGGAACCTACGCCACCTGCGGCGCGACCACCGGTCCCGACGCGACGACCGACCTCACGCGCATCTTCTGGAACCAGCTCCGCATCGTCGGCTCGACCATGGGAGACATGCGCGAGTTCCGCGAGGTCGTGTCGCTCTTCCGCTCGGGGGCGATCAAGCCGACGATCGATGAGGTCTTCGCCCCTTCCGCCGGGCGCGAGGCGTTCGCCCGGCTCGAGGCGGGAGAGCAATTCGGCAAGCTGGTCGTCGATTGGCGAAAGCCCTGACGGGCGGATGGATTCTGGACCAACGCGCCGCCGTCGCGGGATTTGCCGCAAAGACAGGCCCTTCGCGGGAACTTCCGCAGCCCCTCGGCTATACTGCGCCCTACGCCAGACCGCATCCGATGAGCGAAACCTCCGTCAACACCCCCACCCGTCCGGCGCCGACCGAAAGGCCGTCGCCCCGCACGCCGACAGAGTCGCTTCCCCCGTGGAACGTGATCCTGCACAACGACGAGGTGAACGACATCGGATTCGTGATCGAGTCCC
>JBIKWD010000207.1:0-5489 GCA_044356505.1 Phycisphaerales bacterium
TGATCTGGTCGAGCATCGCGGTCTGGAACTCGCTCACCTGCTTCAGTTCGTCGGCCCGTCGGCGCTCGGCCGTCTGCGCCTCTCTCGCGGCAAGCTCGGCCCTTTCGGCGGCCAGCGCCCGCTCGTCAGCACGAAGGCGCTCCAGCTGCGCGAGATCGCGCTCGCGCGCGGCAACGTTGGCCTGCCAGAGCGTCGCGGCCAGTCCGCCGACGAGCGCGAGCGCCACGACCGCGGCCGCCGACACCTGCACGCGGTGGCGGCGCACGAACTTGCGCAGCAGGTAGGCGCGGCTCTCGGGCGCCGCCTCGAGCGGCTCCCCCGCGAGATACCGCCGCACATCCGCCGCCAGCGCCTCCGCGCTCGCATAGCGGCGGCTCCGGTCCTTGCGCATCGCCTTGAGCGGGATCCACTCGAGCTCGCGGCGCAGCTCGAACGCGATGCGGTCACGCTCGGCCTGGCGCGCCCGCGCGATCACGGCCCCTGTCGCCTCGTCGATCGCCGAAAGCCGCGCGCTCGGTCGCGGCGGCTCGGTCTCGGCGAGCATGCGCTGCATCTCGGCATACCCGCCCGTGCGCAGCGTCTTCGAATCGAACGGCAGCGTGCCGCTGACGAGTTCGTAGAGCACGACGCCGAGCGAGTAGACATCCGAGCGCGTGTCGATGTCGGTCGCGCCCATCTCCGCCTGCTCGGGGCTCATGTACTCGGGAGTCCCGATCATCTGCCCGCGCTCGGTGTAGATCGTCGAGCCCGTCAGGGGACTGCTCATGGCCTTCGCCACGCCGAAGTCGATCACCTTGACCGTCGGCGCCCCGCCGCCCTCGCCGGGCGTGACGAGGATGTTCGACGGCTTGATGTCGCGGTGGATGATGCCCTTCATGTGCGCGTGCTGCAGCGCCTCGCACACGGAAGTGAAGAGCCCGAGACGCTCGCGGATCGTGAGGCGCTGCTTGTCGCAGAAGTCGGTGATCGGCTCGCCCTTCACGAACTCCATCACGAAGTACGGACGCCCCTCGGGAGTCAGGCCGCCATCGAGCACGCGCGCGACATTCGGGTGGTTCATCACCGCGAGCGCCTGCCGCTCCTGCTCGAACCGCGCGACGACGGCGCGCGAATCCATGCCCGGCTTGATGACCTTGACGGCGACACGCTGCACCATCGGCTCGCGGCGCTCGGCAAGCCAGACCTCGCCGAATCCGCCTTCGCCGATGCGCTCGAGCAGGCGGAATGGCCCGATGCCTGTGCCGGCACGCGGCGCACCGAGGAAGTCGCGGACGGCAGGATCGGCGCCTTCCGACGCGAAGTCCTGCGTGACGCCCGGGCGCGCGGGCTTCAGGTCGCCGGTCGGCTGGTCGGTCGGATCATGGGTCGGATCATGGGTCGGATCATGGGTCGGATCATGGGTCGGATTGCTTTCGGAAGACATGCGGAGCGAGGTTGCGTCGGCTGGTTTCGGCCGTCGGCGCACCACGACGAGGCGACGGCGGATGGAGACTACACGAAGTCCGGAACGATCAGAGAAGCCGCTCGAGCAGCGCCTTCGTGGCGCGGATGCCGTCGGCCTCGCTCAAGCGCTTGCCTTCGTACTCGATGCCGACCGCTCCCGCGTAGCCGGCGGCCTTCACGGCGGCGATGAGCCTCGGGTAGTCGAGCAGCGTCTCGTTGCCGTCCTTGTCGAAGTCGTAGCTCTTTGCCGACACGCCCTTCGCGAACGGCATCACGAGTCCGACATTGCGCACGGGGTCGACGAGCGTCCCGCTGCCGTCGCGCCAGTTGCCGAAATCGGGCAGCGTGCCGCACGCGGGGTCGTTCACGGCCTTGATGACGCCGACGAGCCAGTTGCCGTCCGACGAGAGGCCGCCGTGGTTCTCGACGATGACGTTGAGGCCGAACGGCTTCGCCGCCGCGACGAGCTTCGCGAGCCCATCGGCGCAGCGCTTCGCCTGTTCGTCCGCCGTTCCCTCGCCGATCGCGTTCACCCGGATCGAGTGGCAGCCGAGCGCCTTCGCGAGCTCCATCCACTTCGCATGGTTCGCAGCGAACTCGCGCCGCGCGCTCTCGTCGGCCGCGCCGCAGAGGCCCTCGCCGTCGCACATGATGAGGAGCGACTCGACGCCGTCGCCGTCGAAACGCTTGCGGAGCGCCTCGGCGAAACCCTGCTCGCCGATCTTCGGGCGGTAGAACGAGTTCACAAGCTCGAGCCTCGTGATCCCGAACTCCTCGCGGGCGATGGCGCCGAAATCGAGCGGATCCGCGATCACGCTCGGGCGTTCGGCGGGCTTGCAGAGCCCGAAGCGCCGGTGCAGCGACCACTGCGCGAGCGAGATCGGGTTCCCAGCCCGCGCGGACGACGACTTGGCGGGCACGGCCAGAGGCACGGACGAAGGCGCCGCCTCCTGCCCGATCGCGCGGGAAACCAGCCCTCCGAGCGAGGCGAGTCCGAGGATTCCTAGCACGCTGCGACGGTCCATGAGGCCTCCCGATGATCCCGACGTTCGATCGACTCGCACACGCTACCTCAAAGCGCCGATGCCGCCAAGCCGAATCGCAACACCTACACTGCGCGCATGACCTCACCTTTCCGTGGCTGGATCGTCGCGTTGTCGCTTGTCGTTTCGCTCGCGCCGAGCGTCCCGAGCAAGGCGAACGAGGTCGAGACGGTCCGCGCGGCACTTCCCCCGCTTGCAGCGCCCGTCGAAATCGACCTCGACTCGGTCGACATCCCGACGATCCGTGCGAGGACGCTCGCCGACGCGGCCTGTGCGCAAGGCTGGATCCACGCGCGCGAGCGCTTCCTCCAGATGGATATCGCCCGCCGCGAGCCGGCCGGCGAACTCGGGCAGATCGTGCCGCAGGGTGCGTTTCTCGACGTGCAGGCGGTCAATCTCGGACTGCGCGCGATCGCCGAACGCGCGGTGGCGCGGCTGCCCGAGCGGCACCGCGCGCTCCTCGAGGCCTATGCCGCGGGAGTGAACGCGCAGCTCGCACTTGCGAAGCCGTTCGAGTACCAGTTGCTGAAGGCTCCGTGCGCGCCGTGGACGCCCGCGGACTCGATGCTCGTCCAGCTGAGCATGGCGCGCTACCTCGACAACTCGGACGAGATCGACCGCGCGCGCACGCCGCTCTACCGGGCCTTTGGCGCAGAGACCGCCGCGTACCTCACCTCAAGCCGCGGCGTGCTCGACATGACGGTCGACGGTAGCCCGTCGCCCGCGGCGCCCGCGATCCCCGACGCCGCGAGGCTCGATCTGCGCGCGGTGGCGGCAAGCCAGCCGACGAACGCAGGCGGCGCGACCAAGCCCCTCGAGACGCCCGGTTCGAACGCCTTCGCCGTCGCCGGTTCGCGCACCCGCGACGGGCGCGCCATCGTCGGCAACGACATGCACCTTGCGCACATGGCGCCGAACTTCTGGTACCGCGTCGATCTTCAGTGGGAGGGCGGGCGCCTGATCGGGCTCTCGCTGCCGGGCGTGCCGGCGATCGTGCAGGGAACCAACGGACACGTCGCGTGGGGGTTCACGAACCTCACCGCCGATCTCTCCGACTTGATCGTGGTCGAGCGCGATCCCGAGAACAAGGACCTCTACCTCACGAAGGATGGCGCCAGGCCGTTCGTCCGCCGCTCCGTCAGCGTCGGGAGCGGCGCGAACGCAACGGCGGCGGAGGTGCTTTCGACCGACTTCGGCCCCGTCGTCGGGGCGCTGCAAGGCGGGCAACTGATCGTGGCCCGCTCGCCGATCCTCATCGACGGCGCCATCGACTTCGGTCTCTTCGACATGGCGGACGCGACGACGCTCGACGCGGCGCTCGCCTGCGCGCGCCGTTGGAACGGTCCGCCGCAGAACGTGCTGGTGGCCGCTGCCGACGGCCGCATCGGCTGGACGATTTCGGGCGCGCTTCCGCTCAGGGAGCGTGCGACGCCGCAGATGATCGGCTGGCGCGACGCCGAGCCGTGGCGCGGCTCGGTCCCGATGGACGACAAGCCCACGATCGTCGATCCGCCGACGGGCATCCTGACAAGCGGCAATCAACTGTCGATCGCTCCGTCGGGTGCGCTCGCGTCCGTCCTCGGCGGCGACGAAGCCGCGGGCGATCGCGCCTACCGGCTTCGCGAGATCCTCGGCACCCGCTCGGACTGGGACGAGGCCGCGCTGCACGGTGCGCAGCTCGACGTCCGATCGCCGCGGCTGGTCCGCTGGCGCGATGCGATCATCGCCGCGCTCGGAAGCGCGGCGCTTCCCGACCTCGCCGAGAAGGCCCGCGCGGAGATCGCGTCGTGGGACGGCGAAGTGACCGTGACGAGTTCGGCCCCGGTGATCCTCGATGCGTTCCGTAGCCAGATGACGGCCGAGTTCGCGGGCTGGCTGGCCGCGACGCCGGCCGGCACGCAGCACGGCCTCAACGCCGACGAGGCGCGCGCAGCGCTCGACGACGAAGCGCTCCTGCGCATCCTCGAGTCGCGACCCGCGCACCTCGTGGCCGGCGGGGGCGACGAAGCATGGCGGGCGAAGGCGACGGCGTGGCTTGCAGTCGCCGCCGACGGCTCGCGCGCCGCAACCACCGCAAAGGATCCCACCCGCGTGTTCGCGACGCGAGGCGATCGCAACCGGCTCTCCATGCGCCACCCCGCCGCGGACGCGCTCGGCGCCGCCGCGCGCCTGGCGGAGTTGCCGAAGGCGCCGCTCCCCGGCCACCCGACCTGCGTGCGCGTCCAGACGCCGCGATTCGGCGCGAGCCAGCGCTCGGCGGTCAGCCCGGCGAAACTCGAGGACGCCGTGCTCGTGACCCCAGGAGGCCAGTCCGGCCTACCGACGTCGCCGCACTTCCGCAGCCTTCACTCGTGGTGGCAGGAAGGCACGCCGTACCCGCTCGTTCCGGGCGAGACCAAGCGGCGGATCGCGCTGAGCGACGAGGAGGCTCCTGCGGCCGCTGGTGGCGCCGCGGAGTCCTCCTTCACGACGGAGCCTGCCGACGCCACCGAACGCCCGTAGACGACGGGGACGGGCTAGCAAACGCGGACGTGCCGCTCCAGACCCACCGTTTGACGCGGAGTGGGCGCGAAGGGCGAGGTTCCTCGACCCGATTGCCGATTTGGTGTATGCTCTTTGCCCCTCCGCCACCCTAGCTCAGCGGTAGAGCAGCGCTTTCGTAAAGCGCAGGTCGTGGGTTCAAATCCCATGGGTGGCTTTGGCTGAGCGGCGGCCGCATGCGGCGGCCGCCCTTTGGCGAAACACAGGCAAAACGGCCTCCGCGCAAGCGGAGGCCGTGATCGTTCGAGCACCAAAGGAGGCGGCCTCTCTCGCGCCAGAGGGAGCGGCCGCAGCCGCGACCGCTCAATCACGCCCTAGCACCAAAGGGAGCGGCCGCAGCCGCGACCGCTCAATCACGCCCTAGCACCAAAGAGAGCGGCCGCAGCCGCGACCGCTCAATCACGCCCTAGCACCAAAGGGCGCGGCCGCAGCCGCGACCGCTCAATCACGCGTGATGAGCTT
>JBIKWD010000208.1:0-5444 GCA_044356505.1 Phycisphaerales bacterium
CATGTCGACGATGCGCTCGACCGTCTGGGCGGCGTTCACCGTGTGGAGCGTCGACAGGACGAGATGCCCGGTCTCCGCGGCGGTGATCGCGAGCGCGGCCGTCTCGAGGTCGCGCATCTCGCCGACGAGGATGATGTCCGGGTCCTGGCGCAGCGCGTGCTTGAGGCCGCTCGCGAAGCTCGGCATGTCGCTTCCGAGCTCGCGCTGCTCGATCAGGCAGTTCTCGCTGTCGAAGACGTACTCGATCGGGTCCTCGAGGGTGATCACGTGCTTCTTCGAGCGCCCGTTGATCGCCTGGATCATCGCGGCGAGCGTGGTCGACTTGCCCGAGCCCGTGTCGCCGGTCACGAGGACGAGTCCGCGCGGAAGATGCGTCAGCCGCTCGATCACGTCGGGCAGGTTGAGCGTGCGGAGCTCGGGCACGCGCGTACGGATCGCCCGCAGCGCCATCGCGACGGAACCGCGCTGGCGGTGCGCGTTCACGCGGTAGCGCCGCAGGTTCGGCACCGCGTAGGAGAAGTCGAGGTCGTGGTTCTGCTCGAAGCGCTGCTGCTGCGAGCCGTTCGTGATCGACTCGAGGATGTAGCTCATGCCCTCGGCCGAGAGGTCGGCGAGCGGCAGCGCCTGCATCATGGTTCGGGTCCGCACCATCGGCGGCAGTCCGGCGACCAGATGGATGTCGGAAGCGTCGAGCTCGTTCGCGCACCGCAGGATGTCGTTGAGTTCAGGGCAGTCGGCCACGTCGTCGTCTCCTTCTCGTCGCAGCGGAGATCGGCGCCGATCGTGCCGACGGTGAGCGGCGTGACGGCGGGGACGCCAAATCCCGCGGGATCGGAGCGGGTCGCGCGGGTGGTGCGGGGTGGACTGCGCGGCCGGGTGCGATATCCCGCGCCCGCGCGGCGCGCTACTGGCCGCTGGCGGCGGACGGAGCCTGCGCGGCGGGACGGAGCGCGCCGCCGGCGCCCGAGAAGCCCACCTCTGTCCGGAGGAGGCCCGACTCGTACAGGATCCGGGCGAACGACTGCGGGTCTCGGTAGCGGAGCGTGCCGCTCACCCGCCACGCGACGCCGCCCGACCCGACGCTTGCCGTCGGCAGGACGGCGGGAATCGTGGCCTCGAAGGTCTGCCCCGGCGGAAGGGCGCGCAGCGCCGCCCATTTGCCGCCGTACGCGGAGCCATCCGCGAGCGTCACGAGGTAGTCGTACTCGACCAGATCGACCTCGTCCTCGCCGGTGTTGCGGAGCTCGAGCGCGATGTCGACCTTCGTCGCGCCGCCGATCGACTCGACCACGCGCGCCTCGGTCGCGCGGACCTCGGGACGCATCACCGAGCAGCCGGCGCCCGCGAGCGCGACCATCGCGCAGATCGCCGTCGGACGGCTGCAGGGGCTCGAGGGGCGGCGGGCTGGGAACTGTGTGGAGCGCATCGGCACGGAATGTAGCACGACGGTCGGTTCGCCACGGATGCGGGCTGCCGCCGCAGGCGCAAACCGCTACGCTTCGGGCGATGGCCTTGGCGCAGATCCATCGGCACCTTCGTCCCGCGCGATCGCTCGCCGCGATCGCCCGCGGGCTCTGCGCCCCGTTCCTCGCCCCGTTCCTCGCCCCGTTCCTCGCCCCATTCCTCGCCCCATTCCTCGTACCGTGCCTCGCATGTTCGCCGGCCGCCTTCGCGCGGCAGGACACGGTTCCGGCGATCGCCGATTCCCCGACCGCGCAGGCGCTCTACGAAGATGCGCTCGCCCAGCGGACCGACAACCCGGCCGAGGCGGCGCGTCTGGCGCGGCGGCTGCTCGACGAGTACCGCGACCGGGTGCTCCGCATCGGAGGAGAGGCGGACGGACTCTTCGCGTCGGCCGCCGACGAAGCCGAGCGGTACCTCCTCGCCAATCCCAACGTCCTCGAGCGGTTCCGCGCCAACGAGTCGCGGGCTGCGGAGCGGATGCTCGCCGAAGAAGGCGCGGAGGCGACGGCGGCGCGCCGACGGCTGACCCGCGCGGGGCTGATCGCGTCGCTCACTCTTGCCGAGCGCGCGCTCGTGGCCGACCGGCCGGCCGAGGCGCGAGCGATCCTCGGGCGCGTGTCGGGGCACCCCGATCTTGCGGGCCGCGAGCGGGTCGGGCACGCGGCGCTGTCGGCGGTGGCCGCGCGACGGCTCGGGATCGACGGATTCGAGGCGGTAGAGCAGCTCGAGCAGCTCGCCCGCTCGGGCGAGCTGACGGATGCGGAAGTGCGCGAGGTGCGGGCGGCGATCGAACTCGTGCGCCGCACGAACCCGCAGCCGACGGCGTCGTCGGCGCGATCGGCGCTCCTGACCGGCACCGCGACGCAGCTTCCCGACTCGAGCTGGCGCGAGATCTGGTCGTTCGACCTTGACGGCACGCTCTACCGCCGGCTCTTCGGCGGACCGGTCGCTGCGCTCTCGCCGCGCGTCGTCGAGCGCGCGCGCACCGACGCGAGCTGGATGACGGCGGCGCCGACGGTCGTCGGCCGCACCATCTATCTCTCCGAGGGCCAGCGGATCCGCGCGATCGACGCCGATTCCCGCGACGAGCGCTGGACGCGCATGCTCGGCGACGCCGGCATCGAGCGCGACATCGGCGGCGTCAACGACCTCTCCGCGCTCGCCGTCGACGACGGCGCGATCGTCGCCTTCGAGGGCCACGCCTTCGCGACCGCGCGAAGCGGACCCGCGCGCATCTGGTGCCTCGACCCGAGGGATGGCGCCGTGGCGTGGATCGTCGATCTCGACGGTCACGAGGGCCGCGCCGACTTCGACTCGCTCTTCCCGGTCGGGACGCCGATCCTGCTGCCCGATTCGGTGATCGTGAGCGCGCGCAAGGCGACGCAGCGCCTCGAGCAGGTCGACTGGCTCGTGTCGCTCGACCGACGCGACGGCAGCGTGCGCTGGGCGACCACCGTGGCCGGCGCCCCTGGGACGCGCGTGGTCGCCGGACGTCGTCAGGCCGGACTCGCCGTCGACGAGGACGCCGTGATCGTCTCTACGCCGCTCGGCGTGAGCGCCCGCGTGCGCGCAGCCGACGGCTCGATCGAATGGCTGCGGCGCGTGCCTGTCGCGCTGCGCGACGCGCGGCTCGGCGCCGAGCCGTGGGAGTTCGCTGCGCCGGCGGTGGCGGCCGGGCGCGTCGTGTCGCTCTCCGCCGATGGAGACGCCGTCGAGGCGCTCGACCGCCTGACCGGCCGGTTGCTTGAGACGCGTCCGACCGGTCCCGAGACCGCGTGGGGCGATCCGCGGTATCTGGTGGCTGCGTCGGCGCGCCTTGCGGAGAGCGGCCAGCCCACGCCGCTCGTGCTCGGCGTCGGCACCGACGTCGTCGCGTTCGATGCGCGCGACCTCTCGCGGCCGCTCTGGCGCTTCTCCGACATGATCGGCGGCGATGCGTCCGCGCGCGCCGGCGCCGACAACCGCAACGGAATCCGCGGCCGCGTGAGCGTCGCGGGCGACGTCGTCCTCGTCCCCGGGCTCGAGGAACTGATCGCGCTCGATCTCGCGACGGGCGCCGTCCGCGCGCGGCTCGGCGGGCAGCGGCCGGCCAACGCCGTGCTCGTCGACGACCGGATCGTCGCGGCCGGCGACGAGTCGCTTCGGGTGCTGATGGCTCCCGAGCGGGCGGAGAACATCCTTCGGGCGCGGCTCGAGGCGTCGCCGGACGATCCCGCCGCTGCGCTCGCGCTTGTCGAACTCGCGCGCGCGACCCTGCGCCCGCAGCTCGCGCTCGAGGCTGCGCGGGTGGCGGAGGGCGCGCTCGGCCGTGGTCACGGCACCGAGGCGATCCGCGCCGCCCTCATCGAGCAGCTGGTCGAGATCGCCGCCGCGGCTCCCGAGTCGGGCGCCGAAGCCCACGAGATCGCCGCCGCGATCGCCGACACCCCGCGGCTGCGCGTGCGGCAGATGCTCGCCTACGGCGAGTTCTTCAGGCTCACCGGGCGTCCGCGCGAGGCGATCGAGGTCTGGAGCCGGCTTTCGAGCGACCCGGTCCTCGGTGCGGAACTGGCGCCCGAGGACGGCGTGGCGCGGGCGACGCGGGGCGAGGCGCTGCGGCGCATCGCACGGATCGCCTCGCGAGACGTCGAGATCACGTCGCAGCTCGATCGCGAGGCCGCAGAGTCGCTCACGGAGCTGATGGCGACGAACCCGACGCCGTCCGCCCTCGTCGAGTTCGCGCACGCACACCCGCGCACGGCCGCTTCGGCGGACGCCGCGCTCGCAGCCGTCGCGGCGCTCGAGCCGGCCAAGGCGGCGCACGCGCTCGGCTCCGTGCTCGGCGATGTGCTTGTTCCGCCCGCGCGGGTCGAGCTCGTCGACCGCCTCGCCGGCGCGCTCGCTGGACTGTCGGCGGATCCGACGGTTGCGCGTCGCGTCCGGGTGCGGACGGCCGAGCTTCTCGTGGCGAGCGGCCTCTCGCGGAGCGAACTCGCCGAGCGAGGCTGCAGCCTCCCGCGGGTCGGCGCGTCCCCGGGCGCCGGTCGCGACCTTCGCGGCCGCCTCGCCCGCCTGACAGGCAGCGCCTTCATCTCGCGGCGGACCGATCTCGCGCTCGTCATCGCCGACGGCGCGCTGCAGCGGCTGTCGCTCGACACGCTCGAGCCGCGGTGGCGGCTGCGGCTCGACGACCGCGATCCAGTGATCCTCCATGCAGGCGACAGGATCGTCGTCTGGCAGTCCGTCTCGGGCGGTGTCGAGAGCGCACTGGTCGTCAATGCAGAGACCGGCGCGGTCGAGCTCTCGACCGCGCGCGCCGACGAGGTCTGGACGGCGGGCGCGCGTGCCCCGGGCGATGGCGCGGCCGACGCGACCACCACCCCCGATGGCGGCGCCTTCATCGCCTCGCAGGTGCTCCCTCTCTGCGACGGCGAGTCGCTCGTCCTCGTCCGTCGCAACGGCGACCTCGCCCGGTATGCGGTCAACGACACGCGCGAGCAGCCGAAGCTCGCGCGCGATGCGCTCTGGCAGGTCTACTCGGCTTCGATCAACGACGGCCTCATCGCCCTCGGCGGTCGCGGGGGGACGCGCGTCGATCCGCGCCCGACCGTCAAGGTGCTCGACGCGCGCACGCTCGAGGAGCGTTTCTCGTTCACGCCGTCCTCGGGCGAGGACGTGCGCTGGGCGTTCGCCACCGCGATCGGAGAGGTCTTCGTCGGCACCTCCGCGGGCGTCGAACGCTGGAACGTCGGCGCCGACGGCACGCTCATCCCGATGTTGGTCACGCGGACGCCGGAGTGCTTCGATGCCGTCGGGCCGAACCTCCTCGGCTCGGCCCTCGTCGTCCTCGACCGGAACGACCAGCCGCTGCGCATTCCCGTCTACGAGGGCGCCGTCACGGCGTTCGAGCTCCCGCCGGCCACGGACTTCGGCGTTCCCGCCCTGAGAGGCCTTGTGCCCGTCCGCGAGGGCTTGCTGATCCACGCCGAGAACCGCCTCAT
>JBIKWD010000036.1:0-19104 GCA_044356505.1 Phycisphaerales bacterium
GACTGACGAAGGGATCGAGGCGGTTGCGCGACTCGTCGACGTAGACCCGTCCGAACGAAGCGCTCTCGACGTGACCGTCGAGGAACGCCCAGTTCGACACCGCTTCCGGCGATGCACCGTCCTGCGACACGGCCGAGATGGCCACCTCGCCGCTGGCGATCACCGGTGAACCCGGCAGCGCGCCCCAGCCCTCGACATGCGGGTGATCCGAGCCGGCGAACTCGCCGACCGGCGTCATGAGGAGGAGCTGGACCGTGTTGGCGTGATCCGAGACCTTCGAGAGACGGTCGGTCGTCTTCGACGAATCGACCGCCGCCCACGGCGAGAACTCCCGTGCGAGGTGGTTGTTCAGGCCGTAGCTCGTGCGGCGGAAGGCGCCGTTCGAGTTCGGGACGGGAACGCCCTCGCCGCCGTCGGTGACGGACCAGTGCGGGCTGTCGTCGAGCGGCGAGCGGATCTGCGAGACATCGCAGTAGCCCTCGTTCGAGAGCACCTCGACGAAGCTCTCGCCGCCGCCTTGGTCGATGCCGCCGTGCGGAAGGCGCGCGTCGATGAGCCAGCCCGACGAGTCGGTCGAGTAGGCAAGCGACGCGGCCTGCAGCGAGCGGATGTTCGCGAGGCAGGTGGCGGCCCGGGCACGCTGCCGCATCGACGATGCGGCAGGGAGCACGAGCGCGAGGATCGCCGCGATGATCGCGACAACCGAAAGGAGTTCGACGAGCGTGAAGGCCCGCCGACGAGATGGGTGGATCACGGAGCAGCCAACCTGCCGGAAAGCCGGCGTTGGTGTGCGCTGAACGGGAAGACGGCCGAGCACGGGCGCTGGGCGCCCAAGCGCGGGTCACGCGGGTTCAGGCAAGGGCCGGGGGCGGGCGCGCCGCGCAGACGGCGGGCGCCTCGGGATCCGTGAACTGGGCGGCCTCGCGGTCGTGGACGATCGCGAGGACGGAGACGACGTTGGTGAACGGCGACCCGAGCGGGAGGGTCGGCGTCAGGAACGTGAGTTCCACGCAGACAGCGCACTCGCCGTCGACGTGACGGGTGCGAGGCTCGGGCGCGGCCGGAGTCGGAGCAGCAGCCGAGTCGCAGGTGCGGTCGTGACCGCAGAGCGATCGGATCGGGTGGGCCGAGCAGGAAGCCCGCGCGTTGCCTCCGCAGGCGCCGTGCGAATGCGCCGACCAGAGGTGCGCGTGCTTCGCGAAACCGCCGCTCGACAGCATCGCCGCCATGACCATCAGGGCCAGGACGAGGCGGGGGAAGCGGTTGAGGAGCGCGCGGCGCATGGAAAACAGGGCCGCGCAGGGTAGGACCCCGGCGGCGGGAAAGCAACGTCCCTTCGCGCGGGTCAGGCGCCCGGTTGCTCTCGGACGCGCGCGGGAGGCGAGATTCGGTCGGTTGCCGGCAGCGGGTCGATCGCAAGCACGGCCCCGCGTTCGGCGTCGAGGAACGCCCGGTTCGAGTCGGTGGTCTCGCGGTCGAGCAACCGCATCAGGCGCAGCTCGCCGTCCGAGCGGCAGACGAGCCGTTCGGTCTTGCCGCGGCTGCCGAGCGTGTCGGTGACGAGGCGCACGAGCGGCTGCGCGGGAGACGCGGGCGCGGCGCCGGGCGCGGTCGCGAGGAACGCGAAGAGCGCGCGCTCGTCGCGGCGGCCGACGATGCGGTCGATGCGCGCGACCCGCGGCGTCGGCTCGATGCGGCGCGCCTCGTGGCACCAGTCGCCTTCGCGCGCGAGCATCGGGCAGCGCGCCTGATGGAGGCACGGCGCGACGACGTGCGACTCGCCGCGCGCGCAGAGGTCGTCGCGCAGCGCCATCAGCGCGCGCGTCGTCGTGCGCAGCGCGGGTTCGATGACGACGAGCGGCGCGTGCCGCGCCCATGCCGCGACGAGGTCGACGGTCGCGGCGCCGTGGCGATCACCGACGAGGAGCTCGTTGATCGCGGTCTGGCAGAGGATGACGTCGCACGGCGGCGGCGGTGCCGCACGGAAGTCGCGTGCGTCGACGGAGACGACAGCCTCGACACCGATGGCGGCGGCCGCCGCGCGCACCGCCGCGCCGTAGGCGCGCGCCGCGGGCACGCCGAGTTCGACCGCGTGGAGTTCGACGCACGCGGGCGCCGCAACGCCGCGCGCCGCGCGCGCGCCCGCAAGCCACGCGAGGAACCCGACGCTCGTGGCGCCGACGCCTGCACCCATGTCGACGACACGGACGCGCTCGAGCGCGGCGAGCCGGGCGAAGGCCTCGCTGCGCGCCGCGCATTCGTCGAGGACAAGCGCGACCTTCGGCGCGTCGCTTGCGAGGAAGTACCCGCGCTTCGCAGCGAGGTGCGCTGCGTCGGCCTGCTCGTGCGCAAGCCGACCGCGGTCCGTCGTGTAGAGGTCGCTGAGACGCTCGACCGCCTTCGCAAGCGCGGCGTCGGTCGTCGCGTCCGCGTCTGCCGCGAGCGACTCCTCGACGGCGACGATGCACTCGCGGGCAGCGGGGTGAAGCAAACGCGCGCGGAGGGATTCGAACCCCCAACCGTCGGTTCCGAAGACCGATGCTCTATCCAATTGAGCTACGCGCGCACGGCGATCTGCCGCGCACAGCGTAGCGCGAACGGACTGCGGGGGGAAGTGCTACTCTCTCCCGCCGAGGATTCAAACAAGGAAACCCCATGGGAATCATGCAAGGCAAGCGCGGACTCGTCACCGGAGTCCTTCACGAGACCAGCATCGCGACCGCGATCACCCAGAGCCTCCTGCGCGAGGGCGCGGAGTGCATCTACACCCACATGCCCGGCGAGAAGATGGAGCGCCGCACGCGCAAGATCGTCGAGGGCTTCGGCGTCGCGAACCCGTGGCTCCAGCCGATGGACGTCGGGCAGGACGCCGACATCGCCGCGTGCTTCGAGCGCGTGGGCAGGGACTTCGGCCAGATCGACTTCATCGTGCATTCGATCGCCTTCGCCGACAAGGACTGGCTGAAGCTCGGCAAGTTCGCGGCCACGCCGCGCGCCGTCTTCACGAACGCGATGGACATCTCGGCCTTCAGCTACATGGCGATGGCGAACGCGGCGATCCCCGTCCTCAAGGAAGGCGGCGCGATGATCGGCCTCAGCTACTACGGCGCCGAGAAGGCCGTGCCCGGCTACAACGTGATGGGCGTCGCGAAGGCCGCGCTCGAGGCGGCCAACCGCTACCTCGCGATGGAGCTCGGCCGCGTCAAGAACGTCCGCTGCAACCTCGTGTCGGCGGGCCCGATCAAGACGCTCTCGGCGTCCGCGGTCGGCGGCTTCGACTCGATCCTCGACCGGATCCCGCAGGTCGCGCCGTTGCCGCGCAACATCGTCGCGGCGGAAGTCGCGGACGCGGCCGCGTTCCTGCTCTCCGACCTCTCGCGAGGCACGACCGGACAGGTGCTGTACGTCGACAGCGGCTATTCGATCATGGGGCTGTGACGCGCGCGGCGGCGGCGGCGATCAGCGCTCGCTGACCGGATGCGGGTCGGCGTCGGCGACGGAGGCCGGACCGGACAGAGCCGCGTCCTCTTTCAGCAGGAGCGACGGGTCGAACGCCCACGGGCGCTCGCACTCGCGGTCTTCCTTGGGAACCAGACGGTCGCGCATGAGCTCGCGGAGGGCGTCGAGGCCCTCGCCCGAGACGGCGCTGACGCAGAGATCGGCCTTGGCGCGAATCGCGCAGTCGGCCGCGGTCGGGTCGTCGACCTTCGAATAGAGGAGAAGGTCGGCCTTCCTCGGGAGATCGATCCACGGCAGGCCGGGCGCAGCGAGCGAGATGACGAAGTCGGCGTCGCGGATGAGGCTCTGCGAGAGTTCGATCGCGGTGCGCTCCTCCTCGTCGGTCGTCTCGCGGACGCCGGGGAGGTCGAACCACTCGACGACGAGGCCGGCGAGATCGATGCGGGCGCTGACCGCGTCGCGCGTGGTACCTGCGATCGGCGACGCGAGCGCGTAGTCGACCCCGAGGAGCGCGTTCGAGAGCGTGCTCTTGCCGGCGTTGGGAAGGCCGATGAGCGCGACCCGCGGCGGATCGACGAGACGCATGAGCCGCTTGGAGCGGGCGCGGTCCTCGTCCGTGAAGGGTGCGTCGCCGTGGGCCGTCCAGCGACCGCTCTGCGCGAGGAGAAGCCGCACGGCGCCCGGGCTTGCCGCGCGCGCAAGCGTCGCGAGGGCAAGCGCCTCGACGCGGTCGGCCGCCTCGGGGAAGAGCTCAAGCGGGTCGAGCGAGGCGCGGGCCGCGTTCGGGTCTTCGATCCAGTTGGCGCCGTGCGCCGCGAGCCACTCGGCGAGGCGCTCGACGATGCGTACGCCGCCATGGGGCATGATCTGCGCGCGTTCGGGCGCCAGGCGCGCGACGAGGCCGTCGTCGATCCGGTCGAATCGCCGCAGCGACAGGCCGCCCACCGCGACATCGCGCCCGCACAGCGCCTGCAGGCACGCGGACACGTCGCCGATCATCTCGATCATGGCGACAGCGCCCGCGCCGTGCGGCGTCGCGCGATAGCAGGCGACCTCGAGCGGCGTCTCGTTGGAGCCGTCGGGTGCCGGGTGAATGGGCTCGTCGGAGCCGGGCATCGGGGGGATGATCGGCGGAAACAGGACGTCGGGTCAGGGAAACCCCGCCGGAGCGGCGTTTCGGGGCCAGTTTGGACCGGTTGTGCCTCGGTCGCGGTAACAACCCGCCTCCGGCTCAGTCGTGGTCGCAGCCAGGTCCGCAGTCGTGATCTTGGGGATGACCGTGAGGGTGATCGCGACCACCCTGCGCCGGACGGTTGGTTATTGGGCGCGCTGCTCCGACGTGCGGCTTCGGTTCGACCTGTCCCGGCAGGAGCGAGAACCCGGCGCCGGCGCCCGCTCGTCCCGGCGCGCCGCTCTCCGCGTCGCCGTCCGGCTCGAGGGCGCTGCGCGCGGCAAGCGCGATCCCGCGCAGGACGAGGTCGGGCACGATCTGATTGACGAGTTCGTCGTCGGAGAAGAGCGCCGCTGCGTCGCCGCCGGTCGCGATCACGAGCGGGAACCCGCCGTACTGCTCGGCGTAGCGCTCGATGAGGCGCCACGCGAGGCCCCGTGCGCCGTGATACACGCCGCGGAGCATCGCCTCGCGGGTGTCTGCGCCCCACGCGGAGCCTTCCGGCACGGTGAAGTCGAGCGCCGGCAGCGCCGCCGTGTGCTCGTGCATCGCCTTCAGCTGCATCCGCAGGCCGGGCGCGATCGCGCCGCCGTGGAACACGCCTTCGCCATCGACGAAGTCGACGGTGATGCAGGTGCCCGCGTCGACCACGACGCAGGCCTGCTTGAGGCGCGCATAGGCGGCGGCCGCGTTGAGCAGCCGGTCGACGCCGGGCGTCGCGCCTTCGGCGAGGCAGGTGCCGATCGGCACCGGCATGTCGGTCGGCACGCCGTAGACCTCGGCCGCGAGCTGGTCGCGCAGCATCGCCACGAGCGCATCGGAGACAGGGGGATTCACGCTCGCGACGACGACCGAGGCGTCCGGTTCGGCGCCGATCGTCTCGTAGAGCCGCGTCGCGGCCTCGACGGCGCCGGCAAGGTCGTCCTTCGCGACGAAGACCGTCTCGTCCGGGTCGTCCTGGCCGAACGCCGCGAGCTTGATGCGGGTGTTCCCGACCGAGATGGCGAGCACGGGTGGCTGTCGGTTGTCCTTCATGGGTTTCTCTGCGTCTCTCGCGGTCGGAACGGGAAGTCTGCGGATGCGCCTCATGCGCGGACTGGCGCTGCGCCGGCATGCGCGGCAGCGGCGATGTCGGCCTTCATGGCCGACTTCATGGCCGCGAACAGGCTGCGGGTAGAGGGCCCCGCGGCGCCGTCGCCGACGGCGCGGCCGTCGAGGCGGACGACGGCGCTTGCAAGCCTGCTGCTCGATGTGATCATCACCTCGTCGGCGCGCACGAGCTCTTCAAGCGCGATGGCGCGGACTTCGCACGGGACGCCCGCCGCGCGCGCCGCGCGCAGGAGGTCTGCGCGCGCCGTGCCGTGCAGGATCGGCGGGGCCTCGTCGATCGGCGGCGTGGCGAGCACGCCCTTCGACACGATGGCGACGTTCGAGTACGCGCCTTCGCCGACGAGTCCGCCGCGATGGAGGATCGACTCGGCCGCGCCCGAATCGGACGCCTCGAGGAGATGGAGGATGTTTCCCATCAGGGCCGTCGTCTTGATCTCGCAGCGCGTCCAGCGCGTGTCCTCGGCGGTGACGGCCGCGATCTCCTGCGGCGCGACGAGCGTCGCGAGCGGCGGCGCGGGCGTCGCCATCGCGAAGACCGTCGGCGCCAGCGGCTCGGCTGGCACGTGCGACCTGGTGCGCGCGGCGCCGCGCGTCACCTGCAGGTAGACGATGGCGTCCTCGAGCGCGTTTGCGTCGAGGAGCGACGCGCAGAGGTCGCCGAGCGACCGCGGGTCGAAGCCGTGACGCGACGTGTCGATGCGCGCAAGCGAGAGGCTGCGCGCAAGCCGCGCCGCGTGCGCCTCGAGGCCGACGCCGTGGCGGGCGAAGAAGCGCACGACCTCGTAGACGCCGTCGCCGAAGAGAAATCCGCGGTCGAGCACGCTGATGTGCGCGTCGCGTTCGTCGATGAGGCGGCCGTTGAGGTGGACCTTCACGGGATTCGTTTCGCAGGCGGATCGGGCGCGAGTCTATCAGCCCTTCGCTGCGCGCACGAAGTCGTCGACGCGCGCGCGGTCGAGTTCGTTCGACCAGACGCCGCCGTGCTTGAGGTCGCTGCCGACGACGACGGCGTCCGCGACCGACAGAACCTCGCGCACGCTCGAGGCCGTCGCGCCGCTTCCTGCGAGGACGGGGAGCGCGCAGGACTTCCGCGCCGCCGAGAGATCGGAGATCGGAGTCGCGACGCCGGTCGCGTTGCCGGTCACGATCACGCCGTCGGCGCCGAAGAACTGCGCCGCGTGCGCGTGCTCGGCGAGCGACGTGTCCGAGGTGATCGCGTGCGAGGTGTGCTTCTTCTTGATGTCGCAGAAGACCGCGATCCGCGCCGCCGCGGCGCCGAGCGCGCGCCGGTAGCGGAGGAGCGGCCCCGCCGAGGCTTCCGCGAGGATTCCCTCGTCGGCGACGGCCGCGAACACGAAGCCCTCGGCGCGGATGAACGCGCAGTCGGCCGCGAGGGCGACCGCGAGCGCCGCGTCGTTCGCGCCCGCGAGCACCTGGATGCCGAGCGGCAAACGCACCGCCGCGCGGACCTCGCAGGCGGCGCGCGTGAACGCGGCGACGACCTCGGGGCCGACGGCGCGCGCAAGATACGGAGCGTCGTGCATGTTCTCGATCAGGAGCGCATCGAAGCCGGCGGCCGCAAGCATCTTCGCCTCGTCGACGGCGTGCCGCGCGATGTCCTTCGGTGAAAGCGCGGCGCGCGGCGAGCCCGGAAGCGGCTGCAGGTGGATCATCGCCACGATGGCTCGCTCGCGACCGAGAATGGCGGAAACCGGGCGGGTGGGGTAGGGCGTGGGCAAGGCTTGGCTCCGCTCTGTCGGACGGGTGCGCCGAGTGTACCGCGCGCGCCCGAAGGCCTTGCCGCACGGTTGATGCGGAGGGGGAAGCCTCCTATCCTCCGCCCCTTCCCCCACGGAGACCCCGACATGGCAGTCCGCATCGCAATCAACGGTTTCGGCCGCATCGGCCGCCTCGTCCACCGCATCGCCACCGCGCGCGGAGGCTTCGAGATCGTCGGCGTGAACGACCTCGTGCCGGCGGACAACCTCGCCTACCTCCTCAAGTACGACTCCTCGCACGGCCGCTTCGACGCCGAGGTGAAGGTCGACGGCGACGCGATCGTCGTGAACGGGAAGAAGACCGTCTGCACCGCGGTCAAGGATCCCGCGCAGCTCCCGTGGAAGGCGCAGGGCGTCGACTACGTGCTCGAGTCGACGGGCCTCTTCACCGCGGTCGAGGACGCGCGCAAGCACCTCGACGCTGGCGCGAAGCGCGTGCTCATCTCGGCGCCGACCAAGAGCGAGAAGGAGGTCCCGACCTTCGTCCACGGCGTGAACTGCGCGAAGTACGACCCTGCGGCGCACACCATCCTTTCGAATGCATCGTGCACCACGAACTGCCTCGCTCCGATCGTGAAGGTGCTCCTCGACCTCTGCGGGATCGAGGAAGGCCTGATGACGACCGTGCACGCGGTGACCGCGACGCAGCCGACGCAGGACGGCCCGTCGAAGAAGGACTGGCGCGGCGGCCGCAACGCGTACATGAACATCATCCCGAGCTCGACCGGCGCCGCGAAGGCGTGCGCGCTCGTCCTCCCAGAGACGAAGGGGAAGCTCACGGGCATGAGCTTCCGCGTGCCGACCGCGAACGTGTCGTGCGTCGACCTCACGTTCCGACCCACGAAGGCGACGAGCCTCGCCGAGATCAACGCCGCGATGAAGGCCGCGAGCGAAGGCCCGCTCAAGGGCATCCTCGGCTACACCGAGGAAGAGGTCGTCTCGAGCGACTTCATGAGCGATCCGCGCAGCTCGATCTTCGACTCGAAGGCGGGCATCCAGCTCTCCGACCGCTTCTTCAAGATCGTCAGCTGGTACGACAACGAGTTCGGCTACGCGTCGCGCTGCGTCGACATGCTGGCGCTGATGGCGAAGAAGGACGGCAAGGCCTGATCGCTGTTCGCGACCGCGGGACGGAGAGGTAGCATGGCGGGATGCCCGCCGATGCCCTGATCGCCGTCGTCGCCACCAGCCTTCTGCTGCAGGACGCGGCGCCCGCGAAGGAGTTCGAGCAGGGCTACACCCTGCGCGTCTACGACATCGGCCGCCCGCTCGACCGCGTGGCACGCGTGGCGGAAGACGCGACGCCGAACATCGACCGACTCGAGGACCGCATCGACTTCAACGACGAGTCGACGCTCGTCGGCGCGGGTGGGCCCGTCGACTTCTTTGCGGTGGAGGCGGTCGGCTACCTCCTGATCGACACCGAGGGCGAGTACGCCTTCGAGCTGCGTTCCGACGACGGCGCGCGCCTCGAGATCGACGGCAAGCCCGTGATCGTGCACGACGGCGTCCACGCGCCGACGCCGAAGGAGGGCACCGTCGCGCTGTCGGCTGGGCTGCACCCTTTCCGCATCGACATGTTCGAGAACCAGGGCGGTTGCGCGCTGCTCCTGAACTGGAAGAAGCCGGGCAGTGGCCGTTTCGCGCTCGTTCCGCCCGAGGCGTTCCGCACCGAGAAGGGCGTGACACGGGTGGTGTCGGCGGGCACCAAGGTCTACAAGGACGGCCGCGAGAACGCGCGCCCGGGCGATGGCCTCCCGATCGAGACCGCGCACCCGATGTTCGCGGTCGAGCCGCTGCGGCCTGCGGGCTTCGAGCCGCGGATCGGCGGCATGGCGTTCCTCTCCGACAGCCGCCTCGTCGTCACCGACTTCGAGCCGATGAACAACGGCGAGCTGCGCGAGAAGCCGAACGGGCGGCTCTTCATCCTGTCGAATGTCGTCGGCGGCACGCCCGAGACGGTGAAGGTCGAGCCGCTGCCGGGCGAGTACCACGACCCGTGCGGCGTGGTCGCGGTCGACGGCGACCTCTACGTCTCGCATCGCCCCGGCATCGACCGCCTCCGCGACCTCGACGAGGACGGCGTCTTCGAGACCCACGAGGAGTGGGCGCGTCCGTGGGTCGGCGACAACTACCACCACTTCTCGTTCGGCCTCAAGGAGAAGGACGGCTGGATCTACGGCACGCTGTCGACGTCGATCTACTTCGGAAACACGATTGAGCACGACGGCGTGGTCGGCGACACGCCCGGGCTCAACGGCCCGAACCCTCCGCACCGCGGCACGCTCTACCGCATCAACGTCGCGACCAAGGAGATCGAGTGGATCTCGGGCGGATTCCGCACGCCGAACGGCGTCGAGGTCACGCCGTCGGACGACGTGTTCGTGAGCGACAACCAGGGCGCGTGGCTGCCCGCGAGCAAGCTCGTGCATGCGCGAAAGGGCCGCTTCTACGGCCACTACAACGGTCGCCAGAAGTCGCGCGTCTATCCCGAGGGCGGTTCGCCCAGCCTCTACAGCGAGAACCCGCCGTCGCCGCCCGCGGTGTGGCTGCCGCAGAACGAGATCGCGAACTCGCCGACGACGCCGCTCGTGATCCGCGACGGGCGCTACAAGGGCGACCTGTGGCTGTCGGAGCTCACGCTCGGCGGCATCAACCGCGTGTCGCTCGAGTGGGTGGCGGGCGAGCTGCAGGGCTGCGCCTACCGCGTCGGCAACGGGCTCGAGGGCGGCGTGCAGCGCATCGTGCACGGACCCGATGGCTGCCTCTACGCGGGCTCGATCGGTTCGGGCGGCAACTGGAACTGGCGCGACAGGCGCTTCGGTCTCGAGCGACTGCGCTTCACGGGGGACGACGCGTTCGAGATCGCGCGCGTCTCGGCCGAGCCCGACGGACTGACGGTGCGCTTCACGCGCCCGATCGATGCCGCGTGGCTTGGCGACGCGACGAACTTCACCCTGCGCCAGTGGCGCTACGAGGCGACCGAGCAGTACGGCGGCCCGAAGATCGACGAAGAGCTGGTCGAGGTCGTCGAGGCGGTTCCGGGAAAGACGCGCGATGCGGTCTTCCTGCGCGCGCCCGGCATCAAGGCCGGCCGCGTCGTGCATCTCCACGCGAACCCCGTCTCGCAGGACGGCGAGAAGATCTGGTCGGCGGAGGCCTGGTACACCATGAACGCGAAGCCGATGGAGGAATCGCCTGCGGTGCGGGCGGATCTCCTGACGCCGCGAACGGAAGGCGAGGAGTGATGGTCGACACGAGAAAGTCGCAGCGGCGCGAACTCGCCTTTCACTGCACGGGGTGCCTGAAGGAGGACCTCGCGAAGATCGAGGCCGCCGAACGCGCGGGCACGCTGCGCGTCACGGGCAACTGGACCGCGGGCGAGATCCTCGACCATGTCGCGAAGACGGTCGAGTTCTCGATCGACGGGTTTCCGCCCGAAATGCGCTTTGCATGGCCGATGCGCATGATCGCGCGGCTCATGAAGGGGCGCATGACGAACGGGAAGACGCTTCCTGCCGGCTTCAAGCTGCCGAAGGAGGCCGCGGTGTTCCTCCCGACGCCTGGCACATCGACCGTCGATGGACTCGCGCGCCTGCGCCGCGTGATCGACCGCATCGACTCGGGCGCGCGCTGCACGCACGCAAGCCCCGCGTTCGGCGCGATGACCCACGACGAATGGATGCGCCTCCACCTCGCGCACGCGCAGCTTCACTTCGGGTTCATCCAGACTTGAGCGCGGGCGTCACGACGGCAGCGGCCAGCGGACGGAGAGCGTCGACGGCACGGCGGGGAACGGCATCGCGACGCGGATGAGCCTGAAGTCCGCCGGGTCGAGCGCAAGCGCGTCGAACGCGCGTCGGAGAAGCGCGGGGTAGTTCGGCACCGCCGCGGTCTCGACGCATTGGGCGAAGCGGTCGGCGGGCAGCGCGTCGTGCACCGTCGGCGTCGCGTCGATGGGAATGCGCACGACCTCGCGCGCCGCGTCGTCCGGAGGCAGGTTGCCGGAGAGCAGGCCGTAGACGGCGGTTTCGGCGGACTCGGGGCCCGCGATCGAGCGATGCACGAAGATGTCGGAGACCAGGAACTCCGACGGGATCGTCACGCGGGTCAGGAACTCGGCGCGATCGCCTTCCGCCGCCCTCCGCGTGCTGTACGAGCCGCCGCGCACGCTGCCGAAGAAGAGATCCGCCTCGCCGATGCGGCCGATCGGGCCGTTTGCGAGCTCGATGGTCAGCTGCTCGCCGGTCTCGGTGCGCACGACTTCCGTCTCGGGAAACGATGAGAAGTCGCGGATCAGGTAGTCCGCCGGCGAGCCGTCGGGCCCGCCGAGAAGGGGCTTCGACTCCGCGGCGGCGACGGCGGTCGTCGTCGAGCGGAAGACGGGCAGTCGCGCGATCGGGCGGAGGCGGCGCAGTCCCACAAGACCGACGACGAGCGCCATGTCCGCAGCGGCAGGAGCGCCCGCGCCGGGATAGATGATCTGCGCCGTGACGCGTGCAGCGGCCTGGACGCCGAACACGGCCGCTGCGCCGCGGAAGGCAAGCCGCCGCGACTGCTCGAGGTTCGCTCCCGCTCGAATGCCGTCGAGCGCGAGCTCGAAGTCCGCGCGCCCGCCGAAGTGGCGGCCGACCATCGCATCGAACGACGCGATCGCCACGCGCAGGGATGCAAGAAGCGCCTTGGAGACTCCCGCCGACTCGAAGGCACGCAGGTAGATCGCGATGCCTTCAGGCCCCGGCAGCATCGGCGCCGCGTCGAGCGCATCCTGCTCGATCATGATCCTCGCGAACTTCCAGGTCAGGTTCTTGTTGAGCTTGAGCCGACGCGACAGGTCCTGCGGCTTCAGCGGATCCACTCCGACGGCGTCGCAGAGCGCGCGCACCGCCTGCCTGATGCCGGCGACCGCCTGCTCGCACTCGTCTCGGAACGCGCCGAGCAGCTCAACCCGTCGCACGGGTGCCGCACGCGCGATCGCGACGTCCTGCGACTCGCTGCGCTGCGATCGCTTCGAGAGGCGCGCGCCTCGGGATGGCTTGCTGCGGGGGGAGTCCATCGACGGGAAGACAGGCTGAGACAGGCTGCGGAGAGGTTGGAACTTTACAGGACTTTCCCGAAGGCGCCTCGAGTCGGGAAGCCTTCGGGTGAGCCAAGTTTCCTCAAGGATATACTCAGATTTTCCCTAGGGAAGGTTGCAGCGCGGGGATTTCCACTTAGATTTGACCCGCCGCGGATCGCTTCCGCAGCCGAGCCGCCCGTCGCGCGGTCGTGGCCTACGTCGCCCGCGTTCGCGACCAACCCGACCGGAACGGCGATCTCGGTTCTCTCGAGGAGTCCCATGAACATCAAGTCCAAACTGTGTGTCGGCCTGTTCCTTTCCGCCTCGATGTCCGCCTCGGTGTCCACCTCGGCGCTGGCGGGAGGCACCTGGGAGGTCCTCGCGCTCGGCGACGGATCCACTCCGGCCGGCATCGTCGGGATCAAGGGCGCCGTCTGGGTGCCGAACCAGTTCAACAACCCTGTGATCGATCAGGACGGCAACGTGACGTTCCGCTCGCAGATCGCAGGGCCGGGCATCACCGCCACCGGCGCGACCGCCAACCACCTCGTCGTCGTGACCGGGAACGGCAGCGGCGGCTGGACGGTCGTCGCGCGGAACAACGCGGGCGTTCCGGGCAACTCGCCCGCAGGCGCCGTCTTCTCCCGCACGGGAAGCCCGAACAACTCGATCGCATCGTCGAACAACATCAGCGAGGACGGCGGCATCGTGGTCTCGGGCTACATGACGGGCCCCGGCATCGTGAACTCGGGCACCACCACCCAGAACGACACCGCGACGTGGTTCATCCCGAAGGGCGGCGCGCCGAAGCTGCTCGCCCAGCGCCTCGATGCATGCCCCGGAACGGCGGGCGCGCTCTACTCGACGAATCCCATGAACGCGGGTTCGGGCCTCCGCACCAACAGCCTCGGCCAGGCGCTCTTCTACGTCTCGCTCACCGGCGGCGACACGGTGACCGCGAACAACGCGGCGATCGTCCTGCTCCAGGAAGGCGCTGACCAGCTCGTGATGCGCAAGGGAGACCCCGCGCCGGGTCTCGCTGGCCTCACGGTGAACCCAAGCGCGTTCGGGCAGTTCCTCAACGGCAGCAAGGTGCTCTTCTCGGGCACGCTCGTGGGCGGCGGCGTCAGCAGCGCGAACGACACCGCGTACTTCACGAACATCGGCGTCGCCGGCGGCGGCTACCGGATCTTCGCCCGCGAAGGCGACCCGATTCCCGGCTTCAAGGGCCTCACGATCGCGAACTCCTCGTCGCTCTCCCTCGGGCAGCGGCCTCTCGCGAACGACGGCACCATCACCTTCATCGCGACGCTCGGCGGCAGCGCCACGGCGCTCGACAACTCCGCGCTCATGACGGAGAACAACGGGACCTTCTCGATCCTGCTGCGCAAGGGCGACTCGATCCCCGGCATCACCGACTCGACCGACCCGAACTTCGCGGGCAAGGTGCTCCAGAATCCAAGCTCGACAGGCTTCGTGCGCAACCGCAACGGCCTCGTCGCGTTCGAGGGCGTCATCATGAACGCAGACGGGTCGCCGATCAGTTCGCCCGCGCCCGCCACGTTCTTCGGCGTGCGCAAGTCGGACGGCACCGTGATCACGGTCGCGAGGCAGACGGACCCGGTGCCGGGCCTCCCGGGCTGGACCATGAACAGCCTCAGCGGCACCACCAGTCTCTGTGTCAGCGATGCGGGCGTCGTGGTGTTCCTCGCGGGCATGTCGAACCCCACGATCCAGGAGTCGGGGAACGCGCTGCTCGCGTGGGATGAGGCGAACGGCCTGCGGCTGCTCGCGAAGGCCTCGAGCTCGGACGTGCCGCCGTTCGCGCCGACGGGAGACACGACGTTCACGGGAACGCCGATCAACCAGCTCACGCTGATCGGCTCGACCGGCAACAACGGCGACGGCGGACACACGGGCCTCAGCACGACCGGCTGGCTGGTGCTGCGCGCGGGCGACACCGCGAACAGCCTCTACGCGATCTCCCGCATCTTCCTCGGTTCGACGGGTCCTGCATGCCCGGCGGACGTCAATGGAAGCGGCGCGGTCGATGCGGCCGACCTTGCATCGGTCCTCGCCGGATGGGGCACCACGAGCCCCGACATCAACGGCGACGGCGTGGTCGACGCGTCCGACCTCGCGGCGCTCCTCGCCGCGTGGGGTTCCTGCGACTGACATCCACCTGCGCCCTGCGCGTGGGGAAGCCCGCGCGCAGGGTTTCCGCCTTCATCTCCCTCGCATCCGCTCCGACCCACACTCATGAACCGAACGCTCTCCGCGTCCGTCCTGCTCTCCGCTGTCCTCGCCAACGGACTGCCGTCGCCCGCGCACGCCGGCGAACTCTTCCTGCTCGGCCTGGTGCCGTTCTCCTACGCGACCGACGCGAGCGACGATGGCCGCGTCGTGGTCGGCTACGACACGCAGTCGTACTGGTACTGGACGCGTGACGAAGGCGTCGTGCAGCTGATCGGGGTGACCGTGCCGCCGGGCAACAGCGTCGGCGGCAGCGCCAACGTCAGCGGCGACGGCCGCTTCATGTCCGTCAGCACGCTGCAGGGCAAGCCGGCCAAGGCCGAGGGCACCATCTACGACATCCAGTGGGGCGAGTTTGCGCCGCTCGGAAACGACGGTTTTCACTGCGATGGCGAGCGCAACAGCGTCTGGGGAATGTCGCGCGACAAGCGCTTCACCTGCGGACTGTTCGAGGAGGCCTTCTGCACCGCGAGGGCGTACGTGCGCGACGAGACGACCGGCGTGCGCACCAACCTCGGCACGCTGTACTTCTACAAGCCCTCGCGCGCAAACGACGTCAGCCTCGAGGGCGGCCTCGTGTGCGGCTGGAACGACGACTACACGGGGTATCGTCAGGGCGCCGTGTGGAGGCGCAACGCGCAGGGAGCCTACGTGCAGACCAACTTGAGCGCGGGGTCGTTCAAGATGAGCGAGGCGAGCGTCGTCAGCGGCGACGGCGCGTGGGCGTACGGGATCGGTCGCACGGGCTACGCGAACGCAGGCGTGTACCGCTGGAGCCCGGCGACGGGCGTCCAGCCGCTCGGTTCGAGCCCCGTCCCAGGTGCGACCGGCTACCCCGTCGCCGCGAACCATGACGGAACCAAGGTGCTGTGCTTCTTTGGGCCGATCGGAAGCGCGGGCGCCTACCTCTGGTCGCAGGAGCGCGGATACGTCTCGATCGCCGAACTCGCGGCGGAGGCGGGTGTCGCGATTCCGCCGGGGTGGCAGCTGAGCCAGGTGCTCGGCATGTCCGAAGATGCGCTCACGATCGTCGGCACGGCGTACAGCTCGTTCGGAAGCTCGCCGTTCGTCCTCGACCTCCGTCAAGGCGCGAAGCCCTGCCCGGCCGATCTCAATGTCGATGGCGAAGTCGGCGCGCCCGATCTTGCGGCGCTCCTCAGTTCATGGGACTTCTTCGGCGGCCCGGCCGATCTCGACGGCGACGGAATCGTCGGCGCGCCGGATCTCGCAGCGCTGCTCAGCGCGTGGGGCGCTTGCCCCTAGGCCCGCCAGAGTTCTTGAAGCCACCGGCCTTCTTGAATCCGCCCGGCTTCGGCACACCCTTCGACGAACCGTGCGGACGTTCGGTGGCGCCTGCGCCTGCGTTGCGCGGACGGTCGTCGCGCGCTTCGCCTTGAGGGCGACCGAGCGGCTGCGAACGCCGCGAGTTCGGGCCGGCGAAGTGGCGCGGCGCGTCGGAGCGTGCTTGGGTGCGCGGCTCGGGGTGTGATTCGGGGCGAGATTCGGAACGTGCCTCGCGGCGGGGCGCCTGCGGGAACGACTCGATCACAGGTGTCCTCGCAGCGGCCGGAGCCTTCTGCTCGCCATGCAGCGCCGCGCGGTGCGCCGACTCGTCCGACTTCGGAACGTCGCTCGGCACGCGCTCGCGCGGAATCTCGAACTTGATCGTGCGCTCGACCTGCTTCAGCAGGCCCTTCTCCTCGACATCGCAGAACGAGATCGCGTGGCCCGACTTGCCGGCGCGCGCGGTGCGGCCGATCCGGTGCACATACGCCTCGGGCTCCATCGGAAGATCGAAGTTGACGACATGGGTGATGTCGTCGATGTCGAGGCCGCGCGCCGCGACATCGGTGGCGACGAGCACGGGCGAGCGGCCCGAGCGGAACGCCTCGAGCGCGCGCGTGCGCTGGTTCTGCGCCTTGTCGCCGTGGATCGCCTCGGCGTGGATGCCGTTGGCCTTCAGCTTGCGCGCGAGGCGGTCGGCGCCGTGCTTCGTCTTGGTGAAGACGACGGTGCGCTCCATCGCGAGCGAGTCGAAGAGATGGACGAGGAGCTGCGTCTTCTGCGCTTTGAGCACGAAGTAGAGCTTCTGGTCGATTCGGTCGACCGCGCTCGAGACCGGCGTCACCGCCACGCTCACGGGATTGTTGAGGAGCGAGTCCGCGAGATGGCGGATCTCCTTCGGCATCGTCGCCGAGAAGAGCATCGTCTGGCGCTTCGAGGGAAGCAACGCCGCGATCTTGCGGATCGGCTCGATGAAGCCCATGTCGAGCATGCGGTCGGCTTCGTCGAGCACGAAGAAGTCGATCTCCGCGAGCGACACGAGACGCTGCTGGAGAAGGTCGATGAGGCGCCCCGGAGTCGCGACGAGGACGTCGACTCCCTGCTGGATGGCGCGGACCTGCGGTCCTTGGCCGACGCCGCCGAAGATCACGGCGTGGCGGAGCGGCGTATGGCGCCCGTAGCTCGAGAAGCTCTCGGCGATCTGCGCCGCGAGCTCGCGGGTCGGCGACAGCACGAGCGCCTTCGGCTTGCGGCCGAGCGGGGGACGCGCGCCGCGCGGAAGGCGGCCGAGCAGGTGGTTGATGATCGGGAGCGCGAACGCGGCGGTCTTGCCGGTGCCGGTCTGCGCGATGCCGAGGACATCGCGGCCCTCGACGGCCGGCGGAATCGCCTGCGCCTGGATCGGCGTGGGATGCGTGTAGCCGTCGGCCGTGACGGCGTCGAGGAGCGGCTGGGCGAGTTGGAGGCTGGCGAACGAAACGGAACCGACGGAAGGGGAAACTGTCGTCACAAACACCTTTCGCCCGCGGCACGGGCCGCAGGCTTCATGAATGGCGGAATCGCGTTCGGTCGGCGGCGCCGGCGGGACGGGATCAAGCCTGTTGGCGCACGCGGAGCCGAGGAACACCGTGTTCCTCGGGTCGTTTTGCGTGCTGCCGGCTGATTCCCAGTCGAGTTTCAGGTCGAAAGTCGGCTCGAGGCCGACCTGAGGTCACCGGCGGAAGAGTGAAGAGTGTAGCTGGTCTTCGACCCATTCGCGGCCTCGAGGCCAAAGATTCCGCGAATGGCGGGCAACTCGGCCCGCCGAGCGCGCCGGGTCGTGGCTTCGATCGACGCTATCGGGCCGATGGCGCCGCGAGAAGATCGCTGCCGAGCGCGTAGTCGAAGCCCTTCTGCACCGCGCAGGCGCCGACGCGGCCGTCGTAGTCGAGCGCGAGCATGCCGACCTGGTAGGTGGACGGGTCTCCGTTCTTCGCCATGATCCGCGCGATCGCGTGGGTGCACGCTTCCTGCGGCGTCGCGCCCGCGCGCATCGCCTCGACGGCGAGGTGTGCGCCAAGCGTGCGCAGCACCGTCTCGCCGAGGCCGGTGCAGATGGCGCCGCCGACGGGAGCGTCGACGAAGACGCCTGCGCCGATGATCGGCGAGTCGCCGACGCGGCCATGCATCTTGTAGGCGAGGCCGCTCGTGGTCGACGCCGCGGCCATGCGTCCGCCGGAATCGAGGGCGAGCATCGAGATGGTGTCGTGGTTCTCGATGTTGATCTTCGGTTCGTACTTCCCCTCGACGAGCCACGCGCGCCACTGGCGCTCGGCCTCCGGCGTGAGCGTCGGCTGCGCGACGTCGATGCCGCACTCGCGCGCGAACTTCTCCGCGCCGGCGCCCACGAGAAGGACATGCGGGGTCCGCTCCATGACGAGCCGCGCAAGCGAGATCGGATGCGCGACGCCGCGGACGAACGCCACGCTTCCGGCCCGGCCGTCGTCGGTCATCACGCACGCATCGAGCGTGACGAAGCCGTCGCGGTCGGGGCGCGAGCCAAGCCCGACCGTCATGTCGGGGCAGTCGAGCTCGACGACGCGGCAGCCGGCCTCCGCCGCGTCCAGTGCGGAGCCCCCGCGCGCGAGCGTCTCGGTCGCAGCCGCGTTGGCCGGCAGTCCGTGGCGCCATGTCGAGAGAACGACGGGGGCCGGCGACCGCGTCGGGCGCCGGGCCGCGGCGGACTCGGTCGGCGAGTCGGCGCGGCCGTTCGACAGAGCGCGGCATCCGCCGGCTGCGAGGAGCCCCAGGGCGGCGATGGCGGTGCGGCGCGGCACGGAAGAGTGTGTCATAAATCCATATCCTGAATGAGTTTGCGTTCGCGTTTCAGGCGGACGGAGGCCGCAACGGCCTAGAACATCGTCGTTTGCTGTCGATGGCGCGGGGGATGCACTCCTCGCAGGGACGATTCTCGCATGGTCGGTTGCAGGAGGACTCGATGGTTTGTCGGA
>JBIKWD010000037.1:0-18766 GCA_044356505.1 Phycisphaerales bacterium
GAGGCCGCCATCACCAGAGGTGATGCCACACGATCTTGAGCGGTCGCGCCTGCGGGCGCTCCCTCTGGCTCGGGCAACGGCCGTCGCCAACTTGCTCGCGCTTCGCGCTCGAGGCTCGACTTTCCGAACAGATGAAAGAAGGCGGCTGCAAATGCAGCCGCCTTCGAAACGTTCACAGGACCAGAGCGAGCAAGTTGCGAAGCAGGTTGCGAGCGCTCAAACCACGCCTATCGCTTGCTGAACTGATAGCGGCGACGGGCGCCCGACTGGCCGTACTTCTTGCGCTCGACCTTGCGCGAGTCGCGGCTGAGGAAGCCGTGCTCGCGGAGGATAGGCTCGAGCGTCGAGTCGAAGTTCATCACGGCACGGCCGAGGCCGAGCAGCGTCGCGCCGCACTGGCCGGTGGTGCCGCCGCCGGTTGCGTTGACCTTGATGTCGACCTTGCCCTTGAGGCCGGTCTTGTCGAGGACATTCATGATCGTGCCACGGTCGCGCTCCTCGACGAAGAACTCCGCGAAGTCCTTGCCGTTCACCTCGATCGAGCCGCTACCCGTCTTGACGCGCACGCGGGCCACCGCGGTCTTGCGGCGGCCGGTGCCCCAGTACCAGCCCTTCTGATCGGGGCCGCGGAGGATGCGCGTGGCGGTCGGGAGAGCGGTCGTCGTGGTCTCGTCGTTCATGGTGTCTCTCGAGGGGTTCGCGACGCGGGCGGCGTGTCGCGCAATGTGCTTCGGTCGTCGGTCGTCGGTCGGCTATTGAAACTGTTCGCGATGGGTAGGACGGTCACTTGGCGACGCGGGTGCTTGCACGCCGCGCCGCGGACTTCGGGCGCGCGGCCTTGACGGTGACCGAGGTCTTCGCCGGCGGCATCTCGTGCTGCGCGATCGGAGCGTCGATCGCGATCGGCTCCTGCGACGAGTGGCTGTGGGTGGCGCCTGCGAACACGCGGAGCCGCGAGTGCAGCGAGCGGCCGAAGCGGCCCTTCGGGATCATGCGCAGGATCGCTTCCGAGACGAGACGGGCCGGATTCGACTCCATCTCGGAGCGGTAGGAGCGGATCTTCAGGCCACCGGGGTAGCCGGACCAGCGGCGACGCGTCTTCTGATCGAGCTTGCGGCCCGAGAGGACGACCTTCGACGCGTTGGTGACGATCACGGCATCGCCGGAGAGCACGCCCGGCGTGTACTCGGGGCGGTGCTTGCCCATCAGGACGGTGGCGACTTCGGTCGCGAGACGACCAAGGGTCTTCCCTTCGGCGTCGACATGGCGCCACACGGTCTTGATCTCGCCGCTCTTGGCAATGTAGGTCTGACGGGGCATGGTCTATCCAGATCTCTCGGGAGGTGTTCAGTCCGCGCCCGAAGATCTCGGAGGCGGACAGCAAAGGTGGGCACGGATCGCCGTGCGGAGAATCGCCGAGGATACCAACCCCCCGAGAAGTGTCAAGATCGCAGGGGTCCGAGCCGTCGGCAGGCAGTCGCGAGTTCGCGGGCGGCAGCGGGAAAACCTAGCATGAAGACGACTGCGGTCGGTCGATTGAACAGGTGCGGAGCGCGCCTTGCCCGATGTTGGCGTCCAATAACAGGATTCGCATGCAGAAGAAGCAAGTCGGTCGGCTCTATCTGATCTGGGGCGCCATCGTCATCACCGTCCTCGGGGCGATGTGGTTCCAGTCTTCCCGCGGAGAAGGCGACGAACCGCTCGACGGGACCGTGCCCGCGCAGGCCGAGGTCGCGCCCGTCGACATGGAGGCCGAGCTCACGGGAAAGGTCGTGCTCCTCTTCGAGCGGCTTCGAGGGATGTCGCCCGCGTTGACGAGCGATCTCGTTCTGCAGAACGCGCGGCCGCTCTCCGACGAGAACGCGGCGTTCGTCGACCGCCTCGCCTACACGGTTCTCGTCGGCAAGGTCGAGTCGTGGGAGACCGCGATCGAAGAGGCGAAGGCGCTCGGGCCCGCGAGCGACGCGGAGGGTGCGCTGCGCGATGCGCTGGTGTCGGTGATGGAGGAGCGCGCATTCGGCCACATGACGGGCGCGGAGACCGGGCACGACCGGTTCGTGGCCGATGCGGACGAGCGTGCGGCGGTGCTTGACAAGCTCGGCTTCTTCGGACGCGTGGCGTGCGACGCGCCCGGCGTCGCCGCCGAGGCCGCGCGCGCCGGCGCCGCCATGCTCGCGGCGCTCGGCTGGTACGCGCTTGCGTTCTGCATCGGATGCGTGACGCTCGTGTTCACGTTGATCTGGCTCTTCCGCAAGCCCGCGGCGCCGATCGACGAGAGCGGGGCGCGCGAGCACACGGCGCTCGTGCTCGGCGAGACGTTCGCCGTCTGGATGGTCTGCTTCCTCGCGATGAACTACGGCGCGGGCGTGCTCGGAGAGACGCTGGTCGACGCATTCGGACTCGACGGCACGCCGCGCGCGGTGCACGTCGGCCTCGCGTGCGCCGCGGCGGGATTCTTCGGGTCGCTCGTCGCGCTGGTCCATGCGCCGCTGCGCGGGCTTCGGGGCGCGGAACTGCGCCAGGCGGTCGGCCTCCACCGCGGGCGCGGCGTGCTGCGCGAGGTCGCGAGCGGCGTCCTCTGCTACTTCTCCGCGATCCCGCTTCTTGTCGCGGGGCTCGTCGTCTTCGCCGTGCTCAGCGCGATCGTCACGGCGCTGTTCGGGCAGCCCGAGCAGCCGAGCCATCCCGTCGCGGACCTGTTCGCGGGAGCGGACTGGCTGCGGCTGGCGCTGGTCGCGCTCCTGGCCACGGTCGCGGCTCCGATCGTCGAGGAGATCATGTTCCGCGGCGCGCTCTACAGCCACCTCCGGGGCACCGTGTTCGAGCGCGTCCCGCTTGTCTCGATCCTCGCTGCGGCGATCGCGTCGAGCTTCATCTTCGCCGTGATCCACCCGCAGGGCGTGCTGTTCACGCCCGCGCTCGGCGGGCTCGCGGTGTCGTTCTGCCTCTACCGCGAGCTGCGCGGCAGCCTGATCGCGCCGATGGTCGCGCACGGAATCCAGAACGGGGTGACGCTGGCGCTCGGAATGACGCTGATGTCGTGATCGCGTTGTGGAGCGGCGGCTGCTTGCGGCAGCCGGCGGAGTTTGAGCGGCGGCTGCTTGCGGCAGCCGTCCTTGCGGCAGCCGTCCTTGGCGTGATCGGCACCCGAGCGAGCCGTTTGCGAGCGCCTTAGAACGCAGCCTTCATGAACTGCTCGCGCACGATGCGGCCGTCCTCGACGGTGTAGACGCCGCACTCGTGCAGGCCGATCTCGACGCCGTCGGGCGTGCGCACGCGGCCGTTGTACACCACGCTGAAGCCGGTCGAGCAGACGTACGGTCCCGAGGCCGTAATCGAGAGCACGGTGAAGTTCTCCTTCCACCACTTGCCCTTCTCCTGCACGCCCTTCCAGCCTTCGAAGACGGAGCCATCGTCCTCGATCGACTCGATCTTGCGGTGGTACCACGTCGACTCCGCCTCGTCGGACTTGCCGGCGTTGAAGAGCGCGACGAGCGACTCGCCGATCTCCTGCGGAGTCGGACCCTTGCCGCTCGCGAGCTTCTTCTTGCGGACATGCTTGAAGCGAGGCGACGAGTCGTCGGCCTTCTTCTTCTTGTCCTTGCTCTTGTCCTTGCTCTTGTCCTTGCTCTTTCCCTTGCCTTCCTTCTTGCCTTCCTTCTTGCCTTCCTTCTTGCCTTCCTTCTTGCCTTCCTTCTTGCTGGCCTTCTTGCTGGCCTTCTCGGCCTTCGCGGCTGCCTTCTCGGCCTTGCGGGCTTCCTTCGCCGCAACTTCCTCGGGCGCCATCGCGCTGGGTTCTTTCGTGTCTTTCTTCGGCATGAACGGAATGCTAATGGCGGCGCGTTGAAAAACCCGCCGGGCGGATCGGCGGGCGGGGAATCTTCACATGCGATTCGGACCTTTCCGACGGGGAAGCACGCTCAGTCGTCGCTGAGCTCGACCGTCCAGTACGCCTCGTCGAGGAAGGCCTTCCACGACTCGTACTTGGGGCTGCCGAGGCGCAGCGAGATCGCCGGGTTGCGCTTCGGCTTCACGGGTACGCGGATCAGCCGCATGCCCGCCTGCTCGGGGGTACGTCCACCCTTGCGCGCGTTGCACTTGACGCACGCGCAGACGAGGTTGGTCCACGAGTTGCCGCCGCCCTGGACGCGCGGCTTGATGTGGTCGAGCGTGAGCTCCTTGGTCGGGAACGAGCGGCCGCAGTACTGGCAGCGATTCGAGTCGCGCGCATAGATGTTGCGGCGGTTGAGCTTCACGGCCTCGCGCGGGAGGCGGTCGTAGCCGAGCACGCGCACGATCTTGGGAACGGCGATGGTGATGCGCGACGTGCGCACCCAGTCGTGGTCGTTCGCCTCGAACTCGCGGCGGAACTCGCTGAGCTCGGTCCAGGTCGTGAACGGGTACGAGACGTAGGAACCGTCCTCCACCGCGACGACTTCGGCGATCTCCTTGGCCAGCAGGACAAAGGCACGACGCGCGTCGATGACGCGGATCGCGCTGAAGTACCTGTTGAGGACGAGGACCTTCGCGTCCAGTCCGCTGACGAGGTTCGGGGCTCCGCCCGACATCCCGATTGGCAACGCTGACATCGTTACTCCGGGTCGCGGCATCCGTTCCGCAGACTCGGAGAAGTTTACCCTCGAGTCGCGCGGGGGCAATCCTCGGGCGCGGATTCACGCGCTCTTCACAGCCCGAGCGCGGCGCGCTGCCCGTCGTGCGCCCCCGGGAGGAGGATGACGGGGGTTTCTGGACGCAGGTGCTCGGCGACGAGCGCGCCGAGGAGGGCGGTCGGGAGGACGCCTTGTCCGAGGGGGCACTGCTCGAGAAGGCCTGTTTCCTCGGTGTTCGGCCCGGGCCGGATGTCGGCGACGAGCACGGCCGCGGCCACGGGGCCGAGGTGGGCGAACATGCGGACGAGATGGTCCTCGACGGTGCCGAGCATCGAAGGGGCGAGCATGTCGGCGGGGGAGAGCAGCACCTCGAACGGGTCGGCGGCGCGCTCGCGGAGGAGTCGCACCGACGCGTGCACGTCTCCCACGACGTGGCGGTGATGGGGCCGGAAGCAGAGCGTCCTGCCGTGGGCGCGCAGGGCGGGCGCGACCTCGTCGAGGAAGCGCTTGAAGCGGTCCTGGCCGGCGCGCATCCAGGTGCGCGGCTCGTCGGCGAAGAGGTCGGTCGCGAGGGTTCCGCTCCACGACACGATGCGCGACGAGGGCGCGTCGACGTCGACGAGCCAGCCGTCCGAAAGCGGGTTGCCGTCGACGAAGGACGCGAAGGCCTCCATCGCGCCTTCGGTCGGCATGGCGACCTGCGAGCAGCAGGGGGCCTCGACGCCGATCATGCGCGCGAGGAGCTTCGAGTCGTGCAGCAGATGGACGGGGCGGCGCATCAGCGGCCCTCGTAGACGCAGCGGCTGGTGCAGGTCTCGCAGACGATGACTTGCGAGAGCATCGGGAGCGTGGGCTTCAGGCGATCCCAGATCCAGCGCGCGAGGAGTTCGGCGGTCGGGTTCTCGAGGCCGGCGATCTCGTTCAGGCAGCGGTGGTCGAGCGCGTCGTGGACGGGCGAGATCGCCTTCTTGATGTCGCCGTAGTCGACGAGGTAGCCCTTGGCGGGATCCATGTCGCCCTCGATCACGACCTCGACGCGGAAGGAGTGGCCGTGCATGCGGCGGCACTTGTGCCCGTCGGGGAAGCAGGGGAGGTAGTGGGCGGCTTCGAAGGTGAAGCTCTTGGCGAGGGTGACGCGCATGGGCGGGCGCAGTGTAGTCGCGCGCACGCGGGATGGTGCCTCGCGGGATGGTGCCTGGCACGTGCCAGTCAGTGCCAGGCACTGCATGGCACGTGCCGTGCAGGTGTCTGCGCGCTCGCCGCTGCGGCGGCTCGCCATGGCGTGGATGCGGCGAAGTCGCAAGCGGCACCTCGGCGGAGTCGGTGCCTGGCACGTGCCAGTCAGTGCCAGGCACTGCATGGCACGTGCCGTGCACGGGTGTGAGCGCTCGCTGCGGTGGCGGCTCGCGTTGGCGTAGGGGACGCAAAAACACAACCGGCCGCGTGCGCGGCCGGTTGTGGATTCTGTCGCGTGCCCGACGCCGAGGCGTCGTTGGCTTCTCACGCACCGGAGGGAGCCGCCGCAGCGGCGGTCGCCCCATCCACGTGCTTCAGGCCGCGGCGCTGGTCGCGCAGGCGGCGGCTCTTGCCGAAGCGGTCGCGGAGGTAGAAGAGCTTCGCGCGGCGCGCGTCGCCGCGGCGCACGACCTCGATCTTGGCGAGGCGCGGCGAGTGGACGGGGAACGAACGCTCGACGCCCTCGTTCGCCACGATGCGGCGGACGGTGATCATGCGGTGGATGCCGCGGCCGGTGTCCGCGAGCAGAACGCCCTGGAAGACCTGGATGCGCTCCTTGTCGCCTTCGATGATCTTGTAGTGGACATCGATCGTGTCGCCGACGGAGAACTTCGGGAGTTCGCCCGCGGGCTTGAGCTGCGAAGCGGTGACGCTGTTGATGATCTCGGTTCGGTTGCGTGCCATGTGTGGATCCTCATGCGCCTTCTGGCGCGGTTTGCCCGTGCGGTCCGGCGTCGCCGTCAGGCGACCCGTTCGACCGCGTGGGTCGTGCAACATGCTCGGCGCGCTTGTTTCTCTTGGGCGCGGGCAGGGGTTGCGGGTTGGCGAGCGGAGAGTCGGCGAGCAGGTCTGGCCTCCGCGCACGCGTGCGCGCAAGCCGCTGCTCGTCCCGCCAGCGGGCGACCTCTGCATGGTCGCCCGACAGCAGGACTTCCGGCACTTCACGCCCGTTCCACTCGCGGGGACGGGTGTAGTGCGGACAATCAAGGAGATGCGCGCCATCCGGGGTGCGCACGCTGAACGAGTCCTCCGCGGCCGATTCCTCGTGACCGAGGACGCCCGGCTGCAGGCGGGCGACGGCGTCGATGATGACCATCGCGCCGAGCTCGCCTCCGGAGAGGACGTAGTCGCCGAGCGAGATCTCGAGGGGCTTCAGCTCCTCGATCACGCGCTCGTCGATCCCTTCATAGTGACCGCAGAGGAAGAGCAGGCGCTGCTGCCGTGCAAGCCATTCGACGCGCGGCTGCGCGAGCTTCTCGCCCTGCGGCGAAAGCAGCACGCGCACCACGTCGCCGCCGTCAGCGGAGTCCTGCGACTCTGCTGCCGTCACGGCGTCGAAGATGGGCTGGCACATCATCACCATGCCTGGACCTCCGCCGAACGGCCTGTCGTCGACCTTGCGATGCTTGTTCGCCGCGTACGCCCGTATGTCGTGCACGTGGCACGAAAGGGCGCCCTGTTCGATCGCGTTCGCGGGAATGCTCGTCGAGAGGAATCCCTTGAAGAGATCGGGGAAGATGGTGAGCACGTCTATGCGCATGGATGCCACGCGAGTCGAGGTGTCACCAGCGCGGCGCTCTCGCAGGTGCGACAGCGTCCGTCCGATGCGGGCTTACTTCTTGCCCGGCGTCGGGTCGACGCCGACCTTCTTGAGGAGATTCGCGGCGGTCTCCGAGGGCTGCGCGCCGACGGAGAGCCAGTACTTCACGCGCTCGACGTTGAACTGGTACTGCGCGCCCGGCTTCGCGACCGGGTTGTACCAGCCGAGGTTCTCGATGACGGCGCCGTCGCGGGGGTTGCGCTTGTCCATGGCGGACAGGCGGTAGAACGGAGAATGGGTGCGGCCCATTCGCTTCATGCGGAGGACGACCATGTCGTCACCCTTTCGGAAAGGCGAACCTCGGTCCCGTCCGTCGCATGACGGACTCTGCAGGACTCTGGCGCCGTGTGGGACGGGAGTGACCGTCGTGCGCGGCGCCTTCGGCTCGCGGTTGCGAGTCGCGTAGGGTAGTGGAACGGTCGATGCGATGCAATTGCCGCGGCGAATCGCGCGCAGGCGGGCGATAACCGCAGGCGGACGCGCTCAGGCCGTCATTGCGCGGAGCGCCACGGCGACGAACGCCGCGATCTCGTTGCCACAGATGCTCGAGGCCTTGGCGCAGAGCCCGGCGATGCCGGAGAACATCGCCACGATCACGATGAACAGTCCCGCGGTCTGCATGCGCGGGTCGTGCATCAGGCGGTAGTAGGTGCGCGAGAAGCCCGCCACGATGCTTGCGCCGTCGAACGGCGGCAGCGGCAGAAGGTTGAAGAGCGCCAGCATGCCGTTGAGGAAGCCGCCGATCGCCGCGAAGTCGACGACGCGCGACCACGCGGTGTCGTCGCCTTCCTTGACGAGTCCGAGGCCGATGACGACGCCGACGGTGAGCCAGCAGAGGAGGAAGAGCAGGATGTTCATCGCCGGCCCGGCGCCCGCGACGACGATGCGGCCTTGCCGCCCCCAGCGGTACTTGCTCGGATCGCTCGGCATCACGCCCCACGCGATGCCGACGAGCGCGAGGCAGACGAGCGAGAAGAGCCCCATGTGCACGACCGGGTTCCACGTCATGCGGCCGAGCGTGCGCGGCGTGTCGTCGCCCTGCCAGAGCGCGGCCCAGCCGTGCGCGAGCTCGTGCAGCGTGATCGACGCGATGCACCAGAAGAGGTACGCAGCGGCCCCGGCCATGCCGAGCTTGAGGTAGATGCCGTAGATGCCGATTTCCATGGTGCTCCGGTCAGCAGGGATGCGCGGCGCGCAGCATAGGCGCGCGCGCGAACACAGTGCGGCCGCCGACGATCGTCGCGTCGACTTTCGGCATCTCGCTCGTCCAGTCGACCTCGAACGGCGAGCGGTCGAGCACCACGAGGTCGGCGGCGCGGCCTTCGCGGAGCATGCCGCCCGGGAAGCCGAGCATGTCCGCCGCGGTGCGCGTGTAGGCGACGAGCGCGTCGGCGACACCGATCGAGTGGGCGGTCGCAAACGGACGGCCGTCGAGGTCGAGCCCCGTCACCGCCGCCTTGATGCCGAGCAGCGGATCGGGCGACACGATCGGCCAGTCGCTGCCGAACGCAAGCCGGGCGCCGTGCTCGAGCAGCGCCTTGAACGCGAAGAAGCGCTCGATGCGCTCGGGTCCGAGCCGCGCGAGCGCAAGCCGTGCGTCGTCCGCCTTGTGAAGCGGCTGCATGCTGGCGAACCTGCCGGCCATGCGCGGGATGTCGCGCGGGTGCAGCGTCTGCGCATGCTCGAAGCGCGGCGCGGGCGAGTCGGCGCACGCGTCGAACGCGTCGATGAGGACGCGCGCCGCACGGTCGCCGATCGCGTGGACGGCGGGGGAAAGCCCCGTCCTCTGCACGGCGCGCATCCACGCGGCGAGTTCGCCGCGCAGCGTGTGCTCCATCGCGAGGCCGCTCGTCTGCGGCGCGTCGGCGTAGGGTTCGAGCATCCACGCCGTGCGCGAGCCAAGCGTGCCGTCGGCGAAGCTCTTGAAGCCGACGATGCGGAAGAAACCGCTTGATTCCCGCGGCAGTTCGGGCGGATGGCCGAGCGGCCAGTCGCGGTCGAGCACCGTCGCGTGCACGCGGAAGGCGAGCGTGCCGAGCGACGGGACGTAGACGTCGCGGATGTCGGCGAGGTACTCCATCGACCCGCCGGCCGCGAGCCCGAGCGAGTGGAGGTACTCGGCGGCGCGCACGAGGTTCGTGCGCTTCGCGGCGATGCTCTGCGACGGAATCGCGGGAATCACGCGCTTCCACGCGGCCTGCTCGCGGAAGATGCCGCGGTCAGGCTCGATCTCGCCGCCGTCGATCGGGCTCGTGTCGAGGAGCGCAAGCGCAGCGCTGTTCACCACGCAGCTGTGCTGGTCCATGCGCCACGCGACGGCGGGGCGTTCGGTCGAGGCAAGCCACTCGCGCGTGGGCGCGTCGCCCCTCCAATCGGCCTCGTTCCAGCCGAAGCCGACGAGCCACGCGTCGCGCTCGCCCGCGTCGTCGAGCTTCGCGCGGTGGGCGCGCAGCCGCGCCTCGAACTCCTCGCGCGACTCGCAGCCGCCGAGGTCGCACTGCGCGAGCGTCGCGGCGCCAAGCGTCACATGCAGATGGGCGTCGATGAACGCCGGACCGAGCCAGCGCCCACCGAGGTCGATTGTCGGAATGCCGCGCGGTGCGGGCGCATCAAGCGCCTCGACGACGCCGCCGCGCACGGTGATCGAGCGCGCGTGCGTCCGCGTGGGATCCGCTGTCCAGATCCTCGCGTTCTCGATGACGAAGCCGCGGCCGTCGCTCTCCATGGGACGGCTATGCTACGGACCCTATGCGAACTCCGCGCACCCGAACGCTGCTCGTCTCCGCCTCGCTCACAGCGGCGCTCGCCGCCTGCACCGAGGCGCCCGCGCCCAAGCCGCCCGCCCCGATGGCGCCGTCCGCGCGCGCGACCGAGGCCCCCGCGGCGTCCGCCGCTCCTGCGACGGCGTCGACCGCCGCGGCCGTCATCGACAGCCAGGTCGATCCCTCGAAGTGGAGGGTTTCCTCGAGCGCGGACGACCCGCAGTGGCTCGAAGTCGCGGGATTCCGCGCGCCGAAGCCGGCCTCGTGGGTCTGGACGAAGCCGTCGATGCAGTTCCGCACGCTGCAGTACACGGTCGCCGGCGAAGAGGACTCGACGAAGGCCGCCGAACTCATCGTGAGCGTCTTCGTGGCGGGCGACGGTGGGCCGCTCGACGCGAACATCGAGCGCTGGCGCGGCCAGTTCCGCAAGAACAACGAGCCCGTCGAGGCGAAGCGCTCGGCGAGGGAAGTCGGACCGCTGAAGGTCGAGTTCGTCGAGCTCGAGGGCGACTTCATGGCGATGGGCGCGCCGGCCCCGAAGACGAACACGCTGCAGCTTGCGGCGATCGTGCAGGCTGAAGGGCGCAACGTGTTCTTCCGCCTCGTCGGCCCGAAGGAGACCGTCGAGGCGAACCGCGAGGCGTTCGACAAGATGATCGACGGCCTGATGCCGGCGGACTAACTTTGAGCGGTCGCGGCTGCGGCCGCTCCCTTTGGTGCTAGGACGACGAAGGCGACCGCAGGTGCGGCCGCCTTCGTCGTCTTGAAGCACCAAAGCCGGCAAGCTGCGAAGCAGGTTGCGGCCGCGCGATCACGCGTACAGCTTGTTCACTTCGTTCCAGTTGACGACGTCCCACCACGCCTTCAGGTAGTCGGGACGGCGGTTCTGGTAGTGCAGGTAGTACGCGTGCTCCCAGACGTCGCAGCCGAGGATCGGCGTTCCGCCGCAGTCGGCGATGCCCTTCATCAGCGGGTTGTCCTGGTTCGGCGTCGAGCAGATCGCAAGCGATCCGTCCGCGTTCTTGCAGAGCCACGCCCAGCCCGAGCCGAAGCGGCCCGCGCCGGCGGCGGCGAACTTCTCCTTGAAGCCGTCGAACGAGCCGAAGGCCTTGTCGATCGCGGCCGCGAGCGCGGGGCTCGGCGAGCCGCCGGTGCCCTTCGGGGCCATCCACTTCCAGAACATCGAGTGGTTCCAGTGGCCGCCGCCGTTGTTGCGCACCGCGGTGCGGATCGACTCCGGCAAGGTCGCGATGCTGCGGCAGAGATCCTCGATCGACATCGACTGAAGGTCCGCGTGCCCCTCGAGCGCCTTGTTGAGGTTCGTCACGTAGGCGTTGTGGTGCTTGGTGCGGTGGATGCTCATCGTGAGCGCGTCGATCGACGGCTCGAGCGCGTTCTCGGCGTAGGGGAGTTCGGGAAGCGTGAAGGCCATGGTCTTTGTCTCCTGGGTGGAAGTCGTTTGAAGGATGCCGGTGCCCGCGAACGCGCTCGCGGCGGCGGCGCCGACGGCGCCAATCGCGACGGTGCCGAGGAACTCGCGGCGGGAAGGATCGTTCGAGGCGGGATGGTTCGGTGACATCGGGAGCTCCGTGGGCGGGGAGGATAGCCGTCCGACGCTACCCTGTGAGCATGGCCGTCTCGGCGTCTTTCGCAACAGCCTCGACCAGAGCAGGAGTTGGGCAGTGGCGGCTTTGCCTTCTGCTCACGCGGGGGCACTGCCGGCTTCCCTGGGAGACCGCGCTCGAGCGCGCCATTGCCGGCGGCGTCGACGCCGTGCAGGTGCGGGAGAAATCCCTCTGCGGGCGCGAACTCGTCGCGCATGCGCGCGCCGTGCGCGCGATCTGCGCGCCTTGCGGCGTCGCGGTGATCGTGAACGACCGCCTCGACGTGGCGCTCGCGGCCGGGGCCGACGGCGTGCATCTCGGAACCGACGATCTGCCTCTCCGCGATGCGAGGCGGATCGCGGGCGACGCGTTCTTCATCGGCGCAAGCACCCACTCGCTCGAGGAGGCCCGCGCCGCCATCGACGCGGGCGCCGACCACTGCGGCGTCGGCGCGATGTACGAGTCGTCGCTCAAGCCCGGCCTCGCGCCTTCGGGCGAGGCGTACCTGCGCGCGTTCGTGCGCGAGTTTCCGCAGGTCCCGCACCTCGCGATCGGCGGCATCGCCCCGGGCCGCGTGGCGGCGCTCGCGCGCGCGGGCTGCCGCGGCGTCGCCGTCTCGAGCGCGATCTGCGGCGCGGAGGATCCGTCCGCCGTCGCCCGCGCGATCGTCGAGGAACTCGACTGCGGCACAGGGGGCGCGCGATGAGCGATTCGGTCGTCCGCGACGTGAAGCTCGTCGTCTGCGGCACGGGAACGTCGGCGGGCGTGCCTGTCATCGGCTGCGGCTGCGGGGTGTGCCGCTCGGATGATCCGCGCGACAACCGCACGCGCTCGGGCGCCGTGCTCTTCTTCAACGACGACGAGGGCCACGACCGCGTCGTGCTGCTCGACTGCGGCCCCGACCACCGCACGCACAGCCTGCGGCTCGGTCTCACCCGCGCCGACGCGATCTTCTTCACCCATGACCACGTCGACCACACCTTCGGCCTCGACGACGTGCGCCGCTACAACGCGTTGATGAAGTCGCCGATCGAGGTGTTCGCCGACTCGCACACCCGCGCGTCGCTCGAGCGCACCTACCGGCACATCTTCCGGCGCCACGAGAACGTCAACGACTCGTTCGTCGCCGACCTCGCCATGCGCACGATCGCGGCCGGCGCACCGGTCGACTTCCGCGGCCTGCGCATCACGCCGTTCGAGGTGCTGCACGGGCGGCTGCCGGTCCTCGCCTTCCGCATCGAGGCGCTCGACGAGACCGGCGCGGTCGCGCGCGAGCAGCCCGGGCCGCTGCCGCTGGCGTACTGCACCGACCTGTCAGCCATGCCGCCGGCCGCGTGGCCGCGCCTGCGCGGACTCGAGACCCTGGTGCTCGACATGCTGCGCTATCGGGCGCATCCGACCCACCTGACGGTGTCCCAGGCGATCGGGATCGCGCACGAAGCCAATGCGCGCCGCACGGTGTTCGTGCACATGACCCACGACATCCGCCACGCCGAGCTTGCGGCGGAACTCCCGACCGGGATGGAACTTGGGTACGACGGCATCGTCATCGACGGCGCGTGATTTCCCGGGGACGCGGTTTCCGCCGACGGCGGCCAACTGCTATCATCGCCGCCCCTATGGCCCAGATCCGTGAGCTCAAGAAGCGCATGGTGGCGGTGCGCACGATCCAGCGCATCACCAAGACCATGCAGATGATCGCGACGGCGAAGTTCACCGCCGCGCTCGCCCGCGCCAAGGCGACCCGTCCGTACACCGACCGCATCCGCGGCCTGGTGGGCGAAGTGGCCGCTGCAGCCGGCGACGACTTCTCGCATCCGCTGATGAGGTCGCCGACGACGCCGGCCGGCCGCGAGCTCGTGCTCGTCATCACCTCCGACCGCGGTCTCTGCGGCGCCTACAACGGCAACGTCCTCCGCAAGGCGAACGTCACGATCAAGGCCCTGAAGTCGGGCGGCACCTCGACCATCGTCGAGACGGTCGGCAAGAAGGCGGTCGCCTACTTCCGCTTCGCGAGGATCGACATCGCCGAGCGCCACACCTTCGGCGACAAGCCGCAGTTCGCGCAGGTCGAGGCGCTCGCCAAGCGGCTCATGGCCGACTTCTCGAGCGGCAAGTTCGACAAGGTCCACGTCGTCTACATGCGCTTCATCTCGAACGCGAAGCAGGTGCCCGAGGCGATGCAGCTCCTGCCGCTCGCGGCACCCGCGGCGAGTGCAGGCGGCGCGAGCTCGAACTACGAGTTCAGCCCGTCGGGGGCGGAGCTTCTGTCCGACCTGCTGCCGAAGTCGGTCGTGGTGTCGCTCTTCCAGGCGTTCAACGACGCAGCGGTGAGCGAGCACGTGATGCGCATGGTGTCGATGAAGGCGGCGACCGACAACGCCGGCGCCCTCGGCCGCACCATCCGCCGCAACTACAACCGCGCGCGACAGGCACGCATCACGACCGAGCTCACCGAGATCGTGTCGGGTGCGGCAGCGCTCGAGTGACGCGCGAAACCGTTGGAAAACAGGAACGCCCGCCGGAGACGGCGGGCGTTCCTGTTTGTCGGACGGACGCGACGGCTACTCGGTCTTCGCGCCGCGCTTCACGGAGAACCCGGCGGCTTCCCACGCCTTGAGGCCGCCCATCATGCTGTAGACAGGCTTGTATCCAAGCTCGATCAGGCGTTTCGCGGCCGCCTTCGCCATCACGTCGTCGTAGTCGGTGTCGTAGACGATGTAGAGATCGAAGCCGCGGCAGGTGACCTCGTGGGTGCGCTCGATGTCGGGGAAGGGGATGCTCGTCGCCTGCGGGATGTGCGCGGCCTCGAACTCGGCGGTCGTGCGCGGGTCGAGCCACAGGACCTTGGGCAGACCCTTGCTGCCGAACGCGCCGCCTGCCTTGTTGGCGAGCTCGACGAGCTCTTCCGGCCGCTTGTAGACGAGGTCGCGGTCGCTGGTCGACCGCGTGCAGCCGCTGCCTGCGACGAGGGCGTTGGCGGCGATCACGAGCATGGCGACGGTCCGGAAGATGCTGATTCTCATGGCGATGTACCGAAGGTGGGAATACGATGGCGTCCTGCGCGTCCGAGGCGGTTCCAACAGGGATGTGCCCGCATTGTCGCGCATTCCATGCCCGCGTGGGTTGCCATGCGGATCGAAACGCGGCCGCGACGCGTGCGCTCTCCCGGACTATCTCGGCTTTCAGGCGAATCCCCATGCAATCCCCCGCACGATCGATCCGTCTCCGCCGCGCTTGCGCGATGCGGCTGTTCGCCGCCGTCTGCGCGCTCGTCGCGACCTCGGCCACGCATGCGCAAGGCCTTCCCGGCGTTCCAGCGGGAGGCGCTGCGTCGAAGCCCGAGCCGAAGACGGGCGAGGAACTCGTGCGCGTCGCCGTCGGCGTGGTGGGCGAGGCGAAGCCCGGAGCCACCGTGCGCGTCGCCGCCACCTTCACGATTCACGCAGGCTGGCACATCTACTGGGCGAATCCCGGCGAGTCGGGGATGCCGACCCAGGTCACGCTCGAGCTACCCGAGGGCTGCAAGGCGGCGACCGATGCCGCCGGCGACACCCTCGTCGAGTTCCCCATCCCGCAGGTGTTCGCGAAGGGCGAGACGACGTTCGGCTACGAGCGCGCCGTGACGCTCTCGATCCCGGTCACGCTGCCCGCCGAGATTCCTGCGGCGGGGCTGCCTGTCACCGTGCGCTCGCGCTGGCTCGTCTGCAAGGAGATCTGCCTCATGGGGCAGAACGAGGCGAAGACCGACCTCGCGAAGCCGGTCGCAGCCGACGCGCCGCTTGCCAAGGCGCTCGCGGAATCGCTCGCCCGCATGCCGAGGCCCTTGCCCGCCGATTGGAAGTGTGCGATCGCGGAAGTCGAGGCCGAATCGGCCGTCCTCTCCATCGAGGCCCCCGGCGCGGAGGAACTGCGCTTCCTGCCGTTCGAGACTCCGGGTGCGCGGCTCGCGTCGGGCTTCCACGTCGACGCGAAGGGCGCCTCGCTTCGTGCCGAGCTCGAGCTCTCCCGCGAGAGCACCCTTGGAAAGCCGCTCGAAGTGGGCGGAATCCTCGTTGTCGGCAAGAATGGCCCCGCGTATTCGTTCCGTGTTCCCGTCCCGGCGGCGAAGTAGCCGATGGCCCCACCGGCGCCCGCCGAACCCCTTTCTCCAATCGTTTCAGAACCATCTTCACTTTCAAGGAATCTCCATGACCAAGTTGATCACCGTCGTCCTCGCGGCCTCGCTCGCAGCGGGCTTCACCACCCTCGTCCTCGCGCAGGACGGCGCCAAGCCGGCCGCTCCCGCTGAGAAGGAGCAGGGCAAGAAGGAAGGCAAGAAGGCCGAGAAGGGCGCGCAGGCCAAGGTCGGCGAGGCCGCGCCGAACTTCACGCTCAAGACCACCGACGGCAAGGAGTGGAGCCTCTCCGACGCGAAGGGCAAGGTCGTCGTCCTCGAGTGGATCAACCCCGAGTGCCCGATCTGCGTGCGCGTCATGAAGGACGGCACCGTCGCCAACACCATCAAGGGCGTCACCGAGCAGTTCTCCGACGTCGTGTACGTCGCGATCAACTCGAGCGCCGCGCGTCCGTCGAGCCTCGAGGGCACCGCTGCGTACATGAAGGAGCACAAGGTCGAGATCCCCGCGCTCCTCGACAACGACGGCGCGGTCGGCCTGATGTACGGCGCGAAGACCACGCCGCACTGCTACGTGATCGACGCGAACGGCGTGCTCGTCTACCAGGGCGCGATCGACAACAACGACGGCCGCGGCGACGGCAAGATGAACTACGTCGTCAACGCCGTGACGCAGCTCAAGAAGGGCGAGTCGGTTTCGCCGAGCGAGACCAAGCCCTATGGTTGCTCGGTCAAGTACAAGAAGTGAGCGTGATCGACTGATCGCGTTCAGCCGGCCTGCGGCGTCCGCTTCGGCGGACACGCAGGCCGGTTGTGCCTTTGCGGCGATCGCGGACGCGCGGAAGGCACGACGACTGCGGGGATGGCGTGGTCTTGCGGTGGTGATCGACTGGCCTCGCGTGCGCTCGAGGCCGCCATCACCAGAGGTGATGCCACACGGCACATCCTGCGCCCCTCTCGCCAACCTGCTCGCGCTTCGCACTCGTCAAGCCATCCGACACGCCGCGCGTCGCTTCACGCACCGCGGGCGTGGCACCAAGGGCGGCTGCCGCAAGCAGCCGCCGCTCAGCGACGCATCAAAGGCCGCATCGCGGCCGTAGCACGAAAGCGAGCAAGTCGCGAAGCAGGTTGAGAGCGCAAAAAATTCCCGCGAGCGCTCATCACTGCAGGCTGACGGGCATCACCACATAGGTGAAGTCGTTGCCCACCTTGATGACGCCCGGCTTGTTCGGGGCCTTCATCTCGATGATGACCTGCTCGGAGTCGATCACCTTGAGGACGTCGACGATGAACGTGGGATTGAACGCGATCTCGATCGGCTCGCCCTGGTAGGCGATTCCGTCGATGCGCACCTCGGACTCGCCCATCTCGGGCGCGCGGCTCGTCAGGGTGAGCTGCTTCTGCGCGAAGCTCATGCGAACGCCCTTCGATTCCTCGTTGGTGAGGAGGCTCGCGCGGCGGATCGCTCCGCCGAGTTCGGACGCGTCGCACGTCGCGCGGCGGTCGTGCTCCTTGGGGATGACGTCCTCGAACGGCGGGAAGGCACGCTCGTCGACGCTCGAGACGAGCGTCGCGCCGGCGGACGCGTCGCCGACCTGGAAGATGACCTGGTTGCCGTCGCGGGCCACGCGGACGGCGGCGTCGGGATCGGTCATCAACCGAAGAAGCGCGTTCAGCGCCTTCGTCGGCACGATGAAGGTGACGTCGCTGTCGCCGCCCTTGCAGGTGCCGCGCGCGACGGCGAGGCGACGGCCGTCGGTCGCCACGAGCCGGAGCTGCGCCTTCTTGCGGTCGACGAGCACGCCGCTGATCGCGTAGCGGGTGTCGTCGCGCGCTGTGGCGAAGCCCGTCCGGTTGATGAGGCGGCGGAGGGTGCCCGCGTCGACTTCGAAGTCGGTGCGGTCGGTCGGCTTGCGGACGCCGGGGAACTCGCGCGGCTCGTAGCCGAACACCTTGAAGGTCGAGCTCTCGGTCGAGATCGTCGCGAGGGTGCGGTCGACCGAGATCGACACGGTCGAGTCGTCGCAGGCGCGCACGATCTGGTTGAGCTTGTCGGCGGGGATGAGCGCCTCGCCCTCCTCCTTGATGTCCACGTTCGGGACCGTCAGGACGAGGCCGATCTCCGAGTCGGTGGCGCTGATCTGGAGCGACCCGCCCGCGCCGGACTTCTTCGCGGTCAGCTTGAGACACAGAAGCACCGGCGACGGCGTGCGCGAGGCGACGACGCCGCTGGCCATGGTCAGGGCGTCGGACAGGGAGAGACGGTCGCAGATCAACTTCATCGGGTACCCCTCGGTGGCGGGCCGCCGCGGACGAAACGCTCGGCGGCGTAGCCCGCCATCTTGTGGTCGGGCCGCGGGCAGTGTACCGCCCGTTGGGGCGGCTGCAGACGCACACGCGGGCTCCGCAGCCTTGATTTCTGTCGGTTTCGGCGGCTGCGCGACTCTATCGGCGCGGTCGCCCGAATACCCTCCACCCATGCTCTACCGCTTTTGCCGCGGCCTGAACGAGATCTACGGCGTCACCGTGCTGTTCTGCTTCATAGCGGCGTTCTTCGTGGCGTTCGCCTTCACGCTGATCTACCCGATCGTGCCGCTCGTGATGCTGATCTCCTCGATCTTCCTCGTGGTGATCGCCCGAGGCGTGTTCGTGGTGCTCCGACGCATCGAGCGCGGGGTCGCGCTCGCCGGCATCCGCTCGGGAACGTGCCCTGCGTGCGCCGCGAGGTTCGACGCGATCCTCGTCGGCGAGCGGCGTGTCCACGAGTGCCCGGGCTGCCGCCGCATCTTCGACGAGGCGGGCGATCCGTACGTGCCGCAAGAGGCCCCCGAGGACGC
>JBIKWD010000053.1:0-17047 GCA_044356505.1 Phycisphaerales bacterium
GGGGATCCGTCAGACAGAACCTAGGGTTTCGGTGGGGTTTGTGGCGGTGGGCGTGGCGTCCTCGCGCGGTTTCGGCGGGATCAGGCCGAAGCCGACGCCGCGGCTCGCCGCCACGGCGATGTTGCGGAGAAGGCGCAGGCGGCGTTCGACGGGGGTTCCGAGGGCGCTCGGCGCGACGCGGAGGCGGCAGGGGAGCGCCTCGCCTGCGACCGGTTCCCAGCCCTTCTTGAGGGCGCGCGGCTCGACCTCGACGAGGCCCCAGCCTGCGGGAACCTCGCGGGGCCGCAGGAGGCCGGCGGGCGTCACGAGGACGAGATGGTCTGCGGTGCGCCAGCGCGCCAGCTGCGCGAACTTGGTGTCGACGCCCATCTTCTCGTCGATTGCGGCGAGTTCGGAGAGCACCCGGCGGTAGGCCGTGATGCGGCTCTCGCCGAACTCCCAGTGCGCGAGTTCCTCGAACAGGCTCGAGCCCTCGACCTTGAGGTGCGTCTCGCGGACCTTGACGCGGAGTTCCTCGATCACCGCACGGCGCTCGAGGAGATACGCCTTGCGCCTCGTGAGTTCGGCGGGGTCTGCGTCGTCCGAGGCGAAGTCGGCGCGCGACTGCTTGCATTCGACCGCGATCGTGCGCGGGGCCCGCGGCTCGCCGAGCGGCTGCCCGAACGCCTCGACCGCGCGCGCGTCGTCGGCGTGGTCGAGCCAGCCGAGCGCATCGAAGCGGTAGCGATGGAACGGGCACGCCACCTCGGTCGCGACCGCGCGGCACCCGACCGCGCGCAGCCACGCGAGGGCGAGGTCCTTCAGCTGGAGATGGCGTTTGGTCTCGGGCACGGATCTCGGAGTGTTTCAGCAAAACGAACGCGCGCGCAGGGAATCCATGCGCGCGCGTCGGGATGTCGTTCGTCGAGGGCGCGCTCTTAACGCGACTCTCTGGTCAGCGGCACGTGGTGCTCGCGCTCGCCGCGGCCGCGCAGCGGATAGTCCTTGCGCAGCGGGTGGCCCGGGTAGTCCTTCCACATGAGGATGCGGCGAAGGTCCGGGTGGTTGCGGAAGCGGATCCCGAACATGTCGTAGACCTCTCGCTCGGGCCACTCGGCGCCTGCCCAGATGTCGCAGGCGCTGTCGGTTTCGAGCGCGGGATCGACGGCGGTGCCGCTCGTGTCGAGGGTCGGCTCGAGGTAGCACTTCACGCCGAGGCGGAGTTCGTGCTTGTGCGAGTGGACGAGGTAGGTGACCGCGAAGCGGCCCGGCTGCTTGACGGGGTACTTCAGATAGTCGATGCCGACGACGTCGGTAAGGAAGTTGTAGTCGAGGCGCGGATCGTTGCGCAGTTCGCGCAGCACGTCGTGCATGCGGTCCGGCGGGCAGATGAGCGTGGTCAGGCCGCGGAACTCGGCGGCCATGAACTTCACATCCGAGAAGAGCTGCTTGATGATCGGCAGCGACGGGTGGTCGAGGACGGGCTTGTCGGCCATGGCGGGGAGTATACGGCCACGGAATGGTACGGAATGGTGCCTGGCACGTGCCAGTCAGTGCCAGGCACTGGGCGGCACGTGCCGTGCACCGGCGAGCGGCTGGCCAAGGGACAGCCAGAACCACTGGATTCTCCCGCGGTTCTGCTCGCCATCCGTCCGGGAGGATGGTGCCTGGCACGTGCCAGTCAGTGCCAGGCACTGGACGGCACGTGCCGTGCACGGGTTTCGGCGATCTTTGTTCCGCGGGCCGAAGCCTGCGGGCACCCGGTTCAATGCCGGAAGCGGCGCACGCCCGTCACGAGGCACGTCACCCCGCGCTCCTCGCAGAGCCTGAACGTGTCCTCGTCGCGCTTCGAGCCGCCCGGGTGGACGAGGCACTTGACGCCCGCCTCGATCAGGAGCCTCGGGCCGTCGTCGAAGGGGAAGAACGCGTCGCTTGCTGCGACCGCAATGCCCGACCCCTCGCGGATCCGCGCTCCCGCCTTCTCGACGGCGTTGCGGCAGCTCGCGACGCGGTCCATCTGCCCGGCGCCGGCCCCGTAGAGCTGTCCGCCGCGGCCGATGCACACCGCGTTCGACTTCAAGTGCTTGACGACAGCGGTCAGGAACGCAGCGTCGCCCAGCACCGCAGCGTCCGGCTTCGGGCCGGCCGCGTGCTGGAAGTCCGCGGCCACGATCGCATGGGTGTCCGCCTCCTGCGCGAGGAAGCCGCCCGCGATCGAGCGCACCAGCACGCTCTTCGGCACGGCGCTCGCAGGACCAACGGCGAGGAGCCGAGCGTTCTTCCAACGCGCCGAAAGAAGCGCGAGCGCCTCGGCGTCGTAGCCCGGTGCGACCACGACCTCGAGGAACTTCTCGCCGGCGACGATCTCCTCGGCCGTCGCGCGGTCGACCGTGGCATTGAGCGCCACGATGCCGCCGAACGCGGCGAGCGGGTCGCCCGCGTACGCCTTCGCGAACGCCTCGCGGAGCGTCGCCCCGAGAGCCGCGCCGCACGGGTTCGTGTGCTTGACGACGACAGCGCCGGCAGAGTCGGGCGCGAGTTCGCGCAGATCCTGCACGAGTTCGAGCGCCGCGGCCGCGTCGAGCAGGTTGTTGTAGGAGAGCGGCTTTCCGTGCAGGAGTTCCGCCGCGACGACGCTCGGTCCGCGGTAGGTCGGATCGCGGTAGACGGCCGCCGCCTGGTGCGGATTCTCGCCGTAGCGGAGTTCGCCCTCGTTGACGCCGCGAAGCTCGAACACCGGCGGAAACCGGTTTCCCGCACGCTGGCTCATCCACGCGGCGATCGCCGTGTCGTACGCGGCGGTGCGCGCGAACGTGGCCGCCGCAAGCGTGCGCCGCAGCTCGAGCGTCGTCGAGCCGTCGTTCGCCTTCAGTTCGCTCGCAACGCGGTCGTACTGCGAAGGGTCGGTGACGACGGCGACGAACTCATGGTTCTTGGCGGCCGAGCGCAGCATCGACGGGCCGCCGATGTCGATCTGCTCGATCGCCTCGTGCTCCTGCACGCCCTCGCGTCGCACGGTCATCTCGAAGGGATAGAGGTTCACGCACACGAGGTCGATCGGCGCGATCCCATGCTCCTCCATCGCCTGCACGTGCTCGGCGACGTCGCGACGCCCGAGGAGTCCGCCGTGCACGCGCGGATGGAGCGTCTTCACGCGGCCATCCATCATCTCGGGGAAACCCGTCAGCTTCTCGATCGGAACGACGGGAATGCCCGCGGCCGCGAGCGCGTTCGCCGTGCCGCCGGTCGACACGATCTCAACGCCGAACGACGACAGCGTCCTTGCAAACGGGATGAGATCACGCTTGTCGCTGACCGAGATCAGCGCACGTCGGACGCGGACGATTCCATGCATGGGTGGTTCCTGTCGGCTGGACGATCAGCCCTTCGGCGCGGCCGCGGCTGCGGACTGCGCCGGCGAGAGACGAAGGATGCGGCCGTCGCTCGACCACGCGACGAAGCCGCCCGCCTCGAGCGAGTCGGCCTCGAGGTGCTCGACCTTCGGAAGTTCGACGGTGCCGACGACGTCGCCGTTGGCAAGGTCGACCATCGTGACCTTGCGTCCCTTGGAACACCAGAGAAGGACGGCATCCGCGCCGCGCAGGCGGGCGGTCCCGATCGGCGCGCCGGGCAGGTCCTTCTTCTTCCAACGCACTTCGCCGCCGATCTGTCCCTCGGGGTTCTGGGTGAAGGCGACGAGGCCTTCGCCCGGGATGTCCTGAAGGACGACCGAACCAGCGGGGAACGGCGAGGTCTCGAGCGGAGTCTGGGTGAAGTACTTCCACAGCGTCACCCCCGAACCGAGGTCGAAGGCGTAGAGGTACTGGTCCTGGCTCGCGACGAAGGCGACGCCGTTGGCGATTGCCGGCCTCGCGCTGACGCCGCCGAGCAGGCTCTTGCGCCACAGCGAGGCACCCGAAACCGCGTCGAGGCCGACGACCGTTCCTTCCGATGATCCCGCGACGATGACGCCATCGCCGAGGGTCGGCGCCGCGACGATCGGGCTCTTTCCATACGGGCCGTCGACGGTGTAGGCGCTCATGTCGAAACCAGTGGCGCAGTCGAACCATGCGACCTGCCCACCGCGGGAGCCGAAGACGATGCCGCGGCCGACGACGATGGGAGCCGTGCTCGGCACGTGACGGAAGCGTCCGCGGAGAAGCGACGCGCCGTCCTTGAAGTCGAGGCCGTACGCGACGGTGTCGGTCGTGACCATCACGCGCGGTTCCTGGCCGTCGCGGGTGAGCACCTGGACGATCTCGGCCGACAGCACGCGATCGACCTGCTGCGCGGCGGACGCGGTCCACGCGCGGTCGCCGGTCGACGGTCGGACGAGCGAGATCTCGTTCCGCGAGTTGAGCGCGAGGATGCCGTCGGGCGACGCGGAGACGAGCGTGATCTTGTGACCGTTCGGAAGGGGAACGAGCGACTGCCACGCGATCGTGCAGCCGAGCTCCGACGCCGCCTTCGGGCCCATGAGGTATGCGTCGTTCACCTTCGCGACGTCCTGCGCCACCCGGTCCGCCGCCGACTGGGCGAAGGCCGAGGAAGCGCCTGCGAGGACCGTGCCTGCCGCGACGGCCGACGCCAGCAGGCCGAGCGCCACGCAGCGTCGGGTTGCGGTCGAGTCGGGCGAGGTGGTCGATCGGGTGGCGGGCTGCGGGTTCAAGAACATCGTGGGGGGGGCTCCAGCGACCAAGTGGTCGAAGCGGGGAGTATCGCCCCTTGAGGCCTCCAGCGTCAAGCGGACGCAGTTTCGGGGGGGCGGCCCGACGACCGCCCCGGACGGCTCCCGTCGCCGTCGAGACTCGGCCCGCACGCTATCCTCGGCCGCGTGTTCACCGGTCTCGTCCAAGCCCTTGGGACCGTTCACTCGGTCGAAACCCGACCCGGGGCCACGCGGCTCGTGGTTTCCGCAGGCGAGTGGACGCACCGCCCCGACCTCGGGGCCTCGATCGCCGTGAATGGCTGCTGTCTGACGGTCGCGGCGGTCAAGTCGGATCCCGAGCCGCTCTTTGCGTTCGACGTGATCCCCCAGACGCTCGCGGTGACCGCGCTCGGAGGGATTCGGGTCGGTGATCGCGTCAACCTCGAGCACGCGGCGACCCCGAGCACGTTCCTCGGCGGGCATGTCGTCCTCGGGCACGTGGACGGGCTTGCCGAAGTCGTCGGGCTTTCGACCGCAGGCGAGTGGCGGGTGCGGGTGCTGCTGCCGGGCGATCTCGGCCGCAACGCCGTCGACAAGGGATCGATCACGCTCGATGGCGTCTCGCTGACGATCGCGGCCGTCGAGGACGAGCCGCGCGGCACCGTGATCGACGTATGCCTTATCCCGGAGACGCTCGCACGGACGAATCTCGGTGCGCGCACGGTCGGCGACAGGCTGCACGTCGAGGCCGACTACCTCGCGAAGCTCGTCGCGCGGCAGCTGCAGTGGTTGAAGAGTCGTTGAGCATCACGCCGCGAGGCGTGTCTCTGCTCACGCCGCGAGGCGTGTCTCTGCTCACGCCGCGAGGCGTGGTTCTGCTCACGCCGCGAGGCGGGCACTCTCGAGTTCGCCCACCGAGATGCAGAGCAGCGTCAGGTCGTCCGCCTGGTGCAGCGAGCCGAGCTGGGCGTCGATGCGCGAGGCGATCTCCTGCACGACCGCGTCGGGGTCGGCGATCTCGGTCATGCTTCCGAACTCCTTCACGTGGCTCGGCGTGCCGTCGTCGGTGAACGCCTGCTCGAATCCGTCGGAGTAGAAGAGGATCTTGTCGTTCGGCTCGAGGTCGAGCTCGATCTCGTTGTAGACCTCGTCCGGGAAGATGCCGAGGAGTCCGCCGTCGCACTCGATCTGGCGCGGCGCCTGTCCGGGCCTCAGCAGGATCGCGGGCGGATGCCCGGCGACGGCGAGGCGAAGCTTGCGCGAACGACAATCGAGCACGCCCGCGATGGCGGTGGCGAATCTCGTTGTCGCACGCTGGTGTTCCGCGAGGCGCGTGTTGGCGCGCGAGAGCGTCTCCCCGGGGCCGAGGAGACGCAGCTGTCCCTGGACGCGCTCCGTGGTCTCGAGCGAGCGGCAGACCGCCATGCCGAGGAGCGCTGCGGGAATGCCGTGGCCGACGGCGTCGGCGAGGAAGATCGAGAGGCGGTCCTCGTCGAGCTGCTCGACGTGGTAGACGTCGCCTGAGACCTGCGCGAGTGGACGGTAGAAGGCCGCGACCCGCACCCCGTGCAGTTCGGGCACCGGAAGCGGCAGGAAGTCGCGCTGCACGAGCGCAGCCAGCTGCAGCTCCTCGTTGCGCTCCTCGAGCTCGTTGCGCATCGAGCCGACGAAGCGGTTGAGGAGCGACAGTTCGCGCCGCGCGTCGCGCAAGGTCGGTGCGCAGGCGATGACGCCGCGCAGGTACGGGATGAGCTCGGCGGCGGACCGCGAGGACGGTATCGCGTCCGCCGGCGCCCGCACGCCTCGGGCCGCGAGGACGTCGCTGATCACGAGCACGCGGACCGAGTTGGGGAGATGCGAGTCGCCCTCGGGCTGCTCGATCGCGGCGAGCGTCTCGTCGACGGTGGCCTCGGCCGCTTCGGGATCTTCACCCGCGAAGATGACGACGGCATCCACGTCGAGGTGGACGGGCGTCCCGGACGTGGTGCGCAGCGCCTCGGTCGGGAGGTGCGCGGCGGACAGCCCGCGGATCTCGCCGACGATGCGGTCGCGCCAGGCCTCCGCCGCGGTCAAGACGGACTCCGAGCTCACGATCGCGACGCGGAGACTTGTGCGGGTTTGGTCCATAATGCTCGACTCGTCGGCTGGGAGCCTCTGCGGAGAAGCCCCCGCAACGAGCAAAGCATCGGCTCATCGAACGAAGGGCTTGAGCGCGTCTCGGTCGAATTCGGCCCGGCTTCCGCGCCGAACGCCGATCGGGCCGAGCGTGCCCGGCGCGACTTCGAGCACGTACTTCGCCTTGCCTCCCGAGGGATAGCGGATGAGCCGCGCAAGATAGTCCGCCTCCGACTCGCCTTCCGCCTGCAGCGGCTCCTTCGGCATCGTGTGCACCGCGGTCACGAAGCCCTGCGGGTCGAGGAACGCGATGTCGAGGTCCATCACGCATCCGCGCATCCAGAAGGTGCGCTCCGCCGAGTCTGTGAAGGCAAAGAGCATTCCTTCGTCCGGCCCGAGGCTCTCGACTCCGCCGAGTCCCTTCTCGCGGGTCGCCTCGTCGAGCGCGAGCCTGCATCGGAACGTCTTGCCGCCGATCGTCACGTCCATGGAAGCGGGCGCGTTCGCCGGCGCGTTGTCGCATGCAGCGAGCGGAACCGACGCCGCGATGGCGGCTGTTACGAGAAGTGCGGTTGCGGGGAGGCGCATGCGGGAATGAGAAGCGCGCAGCCCCCGTGCGTCAAGCGCCGTGGAGCCAGCCGAGATCGGCATCGGTGAACACGGTGGGGCGCAACCGTGCCGAGCGTGCCGCGGTGCGGAGCGTCTCCGGCGAGGCGAGGGTGACGAGTTCGCGGGCAGACAACGTCGCGCGGCTCGGGGTGAGGCCGAGGCTCCAGGCACACCATCCGACGAGTCTCTCGGGTGCGATGCCCGCCGCGCGCAGGGACGCGAGGCTGTGCGATCCATGGCGCTTCGCAAGACGTTTGCCGTCCGGGCCGTGGACGAGCGGAAGATGCCACCAGCGTGCATGCTGGATTCCGAGATGCGCGGCGATGACCTGCTGGCGGGCCGCGCTCGCGAGGAGATCGTCGCCGCGGACGACATCGGTCACGCCTTGGCGTGCGTCGTCGACCACGACCGCGAGCTGATACGCGGGAACGCCGAGCTTGGTCCAGACGACGAGGTCGCCTGCCTCGATGCCCGGATTGAACGCGAGTCGGCCCGCGAGCTCGTCCTCCACCGTCTCCGTCGCGTCGTCGACGCGGAGCCGGTGGTTCGCGTGCCAGTCGCCGGCGGCGTCGTCGACCACCCGGGGCCATGGTTCCGCCGGCCGCAGTTCGGGGAGATAGCGGGTCTCGCCGTCCTCCGCGTGCGGCGCGCTCGCGGCGACGCGGATCTCGCCGCGCGAACGGTCGCAGCGGAACGTCAGCCCCTTCGCGGCGAGCGAGGCCAGCGCGGCCCGGTACGGCGCGAGGTCGGAGGACTGGACGAGCGGGTCGCCATCCCAGTCGAGCGACAGCCAGCGAAGATCGGCGATGGCGGCTTCGTGTGCGCCGGGCTTCACGCGTCCGAGGTCGAGGTCCTCGAGCCGCAGGACGATCGTCCAGCCTTCGTGTCTGGCGAGCGCCCAGTTGACGAGAAAGGTCCTGGCGTTTCCGACATGCAGCGCCCCCGACGGAGTCGGGGCGAGTCTGGTGACGCGTGCAGGTTGCGCCGGCATCGGCTGGAAGCGTACGGCAGGTCGGAAAGGCTTACACTGCCGCCATGCCGCTCACCAAGCTCAGCGATGCGGAGATCACGGCTCGCCTCGAAGCCCTGCCGGACTGGTCGCAGCCGGGAGAGGAGATCCAGCGGACGTACCGGTTCGCCGATTTCGTGGGAGCCATGGCGTTCGTGCAGTCCGTGGCGTCGCGCGCGGAGGCGGTCCAGCACCACCCCGACATCCTGATCCGCTATAGCCGCGTCACATTGTCGCTGTCGACCCACGACGCGGGCGGCATCACGGAGAAGGACTTCGACTTCGCTCGGGCGGCGGACGACCTCGGCAAGAAGCACGGCGCGTCCTGACGCGCGCGGCCGCCCTGAAGGTGCGGTGCCGCGCTCCCGTCCGTTTCAGCCGATCGGTCAGACCGGTGCACGGCACGTGCCAGTCAGTGCCAGGCACTGCGCGGCACGTGCCGTGCACCGTTGGTTGTTCGGCGCTCGGCGCCCGTGCCGGCGATGTTGTGAGGGGTGAACCACTGGAGAAACCTCCCAGATGGCCGCCGACGAAGGGGTGCACGGCACGTGCCAGTCAGTGCCAGGCACTGCGCGGCACGTGCCGTGCACCGTTGGTTGTGCGCCGATGGTTCACGCTCAGAGGGACGCGAGTTCGCGGTCGAGGAGCCTCTGCGTCGCCGCCGCGTCCGCGAGCGTCACCGGCGCCCCTGCCGCGCCTTCGCGGATCGCCGCCACAAGCGCTGCGATCTCGTGGTCGTAGCCCGTGCCCGCCGCGTAGTCGACGCCCGCGACCAGACCGCGCTGGACGCCGTCCTCGACGACGACGAGTTCGTGTTCGCGTCCGAGCCGGAAGTCGATCACGGCGCGCTCGCACTGGATCGACGCGACCATCATGAACGCGAAGCCCGGGTCGTCCATCCAGCCGCCCTCCGCCTCGACGACGAGCCCCGCATTCGGGCCGGTCCCGAAGCGATAGCGCGTGTCGATGTGCATGCGCGAGCCCCGAGCCTCGACGTGGTCCGGGTCGCCGAAGGCGAAGCGAACGAAGTCGGCGTCGTGGATGTGCAGATCGACGGCGGCGCCGCCCGAGCGCGAGGTATCGAGGTAGAAGTCCCGGCTCCACGACGGCTGCGCGCCGATTCGGCGGAACGACGCCCGCAGCGGGCGACCGAAGCGCGCGGTCCGCACCGCGTTCGCCATCCACGTCCACGCCGGCCAGAACCTCATGCAGTGGGCCGGCATCGCCAGCACGCCCGCAGCCCGCGCCTCGCGGTCGAGTTCGTCGATCGCGCGTGCGTCCAAAGCGGTCGGCTTCTCGACGAGCACGTGCTTTCCCGCGCGGATCGCGGCGCGCGCGAGCGCGACATGCGTGTCGGTCGGCGTGCAGATCGAAACGAGATCGACATCGCTGCGCGCAAGGAGCTCGTCGACGCTCGCCGTGCGGGGAAGCGAACCGAGGAGCGCATCTGCGCCGCCACCGGGCGTGATGAGGTTGCCCGCCGCAGCCGCGCGTTGCGTCGGGTCGTGGAGCGCGCGGACGGCGCAGCCTGCGGTCGAGGCGTACGACGCGAGGTGCGTGCGGCCCATGAAGCCGACGCCGACGATCGCGACACCGACGTCGACTCCGCCCCGGGTCGTCACGCCTGCGGCGTGAACACCACGCCGCTCTCCATGTAGAAGTTCACGATGTCGCCCAGCAGGAAACTGCGCGCCGACTGATCCGCGGAGAGGCTGATCCACATCGGCACGACCGCCTGCAGCAGGAGGCGGTTGCCCGTCGGATCGCTCTCGCGGACGCGTCCCTGCACGATCCGAGGATGGCCCTCGACCGGCTCGATGAACTCGCCGCCCGCGTTCGCCCGATGGAGCTTTTGCGCGCGGCCCGACACCGTTCCCGAGACGCGCTTGCCGATCGCGACCGACGTCGGGCCGCCAGCGACGAGGTCGAGCACGTACTCGGTGCCGGGCACAGAGAGCACGAACGACCCGGACGATCCGCCACGCGCCGGATCGCGGACTTCCTCGAGGCGGACGGTACAGGTCGAGCTGGCTGCTGGTGCGGTCGTCATGAACGGTCTCGTTGGGTCGATCTCGATGCGGCCCCGGCGTCGGGCGCGCTTGGGGAAAGATACCCGTTTCCAAGATGCCTACCATGCGCACCCGTGCTGCTCCTGATCGACAACTACGACAGCTTCACCTTCAACCTCGTCCAGCGCTTCGGCGAGCTCGACCGCTTCCTGCGGATCGAGGTCGTGCGCAACGACCAGATCACTCTGGAAGAGGCCGAGGCGCTGCGGCCATCGCGGCTCGTGATCTCGCCGGGACCGTGCACTCCGCGCGAGGCGGGCGTGAGTTCGGCGCTGATCCGCCACTTCAAGGGCCGCATCCCGATCCTCGGGGTCTGTTTGGGTCACCAGACGATCGGCGATTGCCATGGAATGCTCGTGCGCCGCAACGAGGAGCCCGTGCATGGCAAGACCTCGGAGATCCACCACGACGGACACGGGCTCTTCGAGGGGTTGTCGAACCCGTTCGTCGCGACTCGCTACCACTCGCTCGTGGTCGATCCGGCGACCATTCCTCCCGACTTTGAGAAGACGGCGTGGACCGCGAAGGGCGAGGTGATGGGTCTGCGGTGGAAGGCCCCCGACGGTGCGTCGCCTCTCGAGGGAGTGCAGTTCCATCCTGAGAGCTTCCTGACGAAGGAAGGCCCGCAGCTGCTCGAGAACTTCTTGCGGATGATCTAGGTTGTAGCGCTCGCGACTCGCTTCGCTTTCGCTCGCTCTGGCGCCATGGCCGCGGAGTACCGCGGCCGGTGGAGCGTGTTTGAGCGCTCGCGACTCGCATCGCTTTCGCTCGCTCTCGGCACGTGCCGCCACGCACGCCCGCTCACGCCCGCAGCGCGCCGCGCACGAGGTCCGCGCGCGCCGCGCGGTCGTCGCGGCCTTGATGCAGGTCGCCGCCCGTCGCCCGCGCCAGATGCGCCGGCTGGACCTCGAGAAGCAGACGATCGACGAGCCCGCGATCGACGTCGCCGACTCTCCCGAGCGCGACGCCCAGACGGACGCGCGACAGGAACTTGATCGACTCGTCGAGCGCGAGGAGCCTGCAGTTGCGCAGGATTCCGAGCGCGCGGTGCACGCGGTCGTCGAGCGACGCGACGTCGCGCGAGATCAGCGTGCGCCGGGCCGCGCGTTCGTACTCGACGAACCGCGGCACGATCGTGCCCGCGAACTCCTCGACGAGATCGTGCTCGCTGCGGCCGAGCGTCGTCTGGTTCGACACCTGGAAGAAGTCCCCGAGCGCCTCGGTTCCTTCTCCGTGGAATCCGCGCACCGCGAGGTGCATGTCCTTCGCGGCGCGCTGCACCTTGTCGAGTTCCTCGAGCATCCGGAGCGCGGGAAGATGGATCATCGCGCTGACGCGGATGCCGGTGCCGAGGTTGGTGGGGCACGCGGTGAGGTAGCCGAAGCGGGGGTGGAACGCGAACTCGAGCGCGCGCTCGAGCGAGCGGTCGAGCTCGAACATCCGGAGCGCGAGCGGCTCGAGCTGCATGCCGGGAGCGAGCATCTGCAGACGCAGGTGATCCTCTTCGTTGACCATGACGCTGGTCGTTTCGTCGGAGGAGATCGCGACGCATCGCGGGTGCGGCGCCTCGACGAACGGCCGCGAGATCAGGTTGCGCTCGAAGAGCATCAGCCGGTCGACGGGCGCAGTCGACTGGACGTTGACCCAGCGGGTCCCCGCCTCGAACGGGCCTCCAAGCCGCGCCGCCTGCACCCTGTGCACGACATCCGCGAGATGCTCGGGCGACGAACGGTTGACGAAGTTGAATCCGACGAGGTTGCGTGCGAGCCGCACCCGGCTCGACAGCACGCAGTCCGCAAGCGGCGCCTCGCGATGGTCGGCGGGATCGACTCCGATCAGCGGGGCGCGCGCGGCTCCCGCCCCCTGCGGCCTCACCCGCGGGTCGGTCGGATTCCTTGCATCGTCCGCAGCGCTCACGATGGCCCACCTCCGGAAGGTGAACGGACATCTTCGCCGGCGGAGACGGCTCCTCCCGCCTCGTCGTCGGGCGAGGACTCTCCGCCACCGATCTCGAACAACCGGTCGCGAAGCCGCGCGGCGCGCTCATACTCCTCGCGGGACACGGCCTCGCGCAGCTCGCGCGCGAGACGGTTGCGGAGCGCCGCGCGATCGACGAGGTCCGCGGCGTGCGCCGGATGACGGCCGACGTGCGCAGAGGCGCCGGCCTGCGCGCGCTCGACGATCGCCGCGAGCTCCTGTTCGAACGAGCGGTAGCAGAGCGGACAGCCGACGAGCCCCGTCTCGCGGACCTGCGCCAACGTCATGCCGCAGGACGTGCATGCCTTCGGTTGGCGCGGCGCCGCCGCCCGCGACTTCTCAAGCAGTTTTCCGACGACGAGCGCGTGCCCCTGCACGGTCGGCAGGATGAACCCGCGCTCCTGCGCGTGCTCGGCGCAGAGATGCACCTCCGCCTTGAGGCCGTCCTTGACGACGATCTCATGGACGACGGCGGGGTTCGGACAACAGTCGCAGGTTCGTTCCATCGGATGCGGATGCAAGCGTCACTTTAGTCGCGTAGCAGCGGTTTCATCGGATTTTCCAAAGGAATCTCAGCAGGTAACGGCGCCCTCGCCACCTCGGACGGCTGCAGTCCGCCCGAGGCCACGCGAGGCCCCCTCACTCCGCCGCGAGCGCCGACCGCACCCGCACCAGCGAGTCGAGGATGCCGCGGACCTCGGAAAGCGGCTGGATCGTCCCGGCGTCCGAACTCGAGCGCTTCGGGTCCGGGTGGCATTCGAGGAACACGGCGTCGACGCCGACCGCGACGGCTGCGCGGGCAAGCTGGGCGCAGCGGTCGGGACGACCCCCTGTCGATGTCTTCTCGGCGCCGGGCAGCTGGGTCGAGTGGGTGGCGTCGAAGCAGGTCGGCGCCCCGAACTCGCGGCCGATGTCGATCAGGTCGGCGAGGCCGATGACATCGGTGACGAGGCGGTTGTATCCGAACGACGTGCCGCGCTCGGTCAGCATCGTCCGTCGGGCGCCACCTTCGCGCAGCTTCTCGAGCGCGTTGCGCATCTCCTGCGGCGACATGAACTGGCCCTTCTTCACGTTGACGGCGCGGCCGGTCGCCGCCGCGGCGGCGAGGAGATCGGTCTGCCGGCAGAGAAACGCGGGAATCTGCAGGAGATCCACCGCCGCGGCCGCGTGCGCCGCCTGGTCGGGGTCGTGGATGTCGGTCGTGGCCGGGACGCCGAGCCGATCGCGCATCGCGGCGATCATCGCGAGCCCGCGCTCGAGACCGGGTCCCCGCTGGCTCCTGATGCTGGAGCGGTTGGCCTTGTCGAAGCTCGCCTTGAAGACGTAGGGGACGCGAAGGTCGGCGCAGATCGAAGCGACCGTCTCTCCGATCAGGTTGTTCGTCGCGTCGTCCTCGAGCACGCACGGCCCCGCGATGACGAGAAGCGGCCTTCGCGGGCCGGGGGGCGTCGCAAACCAGGCATCGAGCGCGGCTGCGTGGCGGCTCGGCGCCGCGCCGGGGGCGGGGAGGTTCGGAGTCTGCTCAGGCATGATGGACCAGCGGATCGGAAGGGCGGAGGGACGGAGTCAAGGCCACGCTGCGTCGGAGACGCGTCGGGCAGTGTACGGGGCGGCGGAACGGCCTTTCGTGCGCGCCGTCACGGCGGTCTTGGCTACCCGTCGGCCGCCGCGCCGTGGCCCGAGGACTCGGCCGGGGTTTCTTCGGGCGATTCGCGGAGTTCGACAAAGGGACCTCCCGGAACGGCCGACATCACGACGTGGGGCTTCGCGGTCGGCTCCGGTTTCCAGACGTGCGTCTGGGGGGCGGCCCGAGGGAACTCCGAGACCGGCGACGGCCATCCGGCCAGGCTGGAGGTCTTCATGGACGACACGCCGCTTGATCCCGACGCGTTCTCCGCGCATGTGATCGCGAAGCTGCTGCGGCAGTTCCCCGACCGCAACGCGGTCGTGACCGGCCCGCTGCACGTCGTCTTCGACGGCCGGCATCTTGGCCTCGAGAACCTCTACCGCATGGTGCTGCGCGATCCGCGCAACAGCGACGAGATCGTCGACAACTATCTCGATCGCCTGCTCGAGGGCGATCAGATCTCCGGCGCGCCGCTTCCGTTCTCGGTGGTGCGCACGCGGATCATGCCGCGGATCCAGCCCGAGGGCATCTTCGAGCACCTCGATCGCGAACAGGTCGCGCACGTCCCGTTCGTGAACAACACCGTCATCGTGTTCGTGATCGACCTGCCGCAGCTCACGGTGTCGATCACGACCGAGCAGATGATCCGCTGGGGACTCCAGTGCGACGATCTCGACGCGCTCTCGCGCGAGAACCTCGCGCACTACGCGCCGGACCTCGAGGTCCGCGTCGTCGACTCGCACGACGGCGGCCGCGCCGCGATCGTGTCGCAGCAGGACGGCTACGACGCCGCGCGGCTCCTCCTCTCGACGCTGCACGACCGGCTCGCGCGGGAGATGCGGGGCGACTTCTACGTCGCGACTCCCGCACGCGACACCTTCATCGCGATCAGCGTCGGTCCCGACCCGTTCGTCGGCCGGCTGAAGCAGCGCGTGGAGGACGACTACCGTCGCCTTCCCTATCCGATCACGCGCGAACTCTTCTACGTCACCCGCGACGGCGTGGCCGGCACGGCCGCGTGAGGGCCGGGGTCACGGCGCAGGCTTGGCGCCGTCGTTCTCCGCGTTCTTCTCCGCGTTCTTCGCCGTTTCCTCCGCGAGCAGCGCCTCGATCGCCCTCTCGACGTTCGCGTTGGCGACGTCGGCGCCGCGCAGGTGGCCATCGCGATCGATGATGTAGTAGTCGGGATAGCCGTCGACCATGTAGTTCTTGATCGCCTCGCCTCGCGTATCGAGGCAGACGGTGTACTCGATTCCCTTCGAGCGCATGACCTCGAGCATCTTCTCGCCGCCTTCGGGGTGGCACACTCCGACCATCACCACGCCCTTGTCCGCGAACTTGCCGGCGATGGCGTTGTTCTTCGGAATGCTTGCGATGCAGGGGCCGCACCACGTCGCCCAGAAGTCGAGGACCACGATCTTGCCCTTGAGTTCCTCGAGGCTGGTCGCCTTCCCGACGGCATCGCCGGCAGGGGTCCACTTCGTGATGGAGCCGAGCGAGGGCGCAGGCGGGCAGCGGTCGAACTTCGCGACCGCTCCACGGCGGCGCGCATCGCCTTCGAGCAGCTCCCGCGGAATCCGCTCCTTGCGTCCGCCGCCTCCGGCGTCCTTCGCGGCCGACGGCTTGATCGATGCCGGATCGCCCTGGCCAGGCTTCGCCGATCCGGATGCGGGTTTGCCGCCGTCACCATCGGGTCTCGCCGCTCCGTCGCCGGCGGAAGGCGGCTCGGCGAGCAGTTTCTCGACCACGGACTGCACATGCTGCGGCTGAAGCCCGACGGCGCGCACGATTCCCTTCCGGTCGACCACCGCATAGGTGGGCCAGAAGCGAACCGTCCAGTCGCGCGCGCTGCGGCCGCCGTCGTCGACGGCGACCGGGTAGTTGATGTTGTTGTTGACGGCGGCGGCGGGGATGTCGCCTGCGCCACGGGCGGCGTCATGCACGCCGATCAGCACCAGGCCGTCCGCCGCGTGCTGCTTGACCATCTCCACGTTCTTCGGGATCGCGGCCATGCATGGTCCGCACCATGTCGCCCAGAAGTCGACCACGACGACCCGGCCGTGGAGGTTGGCCCAGATGTCGCCCTTGCCGTCCTTGCCGGCGATCGCGGCGATCGCAGCGTCGTCGCCACGCCATCGCGTGAGCGACAAGGGCGGCGGGGGCTTGCCCACCATCGCGCGGTGCGCCGCTTCGGCGCCGCCCTGCCTCCAGAACCACGCTTCCGGAAACTCATCGACCGGCGCGGTCGCAGCCGCGGCTCCGCCGGGCGTCACGAAGGCGAGCGGAACGGCGAAGAGCAGCGCCACGCAGGTCGAGAGCGTCTTCATCCCGATAGCGTACCGCCCGCCGGCCTGTTCAGCGCGGTCCGGCCACGACCTTGCGTTCGGTCGCGTCCCGGTTGAAGAGCGTCACGTTGCCGCCGCCCCGCTCGTCGACGCCGACGCGAACGAGGTCCTTTCCCTCGGTCGAGCGCACGATCAGCGCGCCTCCGGCCGCGTCGTCGGCGGAGCCGGCGACCACGAGCGGCACACCCGAGCCCGAGAAGAGGTTCAGCAGTCCGCCGTTCGAGCCCGCGAGGAGCGCGATCGCGCGGCGACCGTTTCGCGAAAGGCTGATGGCGCCGCCATCCTCCTTGCCGCTTTCGGCGACGAGGGTCGCCGTGCCCTCCGGGGTGCCGAGCGCGAGCCGGCCGGCGCCCTCGGCGTTGACCGCCGCCGCGTAGACGGGGTTGCCGCGGTCGTTGTACAGCTGGAGAAGACCGCCCTTGGAGATCGTCGGGTTCGCGCCCAGCGAGGCGACCGCGCGGTCGCCGCCCGAGCGGCAGACGACAGCGCCGCCGCCCTCGTTGGTCTCGAGCGACGCGAGGCGCTCGCCGTCCTTCGAGAGTACGTCCGCTGCGCCGCCGGCGGGACCGGCCTCGAGCTTTGCGGCACCCGACTTCGAGAGCGCGATGACGACGGACTCCTTCTCGTTTGCCGACGCGCTGACGCGCTGCGGCCCCGAGCGCGCGGCGA
>JBIKWD010000038.1:0-18588 GCA_044356505.1 Phycisphaerales bacterium
CTGCGTGCGCCGCGAGGTTCGACGCGATCCTCGTCGGCGAGCGGCGTGTCCACGAGTGCCCGGGCTGCCGCCGCATCTTCGACGAGGCGGGCGATCCGTACGTGCCGCAAGAGGCCCCCGAGGACGCGAGCAAGCCAGCATCGTTCGAGCGCTCCGCGATCGGAACGGCCTGACCGTGGCGGGCTCCATGCATCGGAATCCAGAGGACCTCGTCGTCCTGACACGGGTTCCCGACGAACTCTCCGCGCTGTTGATCGTCGGAGACCTCGAGTCGCAGGGCGTGCCCGCCGTGGTGATCGGCGGCCTGACGGCGCAGCTGCGCGCGGAGGCTCCGGGGCTTGTTTCCGTGATGGTGCGGCGCATGGACCTGCCCCGCGCGCAGGCCGTCCTCGAGCAGGACGAGCCGCCGCCGGGCTGGGAAGACGAGGCTGAGCTCGCGCCGCGGGAAGATGAGGACGGGTTCGAGCTGGATGCGGGCGACGACGCCGACGACCCGAAGGCGCGCCGCCGCGGGGATCTGTAGGATCACCGCATGCGCACCGTCCTCTTCGTCTGCTCTGGCAACACCTGCCGTTCGCCGATGGCCGAGGGAATCGCGCAGAAGCTCTTCGACCAAGGGAAGTTTCCCGCCGCCGTGGGTTCGCTCTTCTTCGCGTCGGCCGGGGTCGCCGCCTTCGAAGGCGCGCCGACGAGCGAGGAGACGGTGGCCGTGCTCGAGGAGCTGAAGGCCCCGGTCCCGGGTCACGCGAAGCGGCTGACGCCCGACATGGTCAAGCGCGCCGATCTGGTTCTCGGAATGACTGCATCGCACGTCGCGCGGGCGCGGGCGATGGTCGCGGGCGATGCCGCAGCGGCCGCCCGAGTCCACTCCCTCGACCCCGACGGCGACATCGACGACCCGATCGGCCTCGGCCAGCGGGCCTACGACGATCTCGCGGCGTACTTCGCCGAGTTGATTCCGAGGCGCGTCGCGGGGATGCTAGGAGCATGAAGATCGCGCTCGGATGCGACCACCGCGGAGCCGCCGCCACCCAGGCGCTCGTCTCGCACCTCAAGGCCGACGGCCACGAGGTCGAGGTCGTCTGCGATCTCAACGGCAACTCCACCGACTACCCGGACAGCGCGTTCCTTGCCTGCAACAGGGTTGCGCGCGGCGAGGCCGAGCGCGCGATCCTCATCTGCGGCACGGGCATCGGCATGTGCATCGCCGCCAACAAGCTGCGCGGCATCCGCGCGGCGCTGGCGCAGGACGAGCTCTCCGCGCAGCTTTCCCGCACGCACAACGATGCGAACGTCCTGTGCCTCTCGGCCGACCTCATCGGCCACACGCTCGTCAAGCGCATCGTCGACACGTGGACGCGCACGCCGTTCGATGGCGGCCGCCATCTGCGCCGCATCCACAAGATCGAGGCGATCGAGCGGGGCGAGGACCCGGCGACGGTGAAGTCGTAGGTCGTCGCGTCATCCGGAGACCCAATGTTCGACCGCATCTCGATCGCGCGTGCGCCCAAGGCGCCAGCCATTCTCGCCCTCCACTCCGACGACAAGTCGCTTGCGAAGGCCGACCGCAGCGCGTCGCGTGACGCCGCCGTCGCCGCCGTGAGTTTCCGCGCCGAACTCGGCGAGACGACCGCGGCGTCGGACGGGTCCGTGATCCTCGGCCTCGGCAGGAAGGCCGATTTCAACGCAAAGGCCGCCCGCACCGCGGGCGCGCGGCTCGTGCGCGGGCTCGAGCGGATGAAGCTCCCGAAGGTGCGTGTGGCGTTCGGCGGGATGTTCGCGGCGCGCGACGCGCGCGAGCTCGGACAGGCGCTCGCCGAGGGCATGGCGCTTGCGAACTGGCGCGTCGACATGTTCGACGGCAAGGCCACGCAGCGCACGCCGCGTGCGGGAAACCTCGCGATCGACGCAGGTTCGGGCGCGTTTGCCGATGGTTTCGCGCGCGGCCTCGAGGTCGGCGCGAGCGTGAACGAGGCGCGCCGCATCGCGGCGACGCCGCCCAACATCTGCACGCCGAACTGGTTCGCGGCAGAGGCGAAGAAGCTCGCTCGCTCGGCGGGGCTTTCGTTCAAGCTCATCTCGTTCAACGACGCGAAGAAGCTCGGGATGGGCGGCATCGTGGCGGTCGGGCAGGGGAGCGACGAGAAGAGCCTCATCGCGATCCTCGAGTACAGGCCGAAGCGCGTCAGCTCGAAGGCGCGAGGCAAGACGCTCGCGCTCGTCGGCAAGACGCTCACCTACGACACCGGCGGCTACTCGCTGAAGGTGAACAACGGCATGAAGGGCATGAAGTACGACAAGTGCGGCGGCGCCGCCGTGTTCGGCGCGATGCACGCGATCGCGCACGCGAAGCTGCCGATCCATGTCGTAGCGCTGTTCCCGGCTGCGGAGAACATGGTGAGCTCGAACGCCTACCGCCCCGACGACATCATCACGATGTACAACGGCACCACCGTCGAGGTGACGAACACCGACGCGGAGGGGCGCCTCGTGCTCGCCGACGCGATCTCCTACGGATGCGAGAAGTACAAGCCGACCACGATGGTCGAGCTGTCGACGCTCACGGGCGGCGTGGTCACGGCGCTCGGCTCGTGGAGCGCGGGCTACTTCTGCGACGACGCAAGGCTGCGCGACGCGATCGAGTCGGCGGCCGAGCGCACCGGCGAGAAGGTCTGGCGCCTTCCCTTGTGGAAGGAGCACAAGGACCACATGAAGAGCCAGCACGCCGACATCATCAACTCGAACCCGTCGCGCCTGGCGCACCCGATCCAGGGCGCCGCGTTCCTCGACTTCTTCGTCGACACGCAGGTTCCGTTCGCCCACATCGACATCGCAGGCGTCGCAAACGCGGAAAGCGCGAGCGACCTCTGCGTCGCGGGCCCGACGGGCTACGGCGTGCGGCTGCTCGTCGATCTCGCCGAAGGCATGTGCTGACGGCGGATCGAGGGCGAAGCCCGAGCGACGTGCGTGCGGGTCGACAGCCCAGATGGGTGCCACTACTTCCAGTAGTGGATTCGCTTTATCTTCGCGGCAGGATGAAGATTCCGGCCACTCCGACTCCGCACTGCTCGAAGCAGTGGCACCCATCTGGGCTGTCGCCGTCGGGAGGTTTGCCGCTCGCGCTGCGCGCTCGGGTCCGATCGATCAAGACTGTCGCCGCCGCACCCACATCGCGACCACCGTCACATCCGCCGGCGAAATCCCCGCGAGCCGGCTGGCCTGCCCGAGCGTGCGCGGGCGGAAGCGCGCGAGGGTCTCGATCGCCTCGCGGCGCAGGCCGTGGATCGCGTGGGGGTCGAGCGACTCGGGGATCGCGACCGAGTCGTACTCGCTCTGCCGGCGGATCTCGGCGTTCTGGCGGACGACATAGCCCTCGTAGCGGACATCGGTGACGACGCGCTCGAGGAGCGCGTGCGACACGGGTCCGGCCGCGCGCGCGACGCGTTCGGCGAGCCACGCGACCTCGACGTCTGGCCGCTTCGCGAGGTCGAGGAGCCGCGCGCCGCCCTCGCGCATCTCGCCAAGCGCGCGCGTGACGGCGTCCTTCGCGCGCATGCGGTCCTCGAACGCCTCGAGCTGCGCGCGTCCGACGATGCCCCACGAGGCGCCGAGCGCGGTCAGCCGCTCGTCGGCGTTGTCGGCGCGGAGAAGCAGCCGATGCTCCGCGCGCGAGGTGAACATGCGGTAGGGCTCGCGCGGCGTGCGCGTGACGAGGTCGTCCATCAGGACGCCCGTGTACGCCTCGTGCCGCGCGAGGCGCACGAGCCCGAGCCCGCGCGCGCGCCGCGCGGCGTTCACGCCCGCGACGAGGCCCTGCGCGCCCGCCTCCTCGTATCCGCTCGTTCCGTTGATCTGCCCCGCGAGAAAGAGCCCGGGCACGAGCTTCGTCTCCGTGGTCGCGTCGATCTGGTGCGGCCACACCATGTCGTACTCGACCGCGTAGCCGTACTTCTGGATCTCGGCCCGCTCGAGCCCGCGCAGGCCGCGCACGAGCGGCAGCTGCACGTCGGCGGGAAGCGAGGTCGACACGCCGTTCAGGTACACCTCGTCGGTGAAGAGCGACTCGGGCTCGAGGAACACGTGGTGCGAGTCGCGGTCGGCGAAGCGCACGATCTTGTCCTCGATCGACGGGCAGTAGCGGGGGCCGCACTCCGCGTCGATCTGCCCCGAGTACATGGGCGCCCGGTCGAGGTTCGCGCGGATCAGCGCGTGAAGCTCGGGCGACGTCGCCGTCTCGCGGCAGTCGACCTGCGCGAGATGCGGGAAGCGCCCGAGCGGCATTGCGCCCGGCGAACGGTCGCTGAACGCGCTCGGCACTGCGTCGCCGAGCGCAGGCTTGAGCGCATCCCAGTCGATCGAGCCGCGCGCGACGCGCGGTGGCGTGCCCGTCTTCAGGCGGCCGAGCTCGAAGCCGAGCGACTTGAGCGCGGCGCTGATTCCGCGCGCGCTGCCCTCTCCGATGCGGCCGCCTTCGTTCTTCTCCTCGCCCGTGTGCATGAGGGCGCGCATGAAGGTGCCTGTCGTCAGCACGACGGCGCGCGCCGCCATCGCGCGCGGAACCATCGTGCGTTCCTCGAGCGCCACCGTGAAGACGGGCGTCGCGAGCGCCGTGCCCGGCATGTTCGCGTCCATCGCAGCGCGATCCGCGCCCGTGCGCTGCGAGCCCGGCGCAAGCACCACGCCGCACGCGGCGCCCGCGTCGTCGCGCACGATCTCGTCGACCGTGCCAGCGATCACGTCGATCTCGGGAATCTCGGCAAGCAGCCGCTGCACCTCGGCGCGGTAGGCATACTTGTCGCACTGCGCGCGCGGCCCGCGCACCGCGGGGCCCTTCGACCCGTTCAGCACCTTGAACTGGATGCCCGACGCATCGGCCGCGAGACCCATCAACCCGCCGAGCGCGTCGACCTCGCGCACCATCTGGCCCTTTGCCAGTCCGCCGATCGCGGGGTTGCAGCTCATCTGCCCGAGGCGCGCGGGCTCCATCGTGACAAGCGCCACGCGCGCGCCTGCGCCGAGCGCCGCCGCGGCCGCACGCGCGGCCTCGGTGCCTGCGTGGCCACCGCCGATCACGACGACGTCGTATCGTGCTGGCGCAGGGAGTTGGGTGAGGTCCGGACGCATGTCGATCGGCGAAGCCGCGGCATCCTATGTCAGCAGGCCTCTCGGGATCCGCATCGCGACGGATGCGGACGCGCCCGCACCACCTGCGGATCCCGCGCATTTCCTACAGATCGGCCGAAACCAGTGAAAGTGTCGCGCGGCGGTTGCGATCGGCGCGGCGCGTGCTATCCACCTTGTGGGGGCGTGCTTCCGCCCGCCGACGTCCGTGCGCCGCGTGCGTGCGGCGACCCGCGACAACAGGAGATCAGCATGAGCCTCTCGCTCAACCGCATTCTCGGCACTCCCGGATTCGCAGCGATGGTCGGGCCACCCAAGCGGCCGAGCGTGCTGGCGGCAGGGGTCGAGAGCGCGGTGCGCGGAAGCATCGTCGACAGGGTGGAGCTGTCGTCGCGGTTTGTCGGAGTGGGCGGGTCGGCCGACACCGCCTCGCCGCGCCAGGTCGCCGCGAGCCGACTCGACCGGCTCACGCTTGCGTCGTCGTTCGGCGGCTACCGGGCCAGAGGTTGAGCCCTCTGGGGTCGCCCTGCGCGCGACCGCCGACGACGGGCCGGCGTCGGGCGGCGAGCCGCCTGCACGGTGAGAACCCGAGACGGCGACTGGGAATTCGAAGGATTCCGTGCAAATCGCGGTCACGCTCGCGCGTTCGGCGGGAACACCTCCCGCATGGACCCGCGCACCCGACAGGCCTTCACGCTCTGGACAACCGCCCAGCCTGCGGTGTCGGCGTTCGTGCTTGCGCTCGTCGGCGACCGCGCAGCACGCGACGAAGTCCTGCAGGACGTGGCGCTTGCGGTCCTCGAGGGTTTCGAGCGCTTCGACACCTCGCGTCCCTTCCTGCCGTGGGCGCTCGGGATCGCCCGCAACGAGGTCGCGAACGCGCGGCGTCGGCGCGGGCGCTTTCCGATGCAGCTCTCCGACGCCGCCGAGCAGGCGCTTGCGGCTGCGGTCGCCGAGGTGAGCGAGGACGAGCGCGCGCGGCTGTCGCGCCTGGCGGACTGCCTGCGGCGGCTTGAGGGACGCCCGCGCGAGATCTGCGACCTTCGCTACCGATCGGACCTGTCGCCCGCCCGCATCGCGTCGGTGCTCGGGTTGCGGCCGAACACGGTGTCGAAGGCGCTTGAACGCGTGCGCGCCGAGCTGCGCGCGTGCATCGAGGAACGGCTCGCGGCGGAGGAGGGTCGATGAGCGGTGCGCACCCGAACATCGACGCGACCGATGATGCGGGGTTCCTGCCGCTTGCAAACGCCGCGGTTGACGGAGCGATCTCCGCAGCCGACGCGGCGCGTCTCTCCGATGCGATCGCCGCCAGTCCCGCGCGTGCGGCCGAGTTCGCACGGCTCGCCATGCTCCACGACGCCCTCGAGCGCGAGATGAACGCGGCCGCAGCGGGCCGCGCCGTGGCGCGCCGTGCGCGGAACATTGCGCGCTTCCGCCGCATCGCGGCGGTCGCCGCCATGCTCGCGCTGGCCGCGCTCCTCGGCTGGTTCTCGCTGCAAACGACTCGAGAGGCGTCGGCCTCGGAGATCGTGGCGCGGCTCGTCGCGTCGGCGAAGTCGGGCGACCGCACCTACTTCCTGCGCGCGGTGGGCGCGTCGCCTGCGGCGCCCGCCGTCAAGCGCAGCGGCAAGCCTGCGCCTTCGATCGACGGTGCGATCCTCTACGTCCGCGAACGAGGCGAGTACGTCCTCGCGCGGCTCGACGCCGACGGCGACGAAGTGCTGTCGGGCAGCGACGGCGCGCGGTCGTGGATCGTTCCTGCGAAGGGTCCCGTGCGCGTGTCGAGCGACCCGCGACGCTTCAGCGGCGCGCTTCCCGGCAGCCAGCAGGGGATCGCCTTCATCGACCCGCACGCCGACCTTGTGGAGCTCGCGAAGTCGTACGAACTCACGCTGAAGCCCGCGACGGACGCCGATGCGCTCGCACGGATCGTGGGCGTGCGTCGAAGCGACGCGCGCGGCGGCCCGAAGCGCATCGAGATCTCCTACGACGAGTCGACAGCGCTCATCCGCGCGATCCGGCTCGAGAACCTGCCGCAGGCGCGCGGCGGGCCGCGCACGGTCGAGTTCGAACTCGTCGACGACGCGCCGCTTGCGCGCGATTTCTTCACCCACGCCTTCCACCACGACGCCTCGCGTGTTGTCATCGAAGAGGACTGAATGCAGCCACTTGCTTCCGCACTTGCCGCCTTGCTCTCGCTCGCCGCGCTCCAGGCTTCGCCGACGCAGCCGACGCCACCGGCCAAGCCCGACTCGAAGCCTGTCGAGACGAAACCTGCCGAAACCAGGCCCGCCGCCACGTCGCAGCCGAACTTCATCTTCATCCAGGCCGAGGCCACGGGATGGTCGAGCATCTCGGTCGACATGGACGGCGTGCCGCCGTCGCACGCGCGTCCGAAAGGCCTCACGCCGAACCTCGAGACGATGGCCGCCGAGGGCATGCGCTTCAGCGACTTCTACGCGTCGTGCCCGCGCTGCACTCCTTCGCGCGCGAGCTTCGTCACGGGCATCTCGCCCGCGAAGCTGCACATGACCTACCAGAACGAAGGCGGGAACAGCCGGCGCGAGCAGGGCGACGGCGGGGGCTACACGCTGATGAAGATGGTGCCGCCCGAGGTCGAGGAGTACATCCCGAAGGGCGTGAAGACGACCGCGGACTGGCTGAAGGAACTCGGCTACACGAGCGCGCACTTCGGCAAGTGGCACGCGGGCCGCGCCGATCCGAAGGCGAACGGCTTCGACGCATCGGACGGCCCGAACTCGAACCAGGGCCCCGAGCGCGGCGTCGCGCCGAATCCGAAGCAGGCGACCGTCATCACCGACAAGGGTATCGCCTTCATGCGCGAGGCCGTGAAGGCGGGCAAGCCCTTCTATGTGCAGATGTCGCACTACGGCTTCGGCAGCGAGGAAGAGGCGACGCCCGAGTCGCTCGCGCTCGCGAAGTCGCTCGTCTCGGGCGTGAGCGGCAAGCCGATGGGTGCGATCGCGGGGCAGTACCTCGTTGACCAGCAGATCGGCCGCGTGCGCGCAGCGCTCAAGGAGATGGGGATCGACGACAACACCTACATCTTCTACAGCGCCGACCACGGTGCGCAGGGTGGAGGCGGTGGCGGCGGTGGTCGCGGCGGGCGCTCGCAGGCGAACCCGCCGTTCAGCGGCGCGAAGGGCAGCGTCAGCGAAGGCGGCATCCGCGTGCCGTTCATCGTGGTGGGCCCGGGAGTCCCCGCGGGCGTCGTGAGCGGCGTGCGCGCGACGGGCATGGATCTTGTGCCCACGATGCGCGATCTCGCGGGAATGCCCATCGAGAAGGCCGCCGACCCCGACGCGCAGACGGCGGTCGAAGGCGGCAGCCTTGCGCCTGTCCTCAAGAGTTCGGGCGAGAACGCAGGCAAGGGCACGGTCGCGCGGACGCGGGAGGAGATCGTGATCCACTTCCCGCACGACGACCTCAACAACGGCGGACCCGCGAGCGCGATCTATCTCGGCGACCACAAGCTCGTGCGCAACTACGACGCCGGCACGGTGAAGCTCTACGACATCGCGAAGGACCGCGCCGAGTCGAACGACCTTGCTGCCTCGATGCCCGAGCGCGTCAAGGAACTCGAGGCGAAGCTCGACGCGTATCTCAAGGCGATCAAGGCTCCGATGGCGACGCCCGCAGCCGATGCGCCGAAGCAGCCGGCGGGTGGGGAGGCGCCCGCGGATCGTCCGCGGCGCGGTGGCGGCCAGCGAGGCCGCAATCAGCCGAGAGAAAGCGATCGCGGACTGCTCGAGCGCATGACCGCGTTCAAGACCGATGTTCCCGCGACTGACCACGAGGTCATCCTCGCGCAGCCGACGGCGACCGGCATCACTGCGAGCGTACGCGCGTCGACCGATCGCCTCGGTGCGATCGAGTTCGCGCGTGCGGGCAGCGACACGCGCGAGACGACCGCGAAGGTCGCGCTGAAGGCGGGCGTTCCCACGAGCATCGCGCTCACGGGGCTCTCGCCGAACACAGCCTACGTCTATCGCTTCGTGTGGTCGCCGAAGGAAGGCGAACAACCCGTGCGCGGAGACGAGCGCTGCTTCCACGCGCCGCGCGCCGCGGGCGCACCGTTCGCGTTCGTGATCCAGGCCGACTCGCATCTCGACCAAGGCCTCACGCCGAGTGTCTACGAGCAGACCCTCGCCAACATGGCGGCCGCGAAACCCGACTTCTTCGTCGATCTCGGCGACACCTTCATGACCGACAAGCGCGGGCAGGACTACGAGCGCTCGCTCGCGCAGTACGACGCGCAGCGCTACTACTTCGGCCTTGCGTGCCACTCGATGCCGCTCTTCATGGTGCTTGGCAACCACGATGGCGAGAAGGGGAGCGCGGGGCGCGGCATCGGCGAGTGGTCGTACAACGAGCGCGTCAAGCGCTTTCCCGCGCCTGTGATCGACGGCACGACCTACACGGGCGCGACGGCGATGAAGGACGCGCGCGGCGCGAACTACTACGCGTTCGAGTGGGGCGATGCGCTCATCGTCGTGCTTGATCCGTTCTGGTCGACGACCGAGCGCAGCCGCGGCGGTGGCGACGGCGGGCCGAATATCGAGAAGCTTGCGCCCGTCGACTCGAGCTGGTCGAGCACGCTCGGCCGCGCACAGTACGACTGGCTCGCCGAGACGCTCGAGAAGTCGAAGGCCAAGCAGAAGTTCGTCTTCATCCACCATCTTGTCGGCGGTATCGGCGGCAGTGCGTCGCGCGGCGGCGTCGAGAGCGCGCCGTTCTTCGAGTGGGGCGGCAAGAACGCAGACGGCAGCGACGGCTTCGCGTCGCGCCGCGCGGGCTGGCCGATGCCGATCCATCAGCTGCTCGTGAAGCACGGCGTGTCGGCCGTGTTCCACGGACACGATCATCTCTACGCGCACTCGACGCTCGACGGCATCCACTACCAGTGCGTGCCGCAGCCGGGAAACCTCGCGGGAAACACGCGCAGCGCCGAGGAGTATGGCTATGCGTCAGGCACGCTCCATGGAAGCCCCGGCCATGTGCGCGTGAGCATGGCGGCCGATGGAACGGCGAAGGTCGAGTTCGTGCGCACGGCGACCGCCGATGCGGACGCAGGTGGCGGCGGGCGCGCGCGCCGCGGCGGCGGCGGCCAGCCCGCGAAGGCCGAGCCCAACGGATCGGTGATCGATTCCTACGAAATCAAGCCGTAAGCGAGCACAACGCATGAAGCCGAAGCGCATCGTCGTCGCCTCTCTCGTCCCATTCCTCATCGTCCTCTGCGGAATGTCGCTCGCCATGCAGGACGCCCCGCGCAAGCAGGGCGGCGGCGGCCGCGGCGCGAACCGCAAGCCGCCGCCGGCGGGGCAGGGCGGCGTCGTCAAGCCCGCGATGAGCGACACCATCAAGGGCGCGATGTACGCCGACAACTGGTTCGCGATGTACATCAACGGCAGGCTCGTCGCCGTCGACTCGATCGACTTCCTCCCGCACAACGTGGTCGCGATCGACCTGCTGCCCGAGTATCCGATGACGATCGCCGTGCTCGCGAAGGACAACGCCGACCCGAAGACAGGCTGCGAGTACGGCAACGCGATCGGCGACGGCGGCTTCATCCTCAAGTTCGCAGACGGCACCGTCACCGACGCCTCGTGGAAGGCGAAGTGCTTCTTCCACGGCCCGATCGAACGCGACACCGCGAACCCCAAGGTGCGCACCGAGGAACTGCCCGAGCGCTGGTACGCCGTCGACTTCGACGACTCGACGTGGGACAACGCCGTCGAGTACGCCGAGGAGCGCATCCAGCCGAAGGAGCCGTTCTACCAGCACGACTTCAAGACCGCGAAGTGGATCTGGACCTCGGACCTCGACCTCGACAACACGGTCGTCCTCCGCAAGAGGCTCGAGAAGCCCGACGCCAGGCCCCGCTGGACGACCAAGCCCGACCTCGACGCGAGCTGCGCGCCCGCGGTGGGATGATGAACGGCGCTTGCTCGAAGAAGGATCAAGCGTTGCTTCGCGCGCCGCCTCGACCGACTGCTGTCGGGCATGTGATGAGCCCATCGCTCGCACCCTATAACCAGTGAGTCGGCGTGGGCTCCATGGGATTGATGCGGCCATCTCGCAGCATCGATCGCGAAGCTTCATCTCCGATTGTTCATCGTGGCAATGACCTGTACATTGGCTTGTGATCCCGCCCCCAGCCGCGCGATATCCGACGCACGCCGATACTGAACTGGTGCTCCAGCATGACACGATTGATTGCATCTGCGTTCACATGCATCTTCGCGACCTCGGCTCTCGCGGCTCCGCCGGTACCCACCACGCCAGTCTCCGATGCGTTGCCTCGGCGCGTTGCTCCGATGTCGATTGCGGACGCTCCGCTTCCGAAGATCGACGATCGTGAGGTCTTCATCTCGCCCTTCATGCGAAAGGCGAAGCCATCCTCCATCCTTCCGCAGGCTGCGATCGAGGTGGACTTCGTGCCTGAGCTCGTCGACATGATTCCACCCGGGCGGGTGTTCAGTCTCGTGCAGTTTCCGATGCCTGATGGCTCGATGCGCGATCTCTGGCTTCGGGAGTTCCGCGTCACGACCGACTCGACCACCGTCGTCGTCATGGAGCCGGGAGCGGTCAAGGATGCGGGCAAGGATGCGGGCAAGGCGAGCGCTCCGGTTGCGAACAGCGGCTTTCTCCCCGACGTGAGGCTCTTTCAAGGCCATGTGATCGGCGACGAGGGCAGCCTCGTGTACCTTGCGTTCTCGCCGACGTCGGTGTCGGGGTTCGTGCGCGTTCCAAGTGGCATGAACGTCATCTCGAATGGACCGCACGGCGAAGGTGCCGTGGTGATTTCAGATGTGTCGAACCTTCCTGAGGGTGCGATCGACTGGGCGCATCACTCCTGCGAGACGCTTCCGGGCGGCGCGCCGCCTTGGCCGAGCGATGGGGGTGTTGCGGCGCTGCCTGTTTGCATGACTGTCGAACTTGCGATCGAAACCGACAACGAGTTTCGGTCTCTGTTTCAAAGCAATCAGGCCGCAATCAACTACGCCGCGCAGATCGTCGGTGGTCTGAGCGTGATCTACTCGGCCGAGGAGAACCTGATTCCCGTCATGTCATTCCTGCGGGTCTGGTCGCCTGGTGTCGCGGATCCATGGACGGGATCGAGCACCGTTGCACAGCTCGAGCAGTTCCAGGCGGCATGGGCCGGCGGGGGGCCGACGGGCTCGAATCCCCGCGACCTTGCCCACATGTTCTCCGGGCGCAGCCTCGGAGGAGGCATGGCGTACCTGCGCGGGGTCTGCGACCCCCAGTCCGGCTTTGCGTTGTCGGCAAACCTCAACGGCTTCTTCCCGTGGCCGCTTGCCAGCAACCATCTACAGAACTGGGACATTGTCGTGACCGCCCATGAGATGGGTCACAACTGTGGCTGCAACCACACGCATGATCTGGGAGTCGACGGCTGTGTAAACGGCAACTGCATTTCGACCGGCACGATCATGAGTTTCTGCCATCTCTGCCCCGGCGCCATGTCCAACATCGTGCTGGATTTCGCCCCCGCGAACATCGCGCAGATGGATGCCTTTCTCTCCTCGGTCACCTGCCTGTCCGCGTGCGCCATCTACGATCCATCTGGCTTCGCCGCGTCAGACGGCACCTTCAGCGATGCAGTGCGCCTCACGTGGACGGCTCCGCCGTCGGCGGCGCTCCGATTCGAGATCGAACGCCGGGCGGATGGCACCGGCTACGCGAGTCTGGACAGCAATGTCGCGAGCGCAGCGACTGTGTTCGATGACACGACCGCGCTCGTAAACACCAACTACCAGTATCGAATCCGCGCGATCCGCTTCGATGGCGTCCCGACCGCATGGAGCGCCCTGGATCTTGGCTTCCGTACGCCGAATCCGACGATCTGCGCGTCGGATCTGAGCCGCGACGGAACGATCGATGGAGCGGACATTCTCCTCGTCATGAACGCATGGGGCAGTGCCGCAGGCGACATCGATGGAAATGGCATCACGGATGGCGACGACCTCGGAATCGTGCTCGGTGCCTGGGGAGCGGCCTGCGTGCCGGTCAGTTGGGGAACCGTGCTGGAGCATGCTCCCGACCCGGCGATCGTCACCGATGCGTCGCTTCGCGATGCCATCGTTTCTACGGGACTGCCGTGGCGTGTTCGCGACAATCTCTCGCAGATCGAGATGCTGCTTGTGCCGCCGGGCGCGTTCAACATGGGCTGCTCACCGTCGAACGCGACCTCGTGCTCATCCCACGAGAATCCCGTCCATCCCATCACGCTGACGAAGCCGTTCTACATCGGACGCTACGAGGTCACGCAGGCAGAGTGGGCGGCGCAACTGGCTGCGAATCCGTCGAACTACCAGGGGTCGAGCACCGCTGTGCCCGCGGAGCTCGTTCCGAACCGCCCCGTCGAAAGGGTGTCATGGAACATGGTTCAGGGGTTCCTCGCGCTGACAGCCCTGCGCTTGCCGACCGAGGCGGAGTGGGAGTGCGCCTACCGCGCCGGTACGACGACTGCGTACCACTCGCTGCCCGGCTTCCCCAGCGGCACGAGCCAGACGTCGCAGCTTGGAAACATCTCTTGGTTCAGCGGAAATGCGAGCCTCCAGACACGCCCTGTCGGCGGCAAGGCCGCGAACGCGCTTGGGCTCCACGACATGTCGGGCAACGTCTATGAGTGGGTGAACGATTGGTACTCGGGCACCTACTACGCTTCCAGCCCGGCGACAGACCCGCAGGGACCAGCGACCGGGACCAGTCGGGTTGTTCGTGGCGGATCGTTCTCCACGGGTTCGGGCTTCCATCGTTCGTCCGCTCGGTCGGCTTGGACGCCGACCGCTGTTCAGAACTCCGTTGGCTTCCGCGTGGCGCGGAATCCGTAAGGGCGCCCGCCACGCGGGTCCCCGAGGTTCGCGGCTCGGGTACCCTCCGCGTGCCATGGGCACGCACTCGTTCCAAGCTCCGAAGGGCACGCGCGATTTCTATCCCTCCGACCTCGCCGTCCGGCGGCACATCGAGGCGGCGTGGCGGTCCGCGTCGGTCGACTGCGGCTTCGATGAGGTCGATGGTCCGACCTTCGAGCACCTCGAGCTCTACACCGCGAAGTCGGGCGAAGGCATCGTGAACGAGCTCTTCTCGTTCCGCCGCGCGGGCGGCGAGAGCGACTACGCGCTGCGGCCCGAATTCACGCCGACGGTCGCGCGCATGATCGCGGCGCACGCTGGGTCGCTCCCGATTCCCGTGAAGTGGTTCGCGATTCCCTCGATGTTCCGCGCCGAGCGCCCGCAGCGCGGGCGACTGCGCGAGTTCTTCCAGTGGAACATCGACACCGTCGGAGTCGAGGGCGCGCCCCATGACCTCGATGTGATCGCCTGCGGCATCCTCGCCCTCGAGCGTCTCGGCCTCACGCCGCGCGATGTCCAGGTGCGCGTCTCGCACCGCGCCGCGATCGCGCGCATGCTCGCGGCACTCGGCGTACCCGCCGACAAGACCGCCGACGCGATGACGCTCCTCGACCGGCGCGACAAGCTCAAGCCCGAGGAGTTCGCGCAGCGCGCGGGTGCGCTCGGGCTCTCGGCCGACGGAATCGCGCGCTTCGACATCGCCGCGCGCACGACGCAGTCGCTCGCGGCGCCGCTCGCGGACCTTGCCGCGAAGATCGGCATTCCCACCGAGGAGTTCGCCGCACTCGACGAACTGCGCGCCCACGCCGCCCGCATCGGCATCCTCGAGTGGTGCTCCGTCGACATCGGCATCGTGCGCGGCCTCGCGTACTACACCGGCACCGTCTTCGAGTTCCACGAGATCTCGGGCGCCGAGCGCGCGCTCGCGGGCGGCGGCCGCTACGACGGCCTCGTCGAACTCTTCGGCGGACCGAAGATGCCCGCGTGCGGACTCGGCATGGGCGATGTCGTCCTTGCGAACGCGCTTCGCGACCGCAAGCTCCTGCCCGACGACGGCGCGACGCTGCTCCCGCGACCCGATGTCTTCGTGATCTCGGCCGGCGGCGAAGCGGCCGACGCCGAGCTTCCGAGGCTCGTCACGTCGCTCCGCCGCGCGGGCCTCCACGCGCGCACGAGCTCGAAGACCACCCGCAACGTCGGCAAGCTTCTCGGCGACGCAGGCAAGGCGCGCTCGCGTCGCGCGCTGATCCTCGGCGCAGAGCTCTCCGACGGCCAGGTCGCGCTCAAGGACCTCGACACCGGTTCCCAGAGGCTCGTCCCGCTCGCGTCGGTCGTCGATGCGATCCGCGCTCCTTCGGCCTGATCCGCTGCGCCCGGGAAGTGCCCGTGCAGAACGGACCTGCCCGCAGGATCGGGCGATTCCGCCGAGTCCACGTCGCGGTGGGGGTGATTCCCGCTCATCGACCGAGGCCGTGAACAGCGGCGCGCGTTCGGCCGATTGTCCCAGTCGGGCGTGAAGCCGGGGTTTGGAACCCCGCGCCCACCGTGCCGTCTGGGAGGCCCTCATGCCGTTTGGCCTGTTTCACCCGAAACTCTCGCCTGTTCTCGCCGACTTCGGCGCGAGCGGCCTGAAGCTGCTGCAGCTGTCGCTCGGCGAGCCGCGGCGCGTCCAGGCGGTCGCGTCGATCCCGTTCGACGCGGCGACGCGGGCGAAGCCTCTCGACGCACGCTTTGCGGCGATCGCCGCCGAGCTTCCCGGCACCCTCCGCTCGGCGGGGTTCCGCGGGCGTCGCGTGGTCGTGGCGCCGTTCATGCAGCACACGCTCGTCCAGCATGTCGCGGTCCCCGCAGCCGACGCCGAGTGCGCGGAGGAGCTGATCCGCACCCGCATCGCGATCTCGCTCGGCTGCGACCCCGCCGAACTCATCGTGCGCACGCGCTCCGTCACCGACACCATGCGTGACGGCGAGCCGCGCACGGAGACGATCGCCTTCGCGATGGCCCGCCAGGACGTGATGCGCTATGTCGAGCTCTTCCGCCGGGCGGGCCTGACGGTCGCGGGCGTGCACTCCGGCATCGCCGCCATGATCCACGCCTTCGACGGCGATCCCCGTCGCTCCGACGAAGGCGTCGCCACGCTCTACGCAGATCTCGGCTACGGCGGCACCAAGATCGCGATCTGCCACGGCACGAAGCTCGTGTTCGCGAAGTCGATCTCGTTCGCGGGCCGAGCGCTCGACGCGCGCCTTGCCGCGGCGCACGGCGGCTGCGTCGAGGACGCGCGCCAGGCGCGCATGGCCGCGGGACTCGCCGCGTGGAGCGCCCCCGAGCCTCCGATGCTTACGGCGGCGATCGCCGCGCAGGCCGCGACGGCGGTACGGTCGGAACGGCGCATGGCGACGATCGCGCGCGAGGCCGTCGAGAGCCTTGCCGACGAGCTCAACATGTGCATGCGCTACCACGGCGCGCTGTTCCCGGATCATCCGGTCCAGCGCGCGCTCTTCGCCGGCGGCGAGGCGCGTGACCGCGGACTCTGCCAGGCGCTTGCGGAGACGCTCGAACTCCCCGTGAAGGTCGGCGACCCGCTCGCCCCGCTTCTGTCGCGCGAGGCGCGGTCGGCGCTCGATGACCCGGCGGGACCGCACTCCGCGTGGGCCGTCGCGTTCGGGCTGGCCGCTGCGCCGACGGATCTTTGAGGGGAGGAGAACGTCCGATGAACCAGAGTTCCAGCTTCCTTCCAGACGACTTCGTCGCAGCGAGCCGCGTGCGGCGCACCAGCATGCTCGCCGCGGCGCTGTTTGCGGTGATGATCCTTGCCGTGTTCGCGGCGTTCATGGTGACGAACCGCCAGTGGAGCGACGTCCGTGCCGCGCAGGAACTCGTCGACGGTGAGACGGAGCGGGCTGCGCTCGAGATCGCCGAGATGAAGAGCCTCGAGACGATCCGCGCGCAGATGGACGCGAAGGCGGAGCTCGCGCGCGGGCTTCTCGAGCCGGTTCCGCGGTCGGTGCTTCTCGCGGTGCTCGTCAACACCATGCCCGCGAAGGTCGCGCTCACGTCCTTCGAGCTGCGAACCGAGGTCATCAAGCCCCAGAAGCCCGATGCGAAGGCGGATCCGAAGGCGGGGGCGAAGAACGACGCGAAGGCGCGCGCCGCGAAGGCGGCGGAAGCGAAGTCCCGGAAGGGCGCTGCGCCCGGCGAAGCGGCCCCGGAGCCGGTGCGCCGCCGCACCCACGTCACGCTCGTCGGGCTCGCGCCGAGCCTCCTCGAGGTCGGGCGGTGGATGACGGCGCTCGAGCAGGTCCCCGTGTTCGCGGCGGTACGGCTCGAGCTCATGGAGGAGCGCGCGGTCGAAGGCCGCAATCTCAGCGAGTTCCGCATCGCGATCCGCATCGAGCCCGACGCGGACCTGCGCGCGTGGGAGGAACTCCCGGTCTTCCGCAGCGGACGGCTTCCGGATGCGGTGGCCGCGAGTCTCGGCGAGTCGGCGCATGACGCGCGGGAGAACGGACGATGAGCGCATTCCCCGGACGTACCCAGGCCTCCGGCGGCCGCAGGTTGCTCGGCCCGGCGCTGCTCCTCGCGCTCGCGGCCGTTCCGATCGCGGCGAACTACGTCGTCTTCGCGCCGCGCAACGAAGAGATCGAGGCCGCGCGCCGGGAGATCTCCTCGAAGGAGGCGCGGCTCGTCGGCCTTCGCGAACTGACGGCGCGCATCGGCGACCTCGGCCGCGAGATCGACGCGCGCGAGAACGAGCTCGCCCGGCTCGACGCGCGGCTGCCCGAGCGCGAGGATGTCGACGGACTCCTGAAGGAGATCACGCGCATCGCCCAGCAGGTCGACCTCGCCGTCCGCACGGTGAAGGGCGACAGGCCGGTCGCCGCCGGGGCGGCGATGGAGGTTCCGCTCTCGCTCGTGCTCGAGGGGAGCTTCGACGCGCTCTACGACTTCCTGCTGGCTCTCGAGGCGTTGCCGCGCATCACGCGGATCCAATCGATGAAGGTCGCCGCGATCGGATCGGATCCTCACGCGATCGCGGGCCGCCGGGGCGCGCCCGGGAGCGCGGGAGTGCGTGCGGAGCTCGGGTTGTCGGTCTACTTCAGCGCACCTCGCGCCGCCCCGTCGGGCGCGGATGCCTCCGCGACGGCCTCGACCAGGGGGGGTGCGCGTTGAGTCCGTCCGACCGCGATCGCATCGGAACCATCCCGTCCCATGGGCATCCCGAGCCCGACACCCTGCACGGCTTCGACGCAGGAGCGCCCGAGTCGGACGATCTCACGGTCGGCTCGGCCGCCTCGGGGCGCCGGGTCGGGAGCGGCCTCGTCCTGTTCACGCTGCTTGGAGTCGCGGCGGTCGCAAGCCTCTGGTCGATGCGCGCGATCGGCCGCGCGGCCGCCGACGCTCCGCAGCAGACCGAGGCGGGGCGGCTCGTCGAGTCGTACCTCCGGGAGCGAAGCGGCGACGCCCGTCCGTCGGACAGTGGGCTTGCGGCGGAATCGCTGCCGATCGGCGACGCGTCCGAACTCCAGATTCCCCGCGAGCATCTCGCCCGCGATCCGTTCGCCTC
>JBIKWD010000209.1:0-5276 GCA_044356505.1 Phycisphaerales bacterium
ATGCGGACGAAGTCGATACAGGTGACATGCGGGAAGAAGGCACACCATCGAGCCGGGACAGCGGCCCGCAGCCGCTGAGGAGCCGGTTTGCCAACGACCCCGAGATGCGGGAACTCGTGATGTGGTTCCTCGGCGATCTCGAGCGGCGCGTCTCGGCGATCCGCAGCGCGCTCGACGCGAACGACGCGGCGCGCCTGCGCATCCTCGCGCACCAGCTCTCGGGTTCCGCGAAGGGATACGGCTTCGAGGAGATCGGCACGGCGGCGCGCGAGGTCGAGAGCGAGATCCGCTACATCAAGCTCCACCGCGAGGCGATGCCGGGGTCCGACGACGACGGACTCGAGGACGAGGTCCACATCGCGACGCTCGCGGAGAAGACCGAGGACCTCATCCTCCTCTGCCGCCGCGCGATCGACGGAAGGGCCGGTGCAGCGTGAACACTCCGTCACCGAGCAGCGACTTCGGCACGCGCACGCCGCGCATCCTCTCGATCGACGACTCGGAGCTGATGCACCGGCTGCTGCGGGCCCGCCTCCAGCTCGAGCAGATCGAGATCCACTGCTCGACGTCCGGCGAGGAAGGCCTGCAGATGGCCATCGAGCTGAAGCCCGACGTGATCCTGCTCGACATCGAGCTCGAAGGGATCGACGGCTTCGAGGTGCTGCAGCGCCTGAAGGAAGATGCCCGCACGCGCGACATCGCGGTGATCTTCGTGAGCGCGAGCACCGAGACGATGGACCGCGTGCGGTGCCTCGACCTCGGCGCCGTCGACTTCATTTCCAAGCCGTTCGACATGGCGGAGCTCAAGGCGCGCGTCCGCTCGGCGATCCGCGTGCAACAGCTCCTCCGCATGCTCGCGCAGCGCGCGCAGCTCGACGGACTCACCGCGCTCTGGAACCGTGCGTTCTTCGACCAGCGTCTCTCGGTCGAGATGACGCAGGCACGGCGCCTTGGCCAGCCGCTCTCGCTCATCCTCACCGACATCGACCACTTCAAGTCGGTCAACGACCGCTTCGGCCACCCGTTCGGCGACGAGGTGCTGGCGTTCTTCGCCACGATCCTCTCGAGCCGCCGCACGACCGACATCGCCTGCCGCTACGGCGGCGAGGAGTTCGCGATCATCCTTCCCGAGATCGCCGCGCGCGAGGCCCTCGAGATCGCCGAGGAGATGCGCATCCGCTTCGAACAGCACCGCTGGCGGCGGCATCCCGACCTCGTGCTGACCGCGAGCTTCGGCGTGGCGGACCTCTCGATGGTCGAGGCCACAGCGACCCCGCAGGACCTCGTCGCGCGCACCGACCTCGCGCTCTACGGCGCCAAGCGCAGCGGCCGCAACCGGGTGTCGACCGACGGAGTGCCGCTCGCGGCCTGACGTCCGGCCGCCCGCGCACGACGCGCGCCGCCGTGTCACAATCCACGCGTGCCGCACCTCGTCGACCAGGCCATCTGCATCCGCCAGTGGGACTGGTCCGAGACGTCGCAGACCGTCAGCCTGTTCTGCCGCGCGCACGGCGTGCTGCGCGGCCTCGCCAAGGGCGCGCGGCGGGAACGCAGCAGTTTCTCAGGCGGAATCGACATGCTTGCCTGCGGCGAGGTGGTCGCGGTGGTCAAGCCCGACCGCGAGCTCCAGACGCTGACGCAGTGGACGCTGCTCGCGATGTTCCGCCGCCCGCACGACGAACTCGAGACGAACCTCTTCGGCCTGGCGATGGCGGAGCTCGTGCACCGCATGCTGCCTCCGGCCGTGCCGCACGAGCGGCTCTACGACGCCTTCATCGATGCCCTCGAGCGCATCGAGGAGGGCGAGCGTCCGTCGCCGCTCTTCCTGCGCTTCTTCCTGACGCTCCTGCGGGAGACAGGTCATGAGCCGCGTTTCGAGACAGGGGTGATTCCCGCGTCGCGCCTCGCCTTCGATGCGGGCGCAGGCGGAATCGTCGACTGGGCCGATCACCCCAGGGCCTGGCGCATGCGGCCCGAGACCGCCTTCGCGCTCCGGCAGACGGCCGCGGGAGAACCGCCCGAGAATCTCGAGCCCGATTCGGTCGACCGCGCCAACCGGCTCCTCGCCGCCTACGCCCGCGAGGTGGTGGGCGACGGCCTGCTCACGCTTCAGCTTGCGCTCGAGCCGAGGCCGACGCGCAGTTTTGGCCGACCCGCGACCGAGCGCGACTAGTGTCGCTCGTTTGTGTCGGAGAAAGGGCCTCGGTCTGAGAGTGCGCTGAACAGCGCTCTCCGCTCGGTCGATGAAACCCGTCGTGCGTGCGTGGCTTGCGCGGAGTCCGAGTATTCCGCGTCTTTCCCCGCAGGCGAGAGGGTTGCGATGCAGAACGCCGCGATCGAACGAGTCCTTGCCATTCCCAACCTGCCGACGATGCCGGCGGTGGCTGTGCGCGTGCTCGAGCTCGCTTCGGACCGCGACGCATCGGTGCGCGAGATCGCCTCCGTGATCGAGAACGACTCGGCGCTCGCAGCCAAGGTGCTGCGCACGGTGAACTCGAGCTTCTTCGGCCTGTCGCGACGCTGCGGTTCGATCCAGCAGGCGCTGGTGTTCCTCGGCCTCCACTCGCTGAAGGCGCTGGTGCTCGGCTTCACGCTCATGCGTTCGTCGAGCGCCCACGGAGAGGACGAGGTCGGATTCGACTTCCTCTCGTACTGGCGCCGGTCGATCTACTCCGCCGCCGCCGCGCGCGAGATAGCCCAGCGCCATCGCCGCTGCGATCCCGACGAGGCGTTCCTCACGGCCCTCGTCCGCGACATCGGCATGATCGCGCTCTGGCGCGCCTACGGCGACCGCTATCTGCAGGTGATCGACCTCGCGAAGGGCGATCACGACAGGCTGTGCGCCGTCGAGCAGCGCACGCTCGACACCGACCACGCCGAGATCTCGGCCGAGCTCGCCGCACGCTGGCGCTTCCCGATCGCGTTCGCGCAGGCGATCCGCTTCCACCACCGCGTCGACGAGGTGACCGGCGAAGTCCAGCCGCTCGCGCGCACCATCGGGCTTGCGTCGAGCGTCGCGCGCGTGCTCGCACCGAAGCAGGCGCCCGGAGACCTCGAGCGCTACTACACCGAGGCGAGCGAGTGGTTCGGCATCCAGAAGGCCGAGGCCGAGGCGCTTCTCTCCGACATCGTGAAGCTTGCGCGCGAGCTCTCGCGGACCTTCGACCTCGAGACGGGCGAGATGCCCGACGTCGACGCAATCCTCGCCGCCGCCGAGCGCATCCGCGAGGAGCAGCAGCTTGTGGAGCCCGGCCAGGAGGCGGCCGCGGGCGCGTCCGAGAGGCACGAGCCGCCGGGACTCGAGACCATTCCCGAGTCGCACGCGTTCAGCGAGGACCTCGCCCGCGAGTTCACGCTCGCGCGCTCGGGCGGCAAGGGCAAGCTCGGCGTGATGCTCGTCGGCGTCGACCGCGCCCGCGCGCTGCAGCAGACCTACGGCATGCACGGAGTCGAGGCTGCGCTGCGTCACACGCTTCGCCGCATCCAGATGCTGATTCCGCAGAAGGCCGCGATCTACCGCTTCGTCGGCGCGGAACTCGCGGTGCTCGTTCCCGCGATCGAGCTCGAGGAGCTCTCGCGCATGGCCGATTTCATCCGCCGCGGCGCGAGCGAGTCGAGCGTCGAGTTCGCCGGAGCGAACGGCGGCGCGTTTCCGATCACGGTCAGCATCGGCGTGAGCATCTACGACCGCGAACCCGTCACGGTCGTGCGCTCGGGCATCGGAACTCCAGACCAGCTCGTGAGCGGCGCGATGTTCGCGCTGGCGATGGGCCGCCGCACCCGCGACAGCGTGGTGGTGTTCCGCCGCGAGCTCAAGGCCGAGTACGAGGGCGCGTGACGCTACTTCGCCGCGGCGCCCTCTTCGGGCAGCACGGCGACGCGCACGGTCGGTTCAAGCGGGAAGTCGCGCGCGCACGCGCGCAGGTCGTCGAGCGTGATCCGCGAGATGCGCTCCACCTCGTCGTCGAGCGTGGTGTACGGCGCGCCGTATCCCCAGAGGGTCCCGAGCCGGAACATGCGGCCGGCGGGGCGCTCGCTTGCGACCGCCGCACCGGTCGCGATGCGGCTCCGCGCGCGGACGAGGTCGTCTTCGTCGAGCGAACCGACGAGCGCGGCGAGCTCGCGACGCAGCACGCCTTCGATCTCGTCGACCTTGTCCGAGTCGCACACGGCGAAGAGCGACGAGTCGCCGGTGCCGTCGTGTCCGTCGTAGTTCGCGCTCGCCTCCTCGGCGATGCCGGTCTCGACGAGCGCCCAGTGCAGCCGCGAACCGTCGCCGCCGCCGAGCACGTGCATGAGGATTCCCGCCGCGTAGCGCCGGTCGTCCTGGATCGATGGCGCGGGCATCGAGAGAAGCAGATACGCGCGCGCGGTGTTCTTGAGACGCAGCGAGGCGCTCGCCTTCCCCGGCTTCCACGCGGGATGCTCGCGCGACGGGCGCGCCGCGTCCCAGTGGCCGCAGAGCCGCCGCGCATCCGCGACGAGCGCGTCGAAGTCGAGCCGTCCCGCCGCGACGAGCACCGTGTTGTCGGCGGAGTACCGCGTCGCGAGGTAGTGCGCCATCTGGCCGCGCGTGAGCGCGCGCACCGTCTCCGATGTTCCGAGCACGCGGTGCGAGAGCGGATGCCCCGCGTAGAGGTGCTCCATCATCGCCTCGTATCCGACCCAGAACGGCTGGTCGGCGTACATGGCGATCTCCTCGAGGATGACGCCCTTTTCCTCGTCGAAGTCCTTCTGGCGAAGCGCCGGACGGAGGATGTCCGCGAGGATCTCGAGCGCGGCCGGCAGCCGCTCGGGCAGCACGTGCGCGTGGTACGCGGTCAGCTCGTTGGTCGTGAACGCGTTCTGGCTCGCGCCGATGTCGTCGAACTGCCGGTTGACGTCCTCGGCCGTCCTGCGCTCGCTCCCCTTGAACATCATGTGCTCGAGGTAGTGGGACACGCCCATAAGTTCGGTCGGCTCGTCGCGCGCGCCCGTCTTCACGAAGAATCCGACCGCGGCGGTGTGGGCCGTCGGATCGATCTCCGCCTGGATCTCGAGGCCGTTGGGAAGGTGCGCGGTGCGGTGCTGGATGGCTGGAGCGGTTGCGGACATCGGGCGCAAGTGTAGTGCGGGCGACCGATGCGCACGTCGCGTCGCGGCGGTCGCATCGCCTACACTCTCGATCCGATGTCGGAAGCCCAGAATCCAGACTCCAGCGCGACGCCTGCGCCCGCTTCGGCGAGTCCTTCGCCCGACGCGGTCGCGCGGACGCTCGCGCGGCACCCGCGGCCGCT
>JBIKWD010000039.1:0-18364 GCA_044356505.1 Phycisphaerales bacterium
GGAAGCCCTTCACGCCGAGGTCGCGCATCGACTGGTAGAGGATGGCGAAGAAGGACAGCGTGGCGAGGCCGGCGGTGACGGCGATCGAGGCCGTCGCGGTTCCGCCGAAGAACACGGCGCCCTTCGACGCTTGGTCGCCCCCATGATCGCCCCCATGATCGACACCGTGCGCGGCGCCTGAACTGAAGAGCACCTTCTTGAAGAAGCTCTGGAAGTCGGCGAAGGGGATGAAGCCGAGCAGATTGAGCGTCAGGACGAAGAAGAAGAGCGACAGCAGGAACGGCAGGAAGTGATCCGAGGTCTTCTTGCCAAGGAGCGGCTCGATGACGCCGTCACGGAGTCCCTGCACCATCGTCTCGATGAGCTGCGCGAGACGCCCCTTGGTGAGGTAGCGGTCGGTTCCCTGAGACGCGGGGCCGGTGGCGATGCTGCGCGCGGCGACCGAAAGGACCAGAAGCGCGACCACGCCCGCGACCACCACCGAGACGGTGCTCAGCATGAGGTTCTCGAACCCGAGGATCGGGCCGAGCGCGGACTTCTTGTCGACGACGTGGTCGAGCGGATTGCTGCCGCCGGCGAGGATGGTCGGGAAGACATCCGTCAGGGCCGGAAGGCTTTGGGCGAGAAGAACGGTGCTGCTCATGCGTTCACTTCTTCAAGACGACTGCGGGTCGCGGACTCGGTTCCTTCGGTGGGCTCGGACGCCGCTCGCCGAAGGCGGATCGTGAAATCTGTCACGAAGTCGACGAGAGAGAGGGCAACAGCGCGGCCCAGACTCACGCCCCCGCAGCTCATCGCTGCGGGAAACTTCCTGTGCCTGAGCGAATCACGCCTGCGGCGCACTCGGTCCTGCACTCCTCCGATTCGCACTCTGCAAGGCCGCTATGTCGACGACCATGAAGAGGACGTGTGCCGCCACGGCTCCAAGAAGCAGCGGAGCGGCCTTCTGAGGGAGGAGAAAGTATAACGAAAGTGCCAAGGCAGGTGTCGCCAAGAGGCGAACGACCGTCGCGGCGAGGTAGGCGAGGATGACCGACTCGCCGGCCGACGAGCCTCGGGAGGCAAACCCGGCGACGCGCGCCGCCACCACCAGCGCCAGCAGGTTCGACAAGGCCGCAGCAAAAAGTCCGAGAACTAGTGGTTTGTAGACCGTCTCATCGACGTATCCGCCCGCCTTGAGGCCGACGGGCACAAGAAGCAGCAGCCCGGCCGTGACAGCGGTGGCGGCGAGCAACCGGAACACGGGAAATGGTGCGCTCGCGCCATGGCCCGCCACCGCTCAGCCTCCGCCCGTCGGCTTGTCGGACCCCGCGGACTTGGCCTTGCTCGCCTGCTCGCGCTTCTCCATGCGGATGGCGAAGCGGATGACCGTCCACATCGCAACCACGACGCCGAAGACTCCGCCGAAGACGATCCAGAGCTTGCTCAGGCCGAAGAAGTGATGAAGCGCGAGACCGAGCAGGATTCCCGCCACGACCTCGCTCAGCATCTGCATGCCGATCCCAAGCATCGAGGCATCGGAGCCGGTGAGTATGCCCGCGCTGCGGCCGCGCGCGCGGTCGGGCGATGAGTCGGCTCGCCGGGAAGCCGTCGATGGTCTCGGTTCGGGTCCGCTTTCGTCCTGCACGCGTACACCGTACCATCCTGACCCCATGGCGACCCGCGACGAAGACGTCATCGATGTGACCCCCACCCGCCTGACCCGCGGAGAGGCGCTCTTCCTGCCCTCGATCTTCAAGGGACTGGGCACGACCCTGCGCCACTGCTTCGAGAACATCGGCCGCGGCGGGTCGAACAAGAAGAACATCTGGGTCGTCCAGTACCCCGAGCAGAAGCGTGACGACCGCCCGGTCGAGGAAGGCGGCCAGTACCGCCCCTACTTCCGCGGCGTCCATCGACTGAACAAGGACGAGGACGGTCGCGTGCGCTGCGTGGCGTGCTTCATGTGCGCGACCGCCTGCCCCGCGAACTGCATCCACATCGTCGCGGAAGAGTCGCCCTGGAGCGACCGTGAGAAGTACCCGAAGCAGTTCGACATCGACGAACTGCGCTGCATCTACTGCGGCATGTGCGAGGAAGCCTGCCCCTGCGACGCGATCGAGCTGACGCCTCACTACGAGGTGACGGGGCTGTCGCGCCAGGAGTTGATCTTCGACAAGACCAAGCTGCTCCAGGTGTACGACGAGACGGTCGGCGAGAAGCCGATGTAGGAGCGGTGGTGGTTTGAGCGCCCGCCGCTGCGGCGGCAGGCTTTGGTGCTTGGACGCGGCATGCGGCGCCCGCCGCTGCGGCGGCTCGCTCTGGTGCCTGAGAACCGCGTGAAGCGCCCACGACGACGGAGCGCAGCGAAGTCGGAGCGCTCGGCGTCGGAGTCGAAGCATGTGCCGTGTGGCACTATCTCCCTGCGCAGCAGGGGTAGTGGCGGACTCGCACCCGCCGTTTGCGCCCAGCCTGCAGGCTTGAGGCTTGGCGCGCGTTCGATTCCGCCATCACCAGAGGTGATGCCACACGACACAGGATGCGACGGCGTACGCAACCTGCTCGCGCTTCGCTGCGCTCCGCGCTCTTCGACATTCCGCGCCCACGACGACGGAGCGCAGCGAAGTCGGAGCGCTTGGCGTCGGAGTCGAAGCATGTGCCGTGTGGCACTACCCCCTGCGCAGCAGGGGTAGTGGCGGACTCGCACCCGCCGTGTGCGCCCAGCCTGCAGGCTGAGAGCGTTCCGCGCGTTCCCGGCCGCCATCACCAGAGGTGATGCCACAGGAGTTTGAGCGCCCGCCGCTGCGGCGGCGGCCTTTGGTGCCGGACGCCGCGATTCGTGTTTCGAGAGCCGAGGGCCCTACTTCTTCTTGTCCTTCTTGCGGAAGGCATCGATGAGCCCACCGATACCGTCGATCAGGGCGCCGGGATTGTCCTTGAGGATCTCGCCGAGGTCGGGGAGCGCGAGCTCCTGCTTGAGCTTCGCGGGCTTGCCGTTCGCGTCGAACACGGGGCCGCTCAGCTTGACACCGACGCTGAGCGACTTGAGGAGCTCGGGGCTTGCCGCGCCGATCGTCTCGAAGATCCTGCGCGCGTCACTCGACCAGTTGGCGGCATCGGACAGCGGCACGGCGGTCGTGATGGCGTTCGCGTAGACCGGCTTCGCCGCGAGGTCGATGTCGCCCGAGAAGACAAGCGAGTTGCGCCACGCGCCCTGCTGGGTCTTGCCAGCGCGGAGCGCGAAGTCCCGGTAGGTGAGCCGGCCCTTCGCGATCGTGGCGCGCAGCGGGTCGATCTGCGCCTCGAAACCCTCGGTGCGGCCCGCCTGCAGCAGCGAAAGCAGGAACGCGAGCGACCCAGAGTTCGTCAGCTGGATCTCTCCCGTCTCGAGCGTGAAGGCCGCGTCGAACTTCCTTCGGTCGCCGTCCATCGGCCACGCGAGGTTCGTGAGCGTGAACCGCGCCCGCTCCTTCGACTGGACGTCGCTGAAGACAGGGTTGATGGCCGTGAGCAGTTCCTCGCGCACCTCGGGCGAGAGCGTGATGTTCGCGCGGACCGGCTTGTCGGCGCCCGAACGCAGGAAGCCGCCGGCGACCGTGAGGGCAGGCGCCTCGAGGGCCGCGAAGGGCGACGAGAGCGTCATGGCCAGCGCACCCGCGGTCTTCGATAGCCCCTGCGCCGTGACATTCGCGTCGATCGCGTCGCCAAGGTAGCGGCCGACCGCGCCCTTCGTACCCGCGATCGCATCGACCGTCGCTGCGGGGAACCTGGTCGCCTTCAGCGTGGCATCGACGATGGGCGCCGCCTTCGCGTCCCTGCCGCGCGCGACGGCGCCGCGGACGCGGGCGTCGAGATCAAGCGCGCCGGCGTCGACGCCCTGCCTCTCAGCCCCCGACCCCGTCACGCGGATGGTCAGTTCATCCGAGAGCCGCGCGCTTCGGGCCGAGAGCGCGAGCGCGCCGGTCGATACGACCGACTTCACGCCCTGCGCGTCTGTCACCTCGACGCCCACGGGCGAGAGGGAACCAGAGACGTCGAGCGCGGCGTCGGCGAGCAACGGCTTGAGATCCGCGTCGAGCGGCACCTCGGCCGACTTGATCGCGAACTTCGCATCGACCGGCGCCGTGATGCGCCGCTTCTGGTCCTTTCCGAGACCCGCGAGCCTGGCGAACGCCTCGGGCGCGATCTGCGCGTCGACTTCGCCCGATGCGCGCGCGGCGCGTCCACCTGCCTCCTCGACGACGTCGATCGTGACGTCGCCACGCGTCTTCGGGAAGACGAGCGCGACCTTCGCCTGCGCTGCACCGCGTTCGCGGAGTTCGACCGTGCAGTCGCCCGCGCCGCCGAGCATGCCGGAGTAGCCGCCAGGCACGAGCCCGAGCGCGCCCTCGACCTGCGCGAGATCGAACTGCGAGAGCGCGAGCGTGCCTTCGACGCCGCGGAAGAGCTTCGCCTCGGCCGGCTTCTTCCAGATGACGTCGTAGGCAAGCCGACCCGCAGAGCCGCCCGCGCCGAGCGACGCGAAGCCCTTGGCTGTCGCGCGCTCGTCCTTCATCGCGTAGGTGGCGTCCGCCTCGAGACGCGGAACTTCGAGCGTGCCCTTCAGCCCGGGCGCGCGTTCGATGCGCAGGCGGTCGACCGTCACGCGCGCCGCGATGTCGCCGGACGGCGCCCAGCCCTCCGCGCCCCTTGCAACCGCGAGCGTGGGTACGCGCACCGACGCCTTCGCACCCGGCGCGAGCGCGACCGTGTCGGGCAACTTGACCGACGCGAGCACCTCGGGCGTGAGCGACACATCGCACGCGAGATTCGTGGCCGCGAAGGCATCCTTCGCGTAGCGCGCGTTCCCAGAAGCGTTGAGCGTGGCCGCCGCGAGCGTGAAGTCGACCGCGATCGCACCGGCCTCTGTGCGATTGCGCGCCGAGAGCGTCAACGGACCCGCGCCGAGCACGCCGAGCGAGTCCTTCGCAGCGGGCGCGAATCGGGCGATGACCGAGGGATCGAGCCCGCGCACGTCGATCGTGCCCTCGAGCCCGAAGGCCGCGGGATCGTCGAACGCCTCTGGAATCGCCGCAAACCGCTGCACGATGCGCGTCTCAGCACCGTCGATCCGTGCCGCGAGGTCGACCGAGCCGGGCGAACCGCTCGAAGGCAGCGCGAAAGTCGCGCCGAGCCCCCGCACCGTGGCCACGGACTTGCCGCCCGAGACGAGGAGATCGCCCGTCAACTCGACGCGCCCGCGCAACTCGAGCGACTGGAGCGCGCTCCGCCCCTCCGTCGGTCGGTACGCGAACGCGGGCACCACGAGTTTCGCGGCCGTGCCGCCGCGCCCGGGCGAAACCGCGCTCTTCGTGACGCGCTCGACGAGTCCGCCCTCGAGCGTGACGCTTGCATCGATCGAACCGCCGGTGACCGACTTCGACGCAAGGTCGAGCCTGCCCGACAGCGTCGCCTCGAGCGGACTCCCTGCGCCGTAGACGCCCGCGAGCGCCGCCGTCATCGACGCCGCACGCTCGCCGAGCTTCTTGTCGACCGAGGCGCGCAGCGAATCCACCCGAACATCGACCCTCTCGCCGCCCGCGTCGAACGCGCCGCGAACCCCGAGGCGCTCGACAAGCGCGACGGTGAACGCGCCGCCGAGCGCCGCGAGACCATCGCCCGCATCCTTCGCGGGCCTGCGCCACGCGACCTTCGAACCCTCCGCGCGCGCGACCAGCGGCCCGAGGGCATCGACTCCGAGCGCACGCAGGAGTTCAGGCCGCACCGACACGCTGGCCTCGAGCGCGCCGTCGTCGATGCTGCTCCCATCGGCGGCGACCGCCGCGTCGAACGAGAGCTTCACCCGCCGCGTGTCGAGCAGCGCATTGGCGCGCTCGCCCTTCTCCTTCTTGACACGGATGTCCGCGAATCGCCCGAAATCCTCGACGAAGTCGAGCCGCACGCCTTCACGCAGCTCGGGCGCGTACGGCTGGAGCACCGTCATCGGAAGCGCCTTGACCTCGATGTCGGCCTCGACGGTCGCAGGATCGAGCACGAAATCGCCGGCATCGCCGAGGATTCGGCCCGACGAAAACGACGCGTCGATCGTGGCGGGCTGCTCGTCGCCCGCGCGCAGGGAGCCGCGCGCCGACAGCATCGAACTCTCGCCGAGATACGCCGCGGTGACCGACAGCTGCTCGGCGAAGATCTCCTGCCCCGCCGCGCTCGGCACGGGCAGGTTCGTGGCCTTCAACTCGACCGAACCCGTGGCGCCGAGGGCGTTGAACGAACCGTCGGCACGCTGCGGCACGAGCGCGAGGAACGCCGCATCGAAGTCGCCCGCGCGCACCGCGCCACCCTGCGCGATCCCGGTGGTGGCCTTGAGTTCGCCGTTCACCTTGAGGCCCTGTAGGTCCGTGGCCTCGAGCCCGACCCAGCCGGCGAGGCCGTCGACCGCGTAGAGCGGCTTGCCATCGCGCGTGGCGTCGAGATCGATCCCTTCAAGCTCGATGCGGATCTTGCGGCCGCCGAGCGGTTTCTCCTTCGCGGGCGGAGGCGCTGCGCCGACGGGCTCCTGCCCCGGCGTGGCCTTGTCCTGTCGCGGCAACCTGGCGATGCCGGCGCGGCCCTGCGCGTCGATCTGCGTCTGCGCGCTTCCTGTGACGCTCACCGTGACCTCGTCGCCCGTCGCAAGCGCGAGCAAGCCCTGCGCGACCTCCGCGGTGACCGTGACCGAACCCGTGTCGCGGTCGCCGCGGATCGACAGCGCATCGACACGCTGCGGCGAGAACCAGCCGAGCTTCACCGCGCCGACCGTGACGACGCCGTTCACCTTGGCTCCGACCTCGCGCACGATCATGTCGCGCGCATATCCGCGCAGATAGAGCGGGGCGAAGACGACCGCGAGAACCAGCACGACCGCCACGCCGACGATGGCAAGGAACCAGCGGCGACGCGGAAGCGGGGTGCGGTCTGTCTTTCCGTTCACAGAGTTCATTCGGGTCTTCCGTCGATGCGGCCTGCGGGCATCGCGCGCCAACAGTAGCAAGCGCACGAGGGTCGCTCGAAAGACATGACGCATTCCGCACAAGATTTCTCTTCACGCCGACGGTAGATCGCGGAACACGACCGCGTGATGGATCCCGCTGCGGCGCGACGATCAGTCGACCGCGACGGGCGCCGCGTTCTTGCCGGGCGCGAGCGACAGCATCCGCTCGAGCGCGACCCGCGCGAGCGCCTTCGCCTCGGGGTGCACGCTGATCCGGTTCACGACCTTCCCTGAGCCTGCGCCCGCGGCGAGGTGATCGAGGCACCACGCGAGGTGCGCCTGGTCGATGCGGTACATCGTGGTGCAGAGGCACTGGCAGTCGGAGAGGATGTGGACGTCGACGTCGCGCTTCGCGGCTGCGCGCGCGATGCGGTTGACGAGATGGACCTCCGTGCCCACGGCCCAGCTCGAGCCGGGCATCGCGTTCTCGATCGCGTGGATGATGTACTCGGTCGAGCCGCGCATGTCCGCGAGGTCGACGACCTCCTGCGCGCACTCGGGGTGGACGAGCACGGTGCGGCCTTCCTTCTTCGCGGCCGCCACGTGTTCGGGACGGAAGAGCTTGTGCACGCTGCAGTGGCCGGCCCAGAGAAGCACCTTCGCGTCGCGGATCTCGGCGGCGGTCAGTCCGCCCGACTCGCGCTTCGGGTTCCAGAGCGCGGTCTCGGCGCGGGCGCGCGCGCCGCCCTCCACCGTGTTCTCGACATCGACCTCGGTCGTGAACCCGTGCGCCTTCGCCGTGTTGCGGCCGAGGTGCTGGTCGGGCAGGAAGAGGATCTTGATCTCCTCGCCGCGCGCGCGCTTCTGGCTTCCACCCGCGAGCGCCCACTCGAACACGCGCGACGCGTTCGAGCTCGTGCAGCATGCGCCGCCGTGCTTGCCGACGAACGCCTTGATGGCGGCGGTGGAGTTGACATACGTGATCGGCACCACGCGCTGGTTCGCGCCCGCCTCCTCGATCGCCGCGTGGATCGCCTCCCACGCGTCGACCGTGTCCTCGTAGGCCGCCATGTCGGCCATCGAGCAGCCCGCGGAAAGATCGGGCAGGATCACCTCGACGTCGTCGGGCGTCAGGATGTCGGCGGTCTCCGCCATGAAGTGGACGCCGCAGAAGACGATGTACTTCGCGCCGCGCTTCGGCGCCTCGGCGGCCGCCATCTGCGAGAGCTTGAGGCTGTCGCCCACGAGATCGGCGTGGCGGATCACGTCGTCCTGCTGGTAGTGGTGGCCGAGGATGAGGAGCCGCGAGCCGAGTTCCCTGCGACGCGCCTCGATCGACGCGCCGAGTTCCTTCTCGGAAGCGTTGAGATAGCGGTCGGGAAGGGACGGCTGCCAGAGCATGGGGGCGATTGTAGGCGCTTCTCTGGAGAACCAACGCCCCTAGGCCCCGCGTCGCGCTAGGTCTCGATTCGTCCCTTCAGTCCGTCCTTCATCCACGCCACGACCGCCGAGTGGAGCAGTGAGTAGCAAGTCATGGCTGCAAGGGCCATCAATAGCATCTTCAGCACGGACGCCACGCCCCAACGGTCCAACAGACCGTCGATCCGTGCGTTCGTCGGATCGTTTGGATGAAAGCGCACCGGCACCAGGTCGCCGACTTCCGCCGACGAACGGAACCCGCTGCCGACGAAGCGCGCCGACGCGTCTTCGCTCGGCGCATACTGCACGTCGATCTTGCTGAAGAACTTTTTCGTCCGCGTCACGGACAGCACCACTCCCTCGGCTTGACGAGTTCCGAGCCCCCACCACACTGCTTCACCAAGCGTGTACAGCGAACCACCAACCCATCCGGCGGCGCACAGAATCACGACGAAACCAAGAAGTCGCTGCGACACAGCACCATGTCCCGATGGCCGAAAGAGTGCGATGAGCATCATGGAAGTCTATCAACCAGCCGCGTTGCGCGTGGAGGGGTTGTCTACGGGACGCCGTACATCGGCGCCTATTCGTCGTCGTCGACGGCGGCGGGCGCGCCGATCGCGCGGGGCTCGCCGTCGACTTCCTCGGGCGGCGTCGGAGCCGTGACGGTCGCGACCGCGGGGACGCCCGTCTGCATCTCGACCGCGCCCGCGAGCGCCTCGGCGTGGATCGACGAGTCGCACACGATGAAGAGCGTCGATCCCGAGCCGCTCACGTGCACGGGCGACTGGGCGACGCGCTCGATCCGCGCGCGGAGTTCCGCAAGCGCGGGCGCGACCTCGCACGCGGCGTCGGCGAGATCGTTGAACGGCATGTCGGCGCGCAGCGCACCCATGTCGGCGCGCAGCGCGCCCATGTCGGCGCGCAGCGCGCCCATGTCGGCGCACAGCGCGCCCATGTCGGCGGCGTCGACGAGCGCACGCACGCGCGGCGCGTCGAGACGCGCGTCGGGCCGCAGCCGGTCGAACGCGTGGTAGACGGCCCCCGTCGGACACGCGACCGCGGGAAACACGAGCACGAGATGGACGAGCGGCATCGCCACGCGCGTGAGACGCTCGCCCGTTCCCTCGACGAGCGCGCTGCCTCCGCGCACGAGGAACGGCACGTCGCTTCCGAGCTCGCGCGAGATCGCCTCGAGATATTCGGCGCGCAGGCGGAGGTCGAAGAGCGCGTCGAGCGCGCGCAGCATCGCGGCCGCGTTCGACGAGCCGCCGCCGAGGCCGCCGCCCACGGGGATGCGCTTGCGCAACCGCAACTGGATCGGCAGCGCGCAGCCGAGCTTCTGCTCGAGGAGCGCGTGCGCGCGCACCGCGAGATCCTTGCGGATCGGCCAGTCGATGTCGGTGCGGCGGCGCGCGTCGTCGTGCCAGTCGATCGAGAAGCGGCTCGGGCGATCGGCAGGCAGCCGCTTCACCTCGAGCTCGTCCGCGAAGGCCGTCGTCACCATCCAGCTCGCGATCTCGTGCATGCCGCCCTCCAACGGGGGGGAAACCGAGAGCGCGAGATTCACCTTTGCGGGCGAGAGGCTGAGGACAACCGAGGACATGGGCGGGGATAGATGGACGGGGATAGATGGACGGGAGATAGATGGACGGGGATAGATGGACGGAGGATAACCCGTGGAATCCGCCCGAGCCGGGGGACGCAATTCGCTGCCGCGGGCCTTCGGACTGTATTCTCCGCGAATGGCCCACGCACGCGCCTACGCCCCCGCCTCGTTGAACGCCGCGGACTTCTCCGCGATCGAACCGCACTACCGCGAGCTCCTCGGCCGCCCGATCTCGTCGGCCGACGACCTCGAGCAGCTGATCCTCGACCGGAGCGACCTCGATGCGCTCGTCGCCGAGAAGGCCGCCAACCTCTACATCGCGACGACGCGCAGCACCGAGGACAAGTCCGCGGAGGCTGCGTTCCTCGGCTTCGTGCGCGATGTCGAGCCGAAGCTGAAGCCGATCTCGAGCGAGCTCGACAAGAAGATCGCGACGAGCGCGTTCGCCGACGCGCTGCCGAAGGCGCGCTACGAGGTGCTGCTGCGCGGCATGCGCGTCGACATCGAGCTGTTCCGCGAGGCGAACATCCCGCTCGAGACGCAGCTCGCCGAGCTCGACCAGACGTACAACCAGGTGATCGGCCGCATGACCGTCGAGTTCGACGGCAAGACGCAGACGATGCCGCAGATGTCGCGCTATCTCGAGGAAACCGACCGCGCGGTGCGCGAGCGCGCGTGGAAGGCGATCGCCGAGCGCCGCCTCGCCGACCGCGACGCGATCGACGACATCTACGACCGGATGCTCGCGCTGCGCCAGGAGATCGCGCGCAACGCCGGCTTCGACAACTTCCGCGACTTCCAGCACCGCCGCATGAAGCGCTTCGACTACACGCCGGCCGACTGCATGTCGATGCATGCCGCGATCGAGGCGCACCTCGTTCCGATCCAGCGCCGGCTCGACCGCGAGCGTGCAGGCGACCTCGGCACCTCGCCGCTGCGGCCGTGGGATCTCGCGGTCGACGTGAAGGGCCGCAAGCCGCTGCGTCCGTTCGACGACGCGCAGCAGCTCGTCGACGGCTGCTCGCGCATGTTCCACGCGATGGACGCGGAGCTCGGGCAGATGTTCGACTCGATGAAGGAGGGCGACTGCCTCGATCTCGAGTCGCGCCCCGGCAAGGCTCCGGGCGGCTACCAGTACCAGCGCCAGCACTCGCGCCGCCCGTTCATCTTCATGAACGCGGCCGGCATGCACCGCGACCTCGTCACGATGGTGCACGAGGCGGGACACGCGTTCCACTCGCTCTTGTCGAAGGAAGACCCGCTCGTCGAGTACCGCGGCGCGCCGACGGAGTTCGCGGAGGTCGCGTCGATGTCGATGGAGCTCCTCACGCTCCCCTACCACGGCGAGTTCTACTCGGAGGACGAGTGCCGCCGCGCGCTGCGCGAACGCCTCGAGAGGTTCCCGACGATCATGACCTGGATCGCGACGATCGACGCGTTCCAGCACTGGATCTACACGAATCCCGGCCACACGCGCGCGCAGCGCACCGACGCATGGCGCGCGCTCATGAAGCGATTCGGCAACGACGTGTCGTGGGACGGCTGCGAGAACGCGCGCGATGCGCAGTGGCACCGGCAGCTCCATCTCTTTGGAATGCCGTTCTACTACATCGAGTACGGCATCGCCGAGACCGGCGCGATCCAGATGTGGCTCAACTCGCGGCGCGACGAGCGCGGCGCGCTGGCCGCCTACCGCAAGGGCCTCGCGCTCGGCGGGTCGCGGCCGCTGCCCGAACTCTTCGGCGCGGCGGGCCTGCGGCTCGACCTCGGCAGCGGACTGATGGCCGAGCTTGCGCGCGAGGTCGATGGCGAACTGTCGCGGGAGATGGTGGCGAGCTGAGGGACGCCGGCACTCACCCGCGGCCGTGTCGACACGAGCGCGGAGCGCGAGCACAGAACCATGCGAGTCGACAGCCAGAATGGGTGCCACTGCTTCGAGCAGTGCGGAGTCGACGAGCGTCGGAACATGCACGGGCGGCGATTTGCGCGCGAGACCACTACTGGAAGTAGTGGCTTCCACTTTGGCCGTCGACTCTGGCGTCATCCGTTCAGCAGACGGAAGTCTGCTGGAAACTGAGTGTTTCGAATCTCAGCCGCGTCACTCCGTCGCTGTCGACGGCCGTTTCCTTCTCGACGAAGCCGAGCCGCGTGAGCATGCGCCGCGACGCCGTGTTGTCGGGTGCGACGCGCGCCGACAAGCGCGTGAACCGCGGCGCGCACTCCTCGGTCGCGTAGCGCACCACGCGCGCGAGCGCCTCGCCGCCGTAGCCCTTTCCCCAGTGCGGCCGCGCGATCCAGTAGCCGAGCTCGGCCGCTGGCTCGACGCGCGACGGCGTGAACGCGACGCCGCCGACCAGCGCACCGCCGGCGGCGAGCGTGATCGCGAAGTCCTGCATGAATCCCGCGTCGCGCTCGCGGGCCGATCGTGCGATCCAGGTGCGCGCGTGTTCGGCCGTGTACGGATGCGGCACGGTCTCAAGCCAGCGCTGCACCTCCCTGTCGCCAAGGCCGGCAACGAGCGCAGCCTCGTCGCCGGGGGCGCTCGGACGCAGCACCAGCCGCCCGGTCAAGAGAGAAACGGGCTCGAAACTCATGGGACGATCCTATCCGAACGGGCTACGCTTCTCCTCCATGACCGCGACGGAACCAGATCGCCTGACCGCCGTCACCCGCCCGGCGCCGGCGCCGCTCGACGCCGCTGCGTTTCGCGCGGCGGGCCACGCGCTCATCGACTGGATCGCCGACTACCGCGAGAGGATCGGCGAGCGCGCGGTGGCGCATCTCCCGGAGCCCGGGGCGATCCGCGCGATGCTGCCGGCGCGCGCGCCCGAGTTCGGCGAGCCGATGGCGCGCATCCTCGGCGACCTCGACGACGTCGTGATGAAGGGCGTCGTCCACTGGCAGCACCCGGGGTGGTTCGCCTACTTCCCCGCGAACTCGAGCTACGAGTCGATCCTCGGCGAACTCGCGAGCGCGGGCCTCGGCGTCCAGGGCATGCTCTGGTCGACGAGCCCCGCCTGCACCGAGGTCGAGACGCACATGCTCGACTGGCTCGTGCATGCGATGGGGTTGCCCGAGCGGTTCCTGTCCACCGGACACGGCGGCGGTTCGCTGCAGGACACGGCAAGTTCCGCCGCGCTCGTCGCGATCGTCGCCGCGCGCGAACGCGCGACCAGGTTCGCAAGCGACGCCCACGGCCTCGCCGCCGGCGGCCGCGTCGTCTGCTGCTACACGAGCGACCAGGCGCACTCGTCGATCGAGAAGTCGGCGCGCATCGCAGGCATCGGCCGCGAGTTCGTGCGCCTGATTCCCGTCGATGAGCAAGGCCGCATGCGCGTCGATCTCCTCGCCGCCGAAGTCGAGCGCGATCGCGCGCTTGGCCACCTGCCTGCGTTCGTGTCGGCGACGGTCGGCACGACGGGCGTGAACGCGATCGACAGCGTGCCCGAGATCGCGGAAGTGTGCCGCGCGCACGACCTCTGGCTCCACGTCGACGCCGCGATGAGCGGCACCGCCGCGCTCTGCGAGGAGTTCCGCTTCGTGAACGCCGGCGCCGAGCATGCCGACAGCTGGTGCTTCAATCCGCACAAGTGGATGCCCGTCAACTTCGACTGCGACGTGCTGTGGGTCGCGGAACGCGCGGCGCTCGTCCGCGCGCTCAGCGTGCTGCCCGAATACCTGCGCAACGCGGCGACCGAATCGGGCAAGGTGATCGACTACCGCGACTGGCAGGTGCCGCTCGGCCGGCGGTTCCGCGCGCTCAAGCTGTGGTTCGTGCTGCGGTCGTTCGGACTCGAGGGCCTGCGCGCGCTCGTCCGCTCGCACGTCGCCATGGCGCGTGCGCTCGCCGAGCGCGTGCGCTCGTATCCGTCGCTCGAGCTCGTGGTCGAGCCCGCCCTCAGCCTCGTGGCGATCGCGCATCGCGACGGCGACGAGTCCACGCAGCGCTTGATCGACGCCGTCAACCGCGACGGCCGCTTCTTCGTATCGCATTGCCGCTTCCACGGCCGGCTCGTCCTCCGCGTGTCGATCGGCGCGCTCGCGACGACGCCCGCGCACGTCGAGGCGTTCACCGGGCATCTTCTCGCGGAGGCCGCCCGCGCATGAGCGACGATGCATCCAAGCCCACACCGGCGACGCGCCGGCGCTCGCTCGGCTACCACACCGCGAACGTGCGCAACGCGATCATCACGAGGCTGCCCGACGCGCTGCTCGGCGGGCGCCTGCGCGCGCTGCATGTCGCGCAGCCCATCGAACTCAACGAGTACACGCTCTCGAGCGAGAACTGGCCGCGCGCGTTCGACGGCGTGCGGATCGCGCACATCTCCGACATCCACTTCGGCCACCTCCTCGGACCCGAACGGCTCGTGCAGGCCGTCGACGCCGTCCGGGCCGTGAAGCCCGACCTCATCGCGATCACGGGCGATCTCGTCGATCTCTCGGCGCACGAGGCACCGCTTCTCTTCGAGCAGCTCTCGCTCCTGAAGGCGAAGCTCGGCGTGTTCGTCGTGCTTGGAAACCACGACCACCTCGACCACCCGCGGTCGATCGTGCGCGGCGCACGGGAGGCGGGGCTGATCGTGCTGACCGACGACTCCGTCCGCGCAGGCGGCCGCGACGGCCTGCTTGTGGCGGGAATCGACTGGTCGAAGTCGATTCCCGGCTGCGTCGAGCGCCTGCGCCGCTGCGGCATGGCGCGCGCGGACCTCCTGCTCGCACACAATCCGAAGGCGTTCGTCGGCGCGGTCGACCGCGGGATCCCGCTCACGCTCTCCGGCCACACCCACGGCGGGCAGGTGGCGCGGCGCGCCAATCGCCGCCACAACCTCGTCTTCACCCACCGGCTGAGCGCCGGCCACTACCAGCGCGGCGACTGCCACCTGTACGTGACCAACGGCGTCGGCGCCTGGTTTCCGCTGCGGGTCAACTGCCCTCCCGAGGTCGCCGTCATCGAGATGCGCGCGCGTTGATACGCTGCGCGCATGCCGCTGCCGCTCGCGCTTCTCCTCGCGTCCTCCTCACTCGCCGCCGATCCCGCCGTCGCGCCCGCGGCGGACGACGCCGATGCGTTCAAGCTCTCGCTCACGATCGAGGCGTGGTTTCCGCGGCTCGAGGGCAACTTCACCGATGGGCCGGCCAAGACCGATGTAAGCGCACCCGATCTCGACGACAGCGAGCCGACGTTCGCGGGAGAGCTCGCGCTGACCCGCGACCGGCTGGCGGTCTCGCTGCGCGGGTTCGCGATGTCGACCGAAGGCCGCGGTCCGGTCGACGAGCCGTTCACGCTCGGCGGGCTCGCGGTGAACGCAGGCGATGCGGTCGACAACTCCTTCTCGTGGTGGAGCGCCGGCGCGCTCGTCGCGTACGACTTCTACCGGCCGCTCGCCGAGCAACCGACGCGCTGGAGCGAACCGCGAACGAACTGGACCGCTCCCGCGAACAACACCGATCTCTCAGTGTTCGCGCTGGTGTCCGCGGACGTGCAGGGCATGCAGCGCGACCTCACGAACCTGGCGAGCGGCCTCTCGACCGATGCGAACGAGACCTTCGCGGTTCTCAACGCGGGTCTCGGCTTCCGCCTCGCGTTCGACACGAAGGAGTGGTTCCCCGTCGTGCGCCGCGTCGATCTCGGCGCATCGGTCGCGGGCGGCGCGATCCTGCCGGTGTCGGGCGGCGACTTCGGGTTCGGCGCGCGAATCGAGGCCGACATCGCCTTCTGGTTCTGCAAGGAGGGCGCTGCGTACTTCGGCTACCGCTATCTCGGCGGCACCTACGAGGGCGAGGACATGACCCTCGAAGGCAGCCTCCAGGGTCTCCGCGGCGGCATCCGCTTCGAGTTCTGACCTTCGCGATGGAAGACCGACGCGACAAGCCCGGCGCGAGCGACACCCACGGCGGCTTCCTCCGCCTCGGCGGCGGGTGCGGCGTGCGCGTCGGCGCGCTCGACTTCTCGTTCGTGCGCGGCAGCGGCCCCGGCGGGCAGCATGTCAACAAGACGAGCACGAAGGCGCAGCTGCGCGTGCTGTTCAGCGAGATCATCGGGCTCGACGACGCCGGCTTCGCGCGGCTGCGCGGCATCGCCGGTTCGCTCGCGGTCGGCGAAGGCACGGAGGAGGCGCTTCTCATCAGCGATCACTCGACGCGCTCGCAGGCCGACAACCGCGAGGCGTGCATCGTGCGCCTGAAGACGCTCGTGTCGATGGCCGCGAAGAGGCCGAAGGTCCGCAAGAAGACGAAGCCGACGCGCGGATCGAAGGAGCGCCGCCTCGAGGCGAAGAAGCGCGAAGGCGAGAAGAAGAGGGAGCGCGGCTGGCGCGAGTGATGCGCGGGGTCAATCGCGCTCGACCCGCGGGGGTCCGAAGCCGAGATGCGCGTACGGACTCGGCGAAGCGAGCGGGCTCGCATCGACGCGAGGCGCGGACGCAGCCGCGTTCGCAGCCGATTCCTGCGGGGCGGGCGACTGCGCCCGCACGCGGTCGCCGAACGAGGCGCCGGTCGCCGCATCCGCGGGCGTCGGCTGCCGGCCGTCGATGCGCGCGTCGACGCGCGTGACGCCGAAACAGGCCTCGGGCCCGACGCGCGTCCCTACGCGGCCGTCGATCTGCCCGGGCACGAGGACGCGCTCCACGGGAAGCGCGGGCGACAACCGGAGTTCGCCCGGCATGCCGATGTGGAACACCGTTCCGGGAGGCGCGACGGCCGCGGTGCCGCGCGGCGTGCGGCGATAGACGCTCTCGGGGAAGACCGCGAAGAGCGCGCCGTTGCCGCGCATCAGCTTGCCTTCCTCGCCCGGCACGCGGTACACGCGCTGGAACGCGGACGGCAGACGCGAGTCGTGCGCGGGCTGGCGGAAACTCGCGCCGAGCGCGCCCACATCTTCCGTGCCTGCATCGACGGCCTCGAGGTTCTCGCGCAGCGGGCCGGCCTCGGCATTCGCATCGACGCGGCGGACCGGGCCCGACGACGCCCGTACCGGCGACGCGGGTGCGGCTGCGTCGCCCGGCTTCACCTCGCGGACGGGCGATGGCGCAGCCGACGGCTGCGCGGCCGGCGGTTCCATCAGCACTGCGGAGGTCAGGATGAAGGCGAGAGGCGACATCAGGGGGATATCGGCGCGCGATGCGACGGGGCTTGAAGCCGCGCTCACACCGCGCGCACGCGGATTCCACCCCATTCTGCCACGCTGGTCGACTGCGCGGGCAGGAATCGCTCCCCCGTCTCGGTGCGCACCACGAGGCCACGCAGCGGGTCGATCGACTGCACCTCGCCCTCGACCGGACCGTCGGGCGTCGCGAAGAGCGCGCGCGTGCCGCGGAGCACGTCGCGGGAGTGGAAACCCGCGGCGAGCGACTCGTCGGTCGCGGAGAGCGCCGCGTCGAGCGCACGGATGAGCGCCGCGAGCACGTCGACGCGGTCGAGCGTCGCCCCGAGCATCGCGAGGCTCGTGGCGCGGCCGGACAGTTCGGGCGGAAAGCCGCGCTGAAGCGCGTTGATCCCGATGCCGATCACGGCGAGGTCGCCGCGGCGCTCGATCAGCACGCCCGCAAGCTTGCGCCCGGAGACGAAGGTGTCGTTCGGCCACTTGATGCCGACGGGCGCGCCAAGCGACGCTTCGCACGCCTCCGCCGCCGCGATCGCGCCGACCAGCGCCAGCCGCTCGCCCGGCTGCGCCTGCACGACGAAGCTCGCGGCCACGCCTTCCTCGCCCGTGTCGGCCCAGCTGCGGCCGAAGCGCCCGCGGCCGGCGGTCTGGCGCCAAGCGGTCACGACCGTCCCCGCGCGGGCCGCGCGCGTTTCCGGCGCATCCTGCGTCGAGGCGGTCTCCGCAAGCGCGACGACTCTGCGGATCGCATCGAGCCCGCGGCACGCATCGTCGAGCCGCGCCTGCCACCCGGCGAACGCGACCGCGTGCGGATTCACCTCGGCGCTCCGTCGGTCGCGCGGTCGATCACGAGGTCGAGCCCGAGATCGAGCGCCTGCGAGGAATGCGTCAACGCGCCAACCGAGATGCGGTCGACACCGCTCGCGGCGATGCGGCGCACCGTGTCGAGGCGCACGCCGCCCGAGGCCTCGAGCTTGATCCACGGCGCGCGCGCGTCGCGGCGGCGCACGGCCTCCGCGAGCGTGCCGGGATCCATGTTGTCGAGGAGCACCATGTCGAGGACGCCTTGCTCGAGCGACAGCAGTTCATCGAGCTGCGCGAGCGTGTCGACCTCGCACTCGACGAACGCGAGCGGCGACGAGGTGCGCGCGCGCATCGCCGCCTCCCGCGCGCGCGCCGCAAGCGAGTCGCCCGCGAACGCGGCGAGGTGGTTGTCCTTGAAGAGCGCGGCGTCGAAGAGGCCGATGCGGTGGAGCGTCGCGCCGCCGCAGCGGGTCGCGTACTTCTG
>JBIKWD010000210.1:0-5242 GCA_044356505.1 Phycisphaerales bacterium
CGACCTCTTCGAGCGCGACGCGGGCGTCGGCGATCGCGCGTTCGGTTGCTCCGCTGCGGCGGGCGACCGCTGCGCGCACCGCACGGGATTCGGCGCGAAGCGCGGGGATTCCCAGCGATTCCGCGATCTCGACCGCCTCGGAGGCGTCGGCTTCGCCATCGGCGGGCGTCGCGTGCAGGGCGGCGCGCACCGAGAGGGCCGACGCGAGCTCGATCGGGGCGGCTGCCTTGCGTGCCGCCGCCACGGCGGAGTCTGCGCATGATGCCGCGCGCGCGGCGTCGGTCTCGCGCACGCAGCGCGCGAGCAACGTCAGCGCCTGCGCGGCGGATGCGGCGTCGCCCATCGCGTCGAAGCGGCGCTCGGCGTCGACAAGCTGGACTTCGGCCGCCAGCGCATCGGATGCCGCGAGAAGCGAGCTGCCCACGACGAGCCGCGCGCGGGCGCTCTCGGCCGCAAGGCCGTGCTGGTCGGCAAGGGCGCCTGCGTCGCGGGCGCGGTCGCGCGCATCGGCGAGGAAACCGCTGAATCCAAGCAGCGTCGCCTCCTCGATCGCGTTGCGGGACGCCTCGGCATGCGCCCCGAGCGCAGCGAAGCGCTCGCGGGCGTCGCGGAAGCCGCGCAGCGCGTCCTCGATCTCGCCCGCGCGGGCGGCGGTGTCCGCGAGATTGCCGGCCACCACCGCGCAGGCAAAGGCGTGTTCCTGGCGCGTGAACACGGCGAGAGCCTCTTCGAACGCCGCGCGCGCGGCAGGCAGGTCGGCGGCCTGCACGCACGCCTCTCCGAGCGCGTTGAGCGCCTGTCCGCGGATCGGCGCGATGGCATCGCCCCGCTCGAGGACGCGACGCATGATCGCGACCGCGCGCTGCGGCTGACCGAGCGCCTTGGCGACGTTCGCGAGGTTGAGCTCGGCGCGCGCGACGAGCGCGTGCTCGCCGAGCACCTCGAGCTCGCGCACGGCCCGCTCGCCCGCGCGCATGGCGCCGCGCAGGTTTCCAAGCCGAGCGCGCGGGTGCATCGCTGCGATCAGGACGCGCGCGGCCTCTGCAGGCGCACGGCCGCGCGCGAATCGCCTCGCAGCCGCGGCGCGTCGGATCGCTTCCTGCGGCGCGCCGACATGGGGCAGCGCGATGATCAGCGCCCGCGAGACGGTCGAGAAGCCCTGCGGGTCGTCGAGCGCGCGGAGGCGCGCAAGGAGCGCATCGCCTTCGGCCACGGCGCGCGTCGGGTCCGAGAGCGAGAGCCGCTCGAACTCGGCGCACTCATGCGCGAGGGCGTTGGCGTGCGCATCGCTCATGCGAGCGGAACCTCCGCTGCGACGACGGTGCGTCCCCGGCACTGGACCGCGATCTCGACGACATGCGGGGGCGACAGGACTGCGGGAATTGCGGCGCGCGCCGCGCCGTCGTCGTCGACGATGCCGCTGGCGAGCACGGCTCCGCTCATGGCGTCGAGCACCGCGAAGTCGCCCGCGAGCGAGTCGGCGTCGTCCGCATCGAGCTGGATGCGCAGGACATACGCCCCATCGCCCGCCCGCGTCGACTCGGCGTCGATGCGCAGCCCGCTGCCGCGGAAGCTGCTCAGCGTTCGCTGCTGCCCGCCGCGAAGCGCGGGTGCGAGGGCAAGACCGGCCGCGAGGCCGCCTGCGGTCGCGTCGATGCGCGCGAGCACTTCGGCCTTCAGGCGGTCGAGCCAGGTCGGCCGTTTCGGGAGAAGGCTCGCGAGCGCCTTGGCGCGCTCAAGCACCGCGGCGGGCGTCGGCTCGAAGCCTTCGCGCGCGATCGCAGGCATCTCGCCGAGCAGGTCGCGGAGGATGCGGGCGGTGCGGGCAAGCTCGGGGCTGTTCGCGAGCAGCGCCTGCACCGCCTCCAGTTGCTCGGGGGTGGCGCGGCCGAGCAGGGCCTCGAGGACGCGCTCGGCGTCGTTCGAGTCGGACGGCGGCTGGGGATGTGGTTGGTCGGTGCTCTCCATGGGGACCCTCAGGGGAGAGGAGACAGCCTGCGGCCAGTCCGTACACGGTTCCTACGCAGGTCTGCTGGTTTCACATCAAGTTTCCTTCGGCTTCAGAGAGGTCGCCCGGGCGAGGGCTCGAAGCCAAGATCCTCGAGCGCCTTGAGGAGTCGCCGGAGGCAGCGGTTCCGAATGGGGCCGACCGAGTTCAGGGCGATGCCGAAACGCTCGCCGATGGCCCGATAGTCGGGCTCGCGGGCACCGAGGAAGAGCGCCTGGAGCAGGTGCCGGCAGCGATCGTCGATCGAGTCGAGCGCGGCTCGGATGACCGCTCCGCGTTCCTCGGCCGCGACCGCGTCGGCGGCATCCGTCCCGCCGCGTTCCGACGCAGCTGCTGCGGGATCCTCGACGAGAGGCTGGGTCGGCGATGCGCGGGCCGTCCGCCCAGCGCGCCACGCCGCGCGGCGCGCCGAGGTGCTGATCCACGCGGCCAGGCTCTCGCCGTCGCGCACGCTTCCAAGCGAGCGGACGAGGGCGACGAAGACCGACTGCACGACATCCTCGCACTCCGCGCGGCCGAGCCCGGTCCGGCGCGCGGTCGCGTACGCGAGGCCGCCGTAGCGCTCGACGATCGCGCTCCACGCGGCCTGATCGCCTTGGAGCGCGCGCTCGACGAGCATGGAGTCGGATGGAGGCTCCGCGTTCACCTCTCTAAGGTAACGAGTGGACTTGAGAGTGGTTGCGCCCCGCTGGCGGCGCGCGCCGGCCCCGCGGCGGTTTCCCAGCGTCAGATTCGAGTGACATGTGCTCATCTGTCAGGTCTCGTGTTGGAGTTGCTGGAGTCGCTGTCCAGGGTGGCGTCCGAGCTGGGGTCTCGGGAGGCGTCAAGGTCGATGGGCGTCGCGAGGCTCTGTGGCTCGCGGCACTGGCGTGCGAATCCCCCGTTCGCGGCGGTGCCTGTGCCGTCGTCGGCCCCATCGTTTTCTTTCGGCGAACCGCGGCGATTGCGGCGTCGAAGGTCGCTGGGAGCGCCGCGGACGATGCTGCCATGCTCGAGGTCGGTCCTTCTCGCGCTCATGCTTGCTCCAGATCGGAAGATGGCACACAAGCCCGAGCGAGCGGATCGAATCGTGGTGGGATTCGAACGCGTGCTGCGGGGAGGATGCCGCGAACGGTTGCCGCGACCTTGTTGACGCGGCTCAAGGGATAGGGAGCGCGTGGCGGACAGGGCCGTACAGGGCTTGGCACGGAATCGGAGAATTCGGGGCGTGGACGATCGGCGTCGCGCGGCGACCACGCTTATCCGCCCGTACCCGCGAGGGCCCCGGAACCCGCGAACGCCTCAACTGCTGCGCGCCGAGCGGTCGAATGCCAGCGCGAACGTACCCGTCGCGGCGCCGCCGTTGAGCGCGAATCGCACGGACTGTCGATGGCAGTCCGCTCCCGCGCCTTCGCGTGCTGCGGCGGAAAGCTCGATGCGCACGATCACGGGCGCGCCCGTGGGCACCTGCTTCGGCATCGCGAGCGCGAGTTCGGTGCCCCACACGGGATAGGCCTTCGTGTCCTCGCCCGCATCGAGGAGCGCGGCCACGATCGCGGCGTCGCCTGCGAGGCGGATCGCGAGCGGCATCGACACGAAGCCGACGGGCGACGAGACGTCGAACTCGAACTCCCACGCGCGCGGGCCGACCTGCACGGCGCCGACGTGGCGGAACCGTTCGTGGCAGAGGTCCTCGCGCAGCACCTTGCTCGAGAGCCGCGCGACGCGCTCGCCGTCGACGGCCGCCGCTGCGGGGTCGACGGGTTCGCGCGAGTTCGCAAGGCCCCAGGCGTGCGTCGCCGCGAGCGGTTCGTCGAGGGTCGCTGCGGCTGCGGCCGTGCGCACGATCGCGCCGTCGAGGCGGACGACGGCGGTTCCGCCCGCGCGGCGGCCGTTGAAGGTGCTGGCGAGCGACGCGCAGTAGGCGCCCGTGTGCTCGACGAGGATCGGATCGCCCGCCGAGAGCGCGCTCGTGTCGGTCGTGGGCAGGAGCGTGTCGCCCGAGAAGCAGAGCGGGCCGCCGAGCGAGTCGTCGCCCGTGAAGGGCAACGGGCGTCCGTCGGGCCCGCGCACCTGGTGGCGCCAGTCGAGGAGCGTGATCTTCGCAAGCTGGTCTGTGCCGACGTCTGCGATGGCCCAGCGCTTGCCGCGCACGCGCTTCACGGCGGCGATCGAGCCAAGGAGCGCCACCGCGTTGCCGACAAGCGCGTGTCCCGGCTCGAACCAGTGCTCGAAGCGCGCATCGAGCGCGGGCCCGAGCGCGTCCGCGAGCGCGTCGATCGATGGGAAGCGGTCGGTTGGCGTGAACGGGACGCCGAGTCCGCCGCCGAGGTCGAGGATGCGGGGAAGCGAGCCCGTGCGCGCGTGGATCGCGTCTGCGAGCGACGCGAGGTGGAGCGCGAGGTCCACGAACGGCTGGGTGTGGTCCATCTGCGTGCCGACATGCGCATGGAGGCCGTCGAGCTCGATGTGACGGAGCGCGGCGGCTGCTTCGACCACGTCTTCGCTTGGCACACCGAACTTGCCCGTCTTCTTCGCGTGCGAGGTGAGCTCGCTCCACGCCTCGTCCTTCTTGTAGCGGATGTCGAGGGCGGGATTCACGCGCAGCAGGATGCGTGCGCCGCGCGCGCGCCAGAGTTGGCCGTGGCGCGCACCTGACGTGGAAGGCTGTGCCGCGAGGCTGTCAAGCCGCGCGAGGAGGTCGAGCGAGTCCGCGACCACGGTGCCTCCGTGCGCGAGCACGCTCGCCGCGGTGCGGATGTCGGCGACGGGCGAGTTGTAGACGAGTCGCGACGGGGCGAACCCCGCGCGCCGCGCAAGCGCGAGCTCCGCGGGCGCAGCGCACTCGGCGCTCGCGCCGTGCGCGGCCAGGATCTCGAGGACCGCGGGCGACGGGTTCGCCTTCACGGGGTAGGCGATGCGCGACGCGCTTCCCGCCACGCGCGACCACGCGGCGAGGTTCTCGACGAGCTGCGCCGCCGACACGATCCACACGTTCGAGCCGAACTCCGCCTGCAGCGCACGGAGGTCGAGCTGGTCGGGCCAGGAGGCGAGCTGCGCGTACTCGGACGGCCGGGCGGGCGCAACGGCGGGGGACGTACGGGCAGGCGCGGCGGCTGCGAGCGCAAGCTGGCTTGGCGACATGGAGGCTCTCCTTCGCCCGGGCGCCTTCAGGGGTGCGACCGGGCGACAGGAGTCCGCGCCGAGGTCCGGCCTCTCTCAATCGAAGCTGCGAAACGGCGGGAATCGGCCAGT
>JBIKWD010000040.1:0-18309 GCA_044356505.1 Phycisphaerales bacterium
CTTGGCGCGCTCGCGGAGGACGGGCTCCGCTACACGCTGCCGTCGGTCACCGGCGCGCGTTCGCGGTCCCTCGATTCTGCGAGAATCTCGCCCCCGAACCGCTGAAACGCGCGGAAACGCGCGAAATCGCCCCTCTCTGAATCCACTCTTCATCCTTTCTTGACAGCGACGGCGTCTCGGCCCGTACCCTACGACGCATGACGACCGTGAAGGCCGCAGCCAAGGCTCAGATACTCATCGTCGAGGATGAGCCCGAAATCGCCGAGCTCATCGAGTTCCACGCCGAACGCGCGGGAATGCGCGCGCGCACCATCCAGAGCGGCCGCCTGGCCCTCGAGGTCATGCGCCGCGAGAAGCCCGACCTGATCGTGCTCGACCTGATGCTTCCGGACGTCGACGGGCTCGAGATCTGCCGCCGCCTCAAGCAGTCCGAGGAGACGCGGTCGATCCCCATCGTGATGGTCACCGCGAAGGGCGAGGAGGCCGACATCGTCGCCGGGATCGAGCTCGGCGCCGACGACTACGTCACCAAGCCCTTCAGCCCGCGCGTCCTGATGGCGCGCCTCCGGAACGTCCTGCGCCGCAACGGAACGGTCGAGGAGGTCCCGACGCGGTCCGACCGGCTCGTCCTCCTGAGCGGCAAGCTCGTCATCGACATCGACCGCCACGAAGTCGTGGTCGACGGGCGCAAGGCCGATCTCACGCTGACCGAGTTCGGCATCCTCCACTACCTCGCGAGCCGCCCCGGCTTCGTGCGCACCCGCGACCAGATCATCGCGGCGGTGCACGGGAAGAGCACGGTGCTCTCGAGCCGCACCGTCGACGTCCACGTGACCGCGCTGCGCCGCAAGCTCGAGGGCCTCGCCGACTGCATCGAGACCGTGCGCGGCGTCGGATACCGGTTCGCCGACGCGACCGACGACGCGGCGGACTGAAGCCTCCTGCGTTCGGCCGTACCATTGCGACAGTGAACCCAAGCCCGACAGCGCCGCTTTCCGCGCAGGCGAACTCGCTCGAGTCGTCGAGGCCTTCGCCGCCCGCGGACGTCCCGACGCGGGCTGCCGAAACGCCCGACGCGACGGGCTGGCTGGTCGCGGGCGGCGTGCTCGCCGCGTGGATCCTGACGGCCGTCGTCCGCCGCCGCAGCGCGCGGCGACTTTCGCGCGCGCTCGCCGAGACGGCGGGCGAACCGCGTGAAGACGCCGCGTTTCCCCTCCTCGACTCGCTCGCGGGCGACGTCCTCCGCCGGATCCGCCACGAACGCGAGCGGCGCGAGCGCATCGAGGACCGCATGCGCGAGATCGAGCGCGTCCTTCGCGCGACGCCGATCGCCGTGCTCGCGCTCGACCACATGCAGCGCATCGTCGGGTCGAATCCCGCGGCGGAGCGACTGCTCAACTTCGACGAACGCAGCGCGCGAGGCCGGCTCCTGCAGGAAGTCGTGCGCCAGCCCGCGCTCAACCGCACCGTCGCCCGCGCGCTCGGCGCCGACGGGCGGCTCCAGGAAGAACTCCATCTCGAGTTCGATTCGCCGCTCGAACTCCAGGTCTCCTGCGAGCCGCTGCACGCCGACTCGCAGCCGACCGGCCTCGTCGTCAGCCTCGTCGACGTCACCCGCATGCGCCGCCTCGAGTCGATGCGCAGCGAGTTCGCGGCGAACGTCTCGCACGAGCTCCGCACGCCCATCACCAACATCAAGGGCTACGTCGAGACGCTTCTCCAGGTCGATCTCGACGACTCCGAGCGCCGCCGCAAGTTCCTCGAGATCATCCACCGCAACACCGTGCGGCTCTCGGGAATCGTCGAGGACATCCTCACGCTCGCGTTCCTCGAGGAGCCGGAGTCGCGGCAGACGCTCGAACTGAAGCCGATCGCGGTGCGCGAGGTCGTGCACGAAGTGGTCGACGCGCTCGGCACCGCAGCGGCGGCACGGTCGATCCAGCTCGGCGTCACCGTCCCCGACGACGCCGTCGTCGACGCGAACCGCTCGCTGCTCGAGCAGGCGCTCGCGAACCTCGTCTCGAACGCGATCCGCTACTCGGGCGAAGGCACGGCGGTCCGGATCGAGTGCGCGGTCGAGCGCGACCGCGTCCGCATCTCCGTCCACGACCAAGGCCCCGGGATTCCCTCGAAGCACCTCCCGCGCCTGTTCGAGCGCTTCTACCGCGTCGACAAGGCCCGCGCCCGCACCCAGGGCGGCACCGGGCTCGGACTTGCCATCGTCAAGCACATCGCCACCATCCATGGCGGGAGCGTCGACGTCGCAAGTCAGGTCGGGAGCGGGAGTTGCTTCTCGCTTCTCCTGCCTGTCCCGCGAGGCGACCAAGTCGCCGGACGGCTGGCGAGCTGAACGAAATCCCGCACATCAAACACTTCCTTGACCAAATCTTGACCGAGAGCGGAGACCGTTCTCCTGCCCGGTCGCAGCCACGATGGCTTCAATCGAGGCGCACCTTCGGCCGCTCCGAAACCCGCCGGCTCCAGCGGAGACCGCAAGGCGCGACGCTTCTCCAGAAATGTCCCGAGACACCGCACACAGGATGAACCACATGCCCAGGCTCTCGACGCTCTCCTCGATCGGACTCCTCGCAACCGCAGGCCTGCTCCTCGCGGCCGCTCCCCAGGACGCAAACCTCAAGGATCTGAAGGGCGTCGTCAAGATCGACGGCTCCTCCACGGTCTACCCCATCACCGAAGCGGTCGCCGAGGAGTTCAACGGCGTGGCCCCGAAGGTGCGCGTGACCGTCGGCGTCAGCGGCACGGGCGGCGGCTTCAAGCGCTTCTGCGCCGGCGAGATCGACATCGCCGACGCTTCGCGCCCGATCAAGAAGAGCGAGAACGACATGGCCGCGAAGGCCAAGGTCGACTACGTCGAGCTGCCGATCGCCTTCGACGGCCTCACCATCGTCGTCAACCCGAAGAACTCCTGGTGCACCTCGCTGACCGTCGAGCAGGTGAAGAAGATCTACAGCGCGTCCGGCAGCGCCAAGACCTGGAAGGACGTCGATCCGTCTTGGCCGGCGACTCCGATCAAGGTCTACTCTCCCGGCACCGACTCGGGCACCTTCGACTACTTCAAGGAAGTCGTCGTCGGCAAGGACGGCGCGATCCGCAGCGACATGAGCGTCTCCGAGGACGACAACGTCCTCGTGCGCGGCGTCACGGGCGACGAAGGCGCGATCGGCTTCTTCGGCTGCGCCTACTACTTCGAGAACAAGGACAAGGTCCGCGCCGTCGCCATCGACGGCGGCAAGGGCGCCGTGATGCCGACCGTCGAGTCGATCGAGGACGGTTCGTACGCGCCGTTCAGCCGTCCGCTCTTCATCTACGTGAGCAAGGCCAGCGCCGCGAAGCCGGAGGTCAGGGCCTTCGTCGACTTCTACATCAAGAACGCCGGCCGCCTCGCAGGCGAGGTCGGCTACGTGAAGCTGCCCGACGCGGTCTACTCGCGCGTCTCGGCCAACTGGACGGCCGGCCGCACGGGCTCGCAGTTCATCGATCCGAAGGGCGAACACATCTCCGGCTCGCTCGCAGAGTTCTACAAGTAATCCACGACACCCCCGCATCGCGGCGGCGAAAGCCGCCGCGATGTCTTTCCCGCCCGTCCTGACAAAGTCCAAACCGAACGCAAGCCCTCGGTGACGAATCGCGGATAGATTGCACCGCCCTTCGGGGGCTCCCGCCTCGTGACGACCGCGCCGACCAACCTCTCGTCCATGACGGACCTGACCCGGCTCGGGCGGCCGAAGTCGGTCGCCGCGCGTCGGCTTCGGGAACGCCTGATCGTCGGCGCGCTCGCCGTGGCCGCCACCTTCTCGATCTTCGTCACGACTGCCATCCTCGTCGTCCTCGCGAAGGAGACGGTCGTCTTCTTCGGCTTCGAGGATGTCTCGCTCGGCGAGTTCTTCGGCAGCGCCGAGTGGAACCCGCTCCTCGGCGCCGAGAAGCACTTCGGCATCTGGCCGCTCATCTCGGGGACGATGCTCGTGACCATCATCGCGGCGTCGATCGCGCTGCCGATCGGGCTGATCACCGCGATCTACCTGAGCGAGTACGCGACCGCGCGCACCCGCGCCGTGCTCAAGCCCGCGCTCGAGATCCTCGCCGGCATCCCGACGGTCGTCTACGGGTTCTTCGCGCTGATGTTCATCACCCCGGCGCTGCAGAAGCTCAACCCGATGATCGCGGGCCTCGGTTCGCCCGAGTCGCCCGTCAGCTTCGGCGGCTACAACGCGCTCTCCGCCGGCATCGCCATGGGCATCATGATCCTGCCGATCGTCTGCTCCCTGTCGGAGGATTCGCTCCGCGCGGTTCCCCGCAGCCTCCGCGACGGCGCGTTCGCGCTCGGCGGAACGCGGTTCGACGTCTCCGTGAAGGTGGTGGTGCCTGCGGCGCTCTCGGGCGTCGTGGCCGCGTTCCTGCTTGCGATCTCGCGTGCGATCGGCGAGACCATGATCGTGGCGCTCGCGGCGGGCGGCCTCGCGCGGCTCACCTTCAACCCCGCCGCCGAGACACAGACCATGACCGGCTACATGGCGCAGATCTTCGGCGGCGACGCCCCCGCGGGCAGCGTCGAGTACCAGTCGAGCTACGCCGTCGGCGCCACGCTGTTCTGCATCACGTTCCTCCTCACCATGCTCGGCCAGTACATCCTGCGCCGCTTCCGCGAGGAGTACGACTGATGGCGAAGCCGCGATCAGCCGCCAGCCGCCTGCTGCAGAACCGCTCGTTCCTGTGGCTCTGCCTCATCGCCACCAACCTCGCGGTGCTGGCGCTTGGGATCCTCCTGATCTCGATCCTATGGCAGGGCCTCGGCACGCTCGACTGGGACTTCCTCACGAACGCCGCCTCGCGCAAGCCGGAGAACGCCGGCATCGTGGTGCCGCTCTGGGGATCCGTGTGGGTCTGCGCCATCTGCGGCCTGGTCGCGCTTCCGCTCGGCGTCGGCACCGCGATCTACCTCGAGGAGTTCGCGCGGCGCACGCGCTTCACGCGCTTCATCCAGACCAACATCCTGAACCTCGCCGGCGTCCCTTCGATCGTCTACGGGATCCTCGGCCTCACCGCGTTCGCGCGCATGTTCGGCGTGTTTGGCGTCGGCGCCGACGCGGGCGTGGAGATCGGCGATCCCGACAGCCTGTTCTACCTGCGCCTTCCGTTCGGCTCGAGCGTGCTCGCAGGCGGGCTCACGCTGATGCTGGTGATCCTCCCGATCGTGATCATCTCGACGCAGGAAGCGCTCCGCGCGATTCCCCCTTCGCTTCGCTCCGGCGCGCTCGCCCTCGGGGCGACGACATGGCAGACGGTCTGGGGAATGACGCTGCCCGCAGCCGTGCCGGGAATCATGACGGGCTCGATCCTGGCGATGAGCCGCGCGATCGGCGAGAGCGCACCGCTCCTCGTCGTCGGCAGCGCGCTCTTCCTCCTCGCGACCCCCAACAACATCATGAGCGACTTCTCGGTGCTTCCGCTCCAGATCTTCAACTGGGCTCAGCGCCCGCAGGCGGGATTCCACGATCTCGCCGCGAGCGCGATCATCGTGCAGCTGATCGTCCTCCTCGCCTTCAACGGCGTCGCGGTCTTCATCCGTCAGAAACTCCAGAAGCCGCTCCTCTAGCCCCTATGATGACGAGCGAATCGAAACGGCCGTCCCCCATGAACCCTGACACCGGAACCCAAGCCTCCTCTGGCGCCAAGTCCGCAACGCAGGGCGTCGGCGGCCTGCCGACCCCGGTCGTCGGCCACGCAGCGGCGTCGGCGCCTGCCAAGACCGCGATCAACGTGCGCCGGTTCTCGAGCTGGTACGGGTCGTTCCAGGCTCTCAAGAACCTCGAGCTCGACATCCCGGCCCAGCGCGTCACGGCCTTCATCGGCCCTTCCGGCTGCGGCAAGAGCACCTTCCTGCGGTGGATCAACCGCATGAACGACACGATCCCCTCGGCCCGCGCCGAGGGAACGCTCGAGCTCCACGGCATCGACCTGCTGTCGAAGTCGCTCGACGTGGTCGAGCTCCGCCGCAACGTCGGCATGGTGTTCCAGAAGCCGAATCCGTTCCCGAAGTCGATCTACGACAACGTCGCCTTCGGCCCACGCCTCCACAAGCACTACACCCGCGCCGAGCTCGACCAGCTCGTCGAGCAGAGCCTCAGACAGGCATCGATCTGGAGCGAGGTCAAGGACCGGCTCGACGCCTCGGCGCTGAGCCTCTCCGGCGGCCAGCAGCAGCGGCTCTGCATCGCCCGCGCGATCGCAGTCGGCCCGGAGGTGCTGCTGATGGACGAGCCGTGCTCGGCGCTCGATCCGAAGTCGACGCTCGCGATCGAGGAACTCATCGAAACGCTCGCGGACCGCTACACGATCGTGATCGTGACGCATAACATGCAGCAGGCCGCCCGCGTGAGCGACCAGACCGCCTTCTTCTACGAGGGTTCCCTCGTCGAGGTCGGCGACACCGAGAAGATCTTCACGACGCCAAGGAACAAGCAGACCGAGGACTACGTCACCGGTCGCTTCGGCTGAAATCCGCGCGAGGGAACGCCATGGCAGTGAACCTTCAATCCCGGGTCATCGACCTTCGCCGCAACCTGCTGGCGCTCGGCGCGCTCGTCGAGCAGCGCGTCTCGAGCGTCATCGAGGTGATCCGCGACGGCGATGTCGAGCTTGCGCGGCAGATCCGCGTCGGCGACGCGGAGATCGACGACATGCAGCTCGCGCTCGAGACCGAGTGCACGCGCCTGCTCGCGCTCGGAAGTCCGGTCGCGAGCGACCTTCGGCTCATCCTGACGACGATGCGCGTCTCGAACGAGCTCGAGCGCATCGCCGACATGTGCAAGGGGATCTCGAAGCGCGTGATCCGCCTCGTCGAGTCGGGCAACTACCGCTACCCCGCCGCGCTCGTGCGCATGGCCGAGGGGGCGCTCGCGATGCTGCGCGACGTGCTCGTCGCGTTCTCGAACAGCGACACCAAGCTCTGCCTCGAGATCCGGCGGGCCGACAGCTACATCGACAACCTCAACCGCGAGGTGGTCGCGTGGGCCCGCGAGTGGATCGAAGCGGAGGTCGAGAAGACGGCTGCCGCGATCGAACTGATCTCGATCGGGCAGCGGGTGGAACGCCTCGCCGACATCGTGACCGCGATCGCGGAGGACACGTTCTTCCTCGTCGAGGGCCGGCTTGTGCGCCACGGGGCCGAGTAGCACGCCGAGTAGCACGCCGGTCAGCGTCGGGGCCTCCAGACTCCCCGTCGAGGCTGCCGAGACGCCCTCGGGAGGCAGCGCCATGTCGCCACGCCACCCGGTCGGCGGCCGCGCAATCGGCAGGATCTGCACAATCCGACCGGATTCGGCATCCCAAGGCAAGATTTACGCGAAAAGATTAAAGTCCTGAAAGGCGTCTCGCTCTCGGAGCGTAGATTTCCCTGGCGGAGTCATCACGACTTCGTGATCGCAACAGAAGACACCCTGTGGACTCGGACGGCAACAACATCGAGATCCGACGCGAGCGGCTCCGCCAGGCAGCGGACGAGATGCTCCGTGGCCGTCCCGGGGCGTTGCGGGCCCGAAAGCTGGCTGTCGCCGAAGAGATGCTGCGGGCACGCGAAGCGACCCGCCTGAACGCAATCGACCCGGCCGACCCGCGCTGGATGCTCGCGTCCGCGACGCGCGATGCGCTGCAGGGAAGCGTGCTGACCTACGAGAACCGCCGCAAGGTGATGCTGCTCGCGCAGCGCGTCGGAATCCGCGCCTTCGACGCGAACCTGATCGTCGCGATCGTGCAGGACCGCGCCCGACGCGGCGAACCGATCGAGTCGGCGGTCGATGCGATCGGCGTCGTGCCGGCGCCCGACGCGCCCGCGCGCACGCGCCGTTCGTTCACCGGCTGGACATGGGCCGCCGCGATCCTCGTCGCCCTGTTGGTCGACGCGATCCTGATCGGCTGGCTCGTCCTCAAGTAGACGCTGCGTCGGGACGCACGCGGATCTCTCCGTCCTCGTCCCGATCGACCACCCCGAGCTCGACCAGCGCCTCGAGCGCGGCCTCCTGCTCGGCGGCCTTCTTGCTCATCGCCTGACGCGATTTGAAGCGTCGCGGGCCGATCTCGACGCAGATCTCGAAGCACTTGGCATGGTCCGGCCCCTGCTCGCCGAGCACGACGTAGACGGGCGTGCCGAGCTCGCGCTGCTGCAGGGCCTGCTGCAGGACGCTCTTGAAGTTCTGCTGGTGACCGAGGCGCGCGGAGACGTCGATCCGCGCGTCGAGCAGGCGGAGGATGATCGCGCGGGCAGGCTCGATGCCGCCGTCGAGGTAGACCGCGCCGATCACGGCCTCGAAGAGGGCGGCGAGGAGCGACTGCGGCAGGTTGGTGCGCTCGCCCATCCCCTTTCCAAGCTGCACCGCGTCCGCGAGGCCGAGCTCGGCGGCGAGCTCCGCGCACACGCGTCGGCTGACCGCGAGCGACTTGATCTTCGTCAGTTCGCCCTCGAGGTCGTTCGGGAAGCGGCGGTAGAGGTGCTCGCAGACGATGGCGCCGAGGATGGCGTCGCCGAGGAACTCGAGCCGCTCGTTGCTTGCCGTGCGCACGGTCGCGATCGACGCGTGAACGAGCGCCTGCGCGAGCAGGGCCCGGTCCTGAAACCGATAACCGATTCGCTGCTCGATCACCTCGAGCGGGACTGCTTCAGCCATGGCTTCGCCGGGACGGAAATCCCGGCTCCTTGGCCCGATGCTGGCGCTCCAGGCGCCGCGACCATCGCGGCGGCTGGAGGACTGGCATCGGACGCCGTTACCGTACCGTTCGATCGGCATTCGCGGAATCAACTTCACGCGAAATCCCGACTTCCGCCGCCGAGCGGGCATCCACCCCGTGGCGAGAACGCGCGAACGACCGTCACGGGTTGCGCCTCGCCATGCGTTCTGCTACCGTTCTCGATCCTCCCCGAGGTCCTTATGCACTACCCGCACAAGATCAGCCGCATCAAGAAGGTCCGAGCCACTGGCTTCCGCAAGCGCATGTCCACGCGCAAGGGTCGCAAGATCATCAACTCGAAGCGCCGCCTCGGCCGCAAGATCCGCGTCCGCTGAGCCTCGTCGGCCGTTCCGCCGACCACGGCGGGGCCTTCTCCACCGAACACTCGGCACCGCGCCTCCCGCGCGGTGCTGTCTTTTTTCGCCCCGCTACCCTGCCGCCATGCGGAAGCACGTCGTTCTGATCGGACTGCGCGCCTCGGGCAAGTCGACCCTCGGGGCGGCGCTCGCCGCGCGGCTTGGCGTCGGGTTCGTCGATCTCGACGACCGCACCGCGCGCGAACTCGGTTTCGAAGCGGCGGGCGACGCCTTCCGTGCCGCGGGCGAGCCCGCGTTCCGCGATGCGGAGTCGCGTGCGCTGCGCGCAGCGTGCGAGGGGCCGCCATCCGTGATCGCGCTTGGCGGAGGGACGCCGACGGCGCCCGGCGCGGCCGCGTTCGTGGGACTTCTGCGAGAGGAGGGGCGCGCGGTCGTCGTCCACCTCGACCCCCCGCTTGCGACGCTCGAGGCGCGGCTGCGCGAAAGCGCGGGAAACCGCCCGAGCCTCACCGGGCGCGGTGTCGTCGAGGAAATCGAGGAGATCGCGCGGCGGAGGCGGCCGCTCTACGCGGCGCTGGCCGACTTCGTCTTCACCGACGAAGTCGACGCCGACGCCGCGGTGCGCGCGCTCGGCGACGCCGTGCGCTGATCTTCGGCGCGCTTCAGCCACTTCTGCGAGAGGTAGCGCTCAAGCATCGCCTCCGCGCCTTCCTTGAAGCTCTCGAAGGCGACCACCATGCGGCGCGGACCCGGGTCGTCGGCGACGTCGAAGACCTCGACGACGCGACCCTTGGCCGCGATCGGCTCGTCGCAGCCCGGAAGCGTGATCTCGAGTTCGACCGGCGCGCGCTTCGGGAGCGGCTCGTCGAGCTCGAGCCTGACGCCGCCGAGACCGACCTCGTAGACGTGGCCGTCGCCGGCCTCGCGGCCCTTGTGGGTGACCGAGACCGACGAATACATGGGTTCGACGGTGAAGCGTTCGGCGCGACGGCGGTTGGGGCGTGTGGGCATCTGTGGGGGCGCGGGCAAACCCCGCTTTTCCCCCATCGGTGATCGGCTCTCGGAACTGCAGGAAAATTCGGCAGAGACCTCGCGACGCGCATGATCGGCACCGAGGCCGCGCGGGATCGGGCCAGCCGCCGCGTCCGCTACGCTGCCGCCGTGGACCCCGCTCACCCCTCTTCGGAAGGCCAGATCCTGCGCGCAGGCGACGTCTCGACCGACGCCCTGCGCGGTCGCACGATCGCCGTGCTCGGCTACGGGAACCAAGGCCGCGCCCACGCGCTGAACCTTCGGGATTCCGGGCTTTCGGTCGTGGTCGGCGGGCGGCCGGGGTCTGAGAAGGTCGAACTGGCGCGCCGCGAAGGCTTCGAGGCGGGCACGCTCGCCGAAGCTGCGGCGCGCGCCGACCTCGCGATCGTGGCGCTCCCCGACCAGGCGCAGCCGGCCGCATGGGGAAAGTGGATCGAGGACGCGCTGCCCGCGGGTGCGGTCGTCGGGTTCGTCCATGGGTTTGCGATCCGCTTCGGGTTCATTTCGCCGCGCGCCGACCTCGGGGTCGTGCTCGTTGCGCCGAAGGGTCCGGGCGCCACGCTGCGGGCGCGCTTCGAGGAGGGGCTCGGGATTCCCGCGCTCGTCGCGGTCGAGCGCGAGAACGCGGCCGAGACCGCGCGGGCGTTCGCGCTCGCGTGGGGCGCCGGCATCGGCTGCGCACGCAGCGGACTGATCGCGACCACCTTCGCGGCCGAGGCCGAAAGCGACCTCTTCGGCGAGCAGGCTGTTCTGTGCGGCGGGCTTCTTGCGCTTGTGCACGAGTCGTACGCGCTGCTTGTCGAAGCCGGCTACTCGCCCGAAGTCGCCTACATCGAGTGCTGCCACGAGGTGAAGCAGGTCGCGGATCTCTTGTACGCCCGTGGCCCCGACGGCATGCGGCGCGCGATCTCGGACACCGCCGAGTTCGGGGCGTTCGTCGCGGAACAGGCGCTCGTCGACGAACACCTGCGTGCGAAGCTGCGGGCGCTCCTGGCCGATGTGCGGAGCGGCGCGTTCGCGCGGCGGTTCATGGACGACTACGGCCGCGGGCACCCCGACTTCACGGCGTGGCGGCGCGCAGCGAGCGGCCACCCGATCGAGGCTGCGAGCGCGCGGGTGCGCGCGCTGATGCCGTGGCTGCGCGACGCATGATGCCGCGGGCGATTCCGCGCCGATACTCCCGCCGTGACGATTCTTGACGCCATCATCCTCGGCCTCGTCGAAGGCATCACCGAGTACCTGCCCGTCAGCTCGACGGGGCACCTCATCATCGCCAGCTGGCTGCTCGGGCTCCTCGACGACCCCGCGCGCAAGCCCGCGATCGACAGCTTCAACGTGATCATCCAGGGCGGCGCGATCCTCGCCGTGCTCGGGCTCTACTGGCCCCGCGTCGCGATGATGCTGAAGGGCCTCGTCGGGCGCAACGCGAACGGGCTTGCGCTCTTCGTCAAGCTGGTGGTCGCGTTCCTGCCCGCGGCGGTGCTCGGCGTCCTCCTCGACGACTGGATCGAGGAGCGGCTCTTCCGGCCGATTCCCGTGCTGATGGCGCTCGGCGGCGGCGGAGTGCTGCTGCTCGTGCTCGCCCCTTGGATCAAAACTCTCGTCAAGCGCGAGCAAGGCGAGCGCGACGACTTCGCGCAGCTGACCGTGCTCCACGCCTTCGCGATCGGGTGCATGCAGTGCCTCGCGATGTGGCCCGGCACCTCGCGCTCGATGGTGACGATCCTCGGCGGGATCCTGTTCGGGCTTTCGCCGCGGCGCGCGGCGGAGTTCAGCTTCCTGCTCGGACTGCCGACCCTCGGCGGCGCGTGCGTCTACAAGCTTGCAAAGGCGGGACGCGACGACCCTTCTGCGTTCATCGCCTCGCTTGGCGGGCCGATCCCGCCCGCGGTCGGCATCGTCGTCGCCGCGTTCTCCGCGGCGCTCGCGATCAAGTGGCTCGTCGGCTACCTCTCGAAGGGCGGCATGGCCGCGTTCGGCTGGTGGCGCGTGGCGGTGGCGGCGGCGCTCGGCGCTGCGATCTTCAGCGGAGACGTGACGCTGTAGGGGCGGACATCTTGGGGGGGCCTCTCCAAAACCGACATGGCTCCGCCGGGGTGAGCCCGACGGAGCCATGCTTTCCGATCGTGTCCTGCCTCCGGGAAGGAAGACGCAGGACGCGGGCGGAACCTGTCAGGCAGCCGCTCGAAAGGCGGAAAGTCGCGGGGCGTCCGCTACATATCGGCGTAGGAGACGCTCACGGGCTCACCGAGGACGGGGCGGAACAGCCCGATCAGCTCCTCGACGGTTTCGCGGACCCTCGTCGGGTCGCCCGACGAGTCGACCACGCCCTCGAACTCGAGGAAGTTGCCGAGGCCGAGCACGCTGTCGAGGTGGATGCGCACGCCCTCGTAGTCCCACAGTTCGCGGCGCTTCTTGATGAAGTGCTCGATCTTGCGGCCGAGGTTCGGCCAGCGGACCTCGACCTGGCGGTCGTCGAGGCGCGTCCAGAGCGATGCGCGCGCCTGCACCTTGTCGCTGCGCGCGTACCAGATCCACTCGCGTCGCTCGGTGCCCTTGGCGGGGTTGCGCTCGGTGCGACGCTTGAGGCGCCCTTCGTCGACGGGGAAGTACTCGTCGGTCTGGTCGAGGAACGCGACCTCGCGGGCGCCGATCGCACGGGCGATGCCGCGCGCCGTCTCGAGGTTCAGGAGTTCGGCCTTGTACTCGATGTTTTTCACGGGCTGCGCCCTACTGGGTTTTTCACGGGCTGCGCCCTACTGGGTTTTTCACGGGCTCCGCCCTACTGGGCCTTTCACGGGCTCCGCCTCTCTCGCGCTCTCACCGCGCGTCCCCGGCTCCGAGCACCGCGTCGCGCGCGCCAGCAGCGGTCTCCGCCGACTGCAGCGGCATTCCAGCCTTCACACGCGCGAGCTGCCGCTCTGCCTCGAGACGATCCGCAACTTCGAGCATCGTTTCGGGGCCGGTTGCGTAGGGTGTCACGCGATAGACGCGCCAGACTCCCGACGCGCCGCCGCCATCCTTCAACGGCTCGCCCGCAAACCAGACCGCGCGCTCGGGTCCACCGGGATCGACCTCGACCAACGGCGAGCAGTGCGCGAACCGCTCGGCATGCTCCTTCCAACTCGCTCGAAAGTCCCCGCCCTCGATGGTCGCGACGCGGAAGAAGTAGGCATCGCTCGGAAGCGAGGCCGCCGGCGGGATGACCTGCTCGAGACGAACGTCCATCCGCCCATCGCCGGGGCCGGTCGTCGCGGTCCCGGTCGGAATCACCGTGTTGCGCGCGAAGAGGTTTCCTCCGAGCAACCACACCAGGATCGCGGCCAGCACCACGAAGATCGCGATGCGGAGGGCGAGGTTTCGGAAGCCAAGCAGGACCTGCGACACGGGTCACGCAGTCTACGCGAGACCGGCCTTCGAGAGTTCCTCGACGAGCCTCGCCTCGTCCCATACCTCAACGCCGAGTTCCTGCGCCTTCGCGAGCTTGCTGCCCGCTTCCGCACCTGCAACCACGGCGGAGGTCTTCTTCGACACGCTGCCCGCGACCTTGGCGCCAGCACGCTCGAGGATCTCCGTCACCGCGCCGCGGTCGAACTTCTCGAGCGTGCCGGTGACGACGAAGGTCTTGCCCGCGAAGGCGTTCGCCCCCGCTTCCACCGGCTTCGGCTCGTGGCTCGTGAGGTCGACGCCCGCCTTCGCGAGCGCGTGGAAGACGTGCTTCGCGTCGTTCGATTGAAGCCACGCCGCGACCGACTGCGCGGTGATCTCGCCGAAGTCGTCGAGGGCGAGGAGATCTTGCTCGGTCGCTGCGAGGAGTTCGTCGCCGGTGCGGAACCGCCGCGCGAGGGTCTTCGCGGCGCTGGCGCCGACATGCTTGATGCCAAGCCCCGCGAGGACGCGCGTGAGGCCGCGGTGCTTGGCGGCGTCAGCGGCGGCTTCGATGATCGACGCGACCTGTGTGCCGATGCCGTCCTTCGCGACCTTGGCGAGCGCCTTTGCTTCGGCTTCGTCGGGATCCTTGCCTTTCTCAAGCGCAGAACGCCGCGCCCTGAACACCGACAGGGTCTTCTCAGTCTCGAGCGGATCAAGCCTGAAGATGTCGGCAAAGTCCTTCACATCGCCAGCGTCGATCAACGCGTCGACTATGTTCTCGCCGAGCCCGTCGACATTCATCTGGTCGCGCCCCACGAACCACTTCAGCCGCTCGCGGAAACGCGCAGAGCACATCGGGTTCGTGCAGTAAAGCTTCGGCCCCTCGCGCTCGACCTCGCCCTTGCACACGGGGCACGCGGTCGGCGCGTCGATCGGCGTCTCGTGGCCCGTGCGCTTCTCGACGACCGCGCGCACGACCTGCGGGATGATCTCGCCTGCCTTCTCGACGACGACATGGTCGCCGATACGGAGGTCGCGGCGCTGGATCTCCTCGATGTTGTGGAGCGTCGCGTGCTTCACCGTCGAACCCGCGACGAACACCGCCTTCATCGTCGCGCGCGGCGTGATGGTGCCGCCCTTCCCGACCTGCCACTCGACCTTCTCGAGCACCGTTTCCTTCTGCTCGGCCGGGTACTTGAACGCGACCGCCCAGCGCGGGCTCTTGGAGGTGAAGCCGAGCTTCTCCTGCTCGTCGAAGCGGTCGATGCGCACGACCATGCCGTCGACTGCGAAGTCGAGCTTCTCGCGCTTGCCCGCGAAATCCTCGATCACGCGCGCGGCGGCGGCGACCGACTCGAGCTTGCCGCCGATCGTCGAGACGGGCACGCCGAGTTCCTTGAGATACGCGACGAACTCCGAGTGCGCGGCGAGCGCGGGCAGGCCCTCGCCTTCGCCGCGGCCGTGCGCGACGAACGAAAGGCGCCGCGAGGCGACGATCTTCGGGTCCTTGTTCTTGAGGGTGCCGACGCAGGAGTTGCGCGCGTTTGCGAAGAGCTGCTCGCCGTGCTTCTCGCGCTCGGCGTTGATGCGCTCGAACTCGCGGACGGGCATGAAGATCTCGCCGCGCACCTCGAGGACGCGCGGCATGCCGCCCCACTTCGCTGTCTTTGGCGCGCGCAGCGCGAGCGGGATCGCGCGGATCGCGCGCACATTGTTCGTGACGAGGTCGCCCTTCTCGCCGTCGCCGCGCGTCACGGCCTCGACGAGCGCGCCGTTCTCATAGCGGAGCGAGATCGCGAGGCCGTCGACCTTCGGATCTGCGAAGAGCGCGGGGCCTGCGGGCGCGGCGAAGAGTCCGCCGAGTTCGCCGCCCCCGCCGCCAGCAGCGCCGAGCGCGTCTGCGCAGCGCTGGTACCACGCGCGCATCTCCTCGATCGAGTAGGTGTTGTCGACCGACAGCATCGGTACGCGGTGCCTGCGCGTCTCGAACTCGCCCTCGAGCGCCGCGCCGCCAACGCGCTGGGTGGGCGAGTTCGGATCGGCAATCTCCGGGTGCGCGGCCTCGAGGGACGCGAGTTCGGCGAGCAGCGCGTCGAACTCGGCATCGCTCATGAACGGCGCGGCATCGACGTAGTACGCCGTGTTGGCGCGCGTCAGGAGGTCGCGCAGTTCAAGGATTCGGGCGGTGCCGCCCGCGGTTGTCTTGGGATTGGTCGCCACTCGCTTCTCCGTGACGGGCGTTCTACCATGGCCGCATGCCGACGTACGTGTATGCAGTCGTGAAGCCGGACGGAACCCTCGGCGCCCACTTCGAAGTGATGCAGCGGATGAGCGATCCTGCGCTCACCGCGCACCCCGAGACGGGCGAGCCCGTCCGCCGCGTGCCGCAGATGCCCATGATCGGCGGGCAGCACTCCTCCGCCGCCGACAAGCGCAAGGTCAGCGACTCGAACCTCGACCGCCTCGGCTTCACCAAGTACCAGAAGACCGGCGACGGCCGCTACGAGAAGACCGCGGGCAAGGGGCCGAAGGAGATCCGGAAGGGCTGAGGCGCGGGCGAGGGCGGAGCGCAGCGAAGCCCGAGCGAACGATGTCGGAGGCGCCACGCGTGCCGTGTGGCACTGTCCCCCTGCGCAGCGGGGGGTAGTGGCGGCCTTGAAAGCAGGCGGCGAGTTCAGATTGCAGTCGTTGCGCCCGCGGCGCGTTCGGTTCCGCCATCACCAGAGGTGATGCCACACGACACGTTGAGCGAAACCGTGGCCAACTCGCTCGCGCTTCGCTTCGCTCCGCGCTCGTGAACGCACAGCACCCTCACGCGACGCCGTGGCGCGCGAGCAGCTCCATCGCAGCGCGGATGTCGCCGATGCGGTCGTCGCCCGCCTCGCGTTCGACCGCGAGGCGCACGGTCGCGGGCACATGCGCGAGCGCGGCGAGGAACGCCTTCCAGTCGACCGCGCCCGTACCTGCGCGCACTTCGCCGCCCCATGTGCCCGGCACCGTGGTCGGAAGCGCGTCCTTGACGTGCACCTGCGCGATGCGCGGCGCAAGGCGCGCGACGGCCGCCACCGGATCGCCCATCCCGTAGAGGATCATGTTCGCCGGATCGAAGTTGACGCCGATCGTGTCGTCGCCGAGATGGTCGAGCGCGTGCGCGAGCGTGTCGGCCGACTCTTGCCCCGTCTCGAAGGCGATGCGTGCGCCGTGGCCTGCGAACATGCGCGAGATCTCGCGGAGCCGCGCGAAGAGTTCATCGCGCTGCGCGCCCTCCTCATGCGGGATGAACCCCGCGTGGAAGGTGACGAGCGTCACGCCGTGCGCGCCCGCGATGCGCGCGACCTCGGCCGCGCGGGCCCGCGTCGCAGGCCATGTCGCGTCGGGCACGACGCCGCCCGTGGCGCGGATCGCGTCGAGCGTCGAGTAGTCCTCGCCCACCGTCTCGAGCATGCCGCTTGCGATGTCGATCCCCGCATCGGCGAGACGCGCAAAGGTCTCGGACCACAGAGCGGGATCCTCGGCGATCGGCGTCAGCGCCAGCTGCACCGCGCGCGCGCCGGTCGAACGCACCCGATCGACGAGTTCCACGGGGTTTTTCGCGCGAAGACTCCACGAACAGACGGCGATCGGCGCTCGGGCGATGGGCATTGCCGCACTCTACACCGTTCCAAGCGATGCGCCGCTTGACTACCATGCCGCTCCCGCCCGACCTCCCGTGGAAACCGTGCCGCTCAACCCCGACCAACCCGACCCGCCGCTCGCCCCGGCGCCGGCGGCGCGTCGGCCGGCGCGCCCGCTCACGCGGCTCCAGCGGCTCGAAGCGTGGCTGTCGCGGCTGTCGATCAAGAACAACTTCTTCCACACCGTCTTCTCGGCGGTGTGGCTCCCCTACGCGGCGCGCTCCGGCATCAAGATGTACGGGAAGAAGAAGGGCCTGAGCGCGGAGCGTTTCGCGGCGATCCTTCCCTTCCGGCGCTTCAACCGCAACTTCTATGACGCGATGGCGGGTGCCGCGCTCCTCGGCAACTCCGAGGTCGCGGCGGGCATGTACCTCTTCTCGGTCTGCGGCGGCGACTACACCGTCGTCTGCAAGGAGATGAAGTACCGCTTCCTGCGGCCGTGCCTCGGGCCCGCGGTCTACCGCGTGGTCAAGAGCCAGGATGTCGAGGAAAAGGTGGCCGCGGGCGGCGAGTTCAACGTCTCGCTCGAGCTCGAGATCTACCAGCAGCAGATCGTGAAGAAGGGCGAGGAGATCCTCGTCGGCCGCTGCGACATCACCTTCCACTGCACCCCGAAGTCGATGGTGCGCGAGCGCGAGGAGCGCCGAAAGGCGCGGCACGAGAAGCGGAAGGCGCTCGAACGCGCGGCCGACAATCCGCGCGATGCCGCTCAAGAGGGCGCAGCGGATCGATGACGCAGCGCGTGCAGACGGTGCTCTCGGGCCTTGCCCTCGCGACCAGCTGGACCTGGTGCATCGGCATGTTCGCGCCGATCGTGATCGGGCAGATGTTCGGCTGGCCGGGCATCCTCGCCTTCGCGATCCCCAACATCCTCGGCTGCACGCTCTTCGGCTACCTCCGCTCGCGCTCGCGCTCGTTCGACGAGACGCGCGACCACGCCTTCGCGATGGCGTGCTTCTCCGCCGCGACGGTCGCGTACCAGCTCTTCTTCATCGGATGGCTCGGTGGCCCGGTCGCCGCGGAGGCGATGGCGACGACGCCTTCCGACGGAACGCTCTTCTGCATCTTCACGGTCGGCGGCGCAGCGCTCGCGCTTGCGTATCTCCCCCGCCAGGCGTTGTGGGGGCTCGCAGCGCTCGGATTCGTCGCAAGCCTCGCCACGTTCGCGT
>JBIKWD010000041.1:0-18118 GCA_044356505.1 Phycisphaerales bacterium
CGTCGATCCAGCGCAGCTCGGTTCACGCGCCCTGAAGCTTGCCGCGCTCGAGCCGCGCGAGGGCGAGGCCGCGTCGATCGCGGTGACGGTGGACGCCGGACGAGGTGTCCTGAGCGCGGTCGGGGATGAAGCGGCCCTCGAGCGTTTCACCGAGGCGTGCCGCACGCTCGTGCCGCGCGCGGGCGAGGCGTTGGCCGCCGCGCTTCTCGACGTCGCGAACCGCGATGCGGCGGAGATCGCGGCGACGCTCGAAGGTTCGTTCATGCATGATGCGGACCGCGCGATCGTCCGCGCCTATCGCGCGAACGGGATCGCGGTCGCCGGAACGCGCACGGAGACGATGCTGGCCGAGGCGATCGTCCGCAGCCTCGACGCGACGACCATGCGGTCGCAGCGCATCGTCGCGACGGTCCCGTGCCGCGACGCGGCGCTGCCGGCCGAAGCGATCGCGCGGTGGTTCGCCACCCGCGGCGCCGATCTCGAGGACCCGCTCCCCGTCGAGGTCCGCGCGACGCCCGATGCGGATGGACTCGTGGTCGCAGGGAGTCCGGCCGCGCTGCGCCGCATCGAGACGATGGTGCGTGAACTCGGGCGCGAGGTCGCAGGCGGCGATCCCCGCGCGGTCACGATCCTTCCGCTGCGGTCCGCGGACGCCGTGCGGATGGCGGCGCTCCTCGACGTGCGGTCGGCGGCGGACACGGACGGCGCCGCGCGCGCGTCGACGGTGCGCGCCGACGCTGCGCGCGGGGCGCTCTTGGTTTCCGGCGAGTCGTGGCGGACCGAGATGACCGTCGGTCTGGTCCGCCAGCTCGACCGTGCCGACGGTGCGGCCGCGCCGGCGCGCATGGTGCGCGTCGAGTCGAAGGCCCCGGCGGAGCCGTTCGAACTCCGCGCGATCTCGCTTGCGACGCTGCGGGTCGAGCGTGCCGCCGGGATCGTGCGCAGCATGCTCGGAGGCGAACCCCTCGTCGGCGAGGGCGGCCAGCGGTCGCGGCCGATCGTCGCTGTCGGCGAGGACGCCGTCGCGAACCGCATGCTCGTCGCCGCCCCGCCCGCGTACGCGGCGCTCGCCGACGCGCTGGTCGCGCGGCTCGAGCGCGCGGGTTCCGTCGCGCCGCAGGGCGAGGCGGCGCGGCTCTCGACACCTTGGATCGAGTGCGCCGAGTTCGCCGTCGTCGGCGTCGACGCCGAGGTCGCGGCGCGCGTGGTCGAGGCCGTGATCGGCGACCGTGCGCGCTGGACGTCCGCCGTGCTCGATGCGCACGGCGCCGGCGAGACGATCCTCGCGCCGCGCGTCGTCGCCGACCCGGGCGAGGGCCGCATCTTCGTCAGCGCGCCGCCCCAGCTGATCGCGCTTGCCGAGGCGGTGGTCGCGCGGCTGTCGGCCGAGCGCGCGGTGGGGGAGCGCTGGGAGATGCGCGTCTATCCGGTCGCCTTCGACAAGCTCGGCGCAGCGGTGAACGCGGTCGAGCAGGCCCTCGCCGCGCGCGCGCCGAAGAACGCACAACCGCCGCGCATCGATCTCGTCGCCGTTCCCGAGGGCGAGGCCCTCGTCGCAGCGGGCGAGCCGTCCTGGCTCGACGTGGTCGACTCCGCCGTCCGCTCGCTCGAGGTGCGCGCACCACGCGACGCCGCCCGGGTGCGGATGGTTTCGTTGCGCAACACCGAGGCGTTCGGCCTCGCCGGAATCGCGCGCGACTTCCTGACGGGCGTGCTCTCGGACGACGCCGACGCCGGCGCATCGAAGGGACTGGTGCAGGCCCTCGCCGCGCCCGGCTCGAACTCCGTCGCGCTCCTGGCGACGCCCGTCGCGCTCGATCTCTCGGAGGAGATCCTCCTCGAGCTCGACGTTCCCCCCGGGGTCCGATCCGAGCGCTCGCTGCGGCTCTACGAGCTCTCGAACGGCGAGGCCGCGGTGGCGGCCAAGTCGATCCTCGACCTCTTCGAGACCGACGACAGCGAGGATCCGCTTCCGACCGTGCGCGTGCAGCCGTCGCGCAACAGCCTCCTCGTGCGCGCGACCGACAAGCAGCGCCCGACGGTCGACGGCCTTGTCGCCAAGATCGACGCGACTGCGCCCGCCCGTGCGCGCGTCGTGCGCGCGATCGAGGTGAGCCGCGGGGCGCACTCTGTCGCGGATGTCGCGGACGCCGCGCGGCGGCTTGGCGCGCTCGACGGGCGCATGACGCTCGCGCTCGACGCGTCGCGCCGCGCGCTGGTGACCTTCGGCACGGTCGACGAGATCGCGAGGCTCGAAGGAGTCGTCGCGCAGATCGAGCGCTACCCCGGCGAGCCCGGCGAACTCGGCGCCGATGCGCGCATCTTCGAGCTTCCCGCGTCGGCCGAGCCTCGGGCGCTCGCTGCGCTCGCAAGCGCCATGCTCGGCGAGCTTGCGTCGGGCGGGACGTCTTCCTCTTCAGGCCACCGGGGCAATCCCGACGCTCACGTCGTGCTGCTTGGCCGCGGAGACACCCGCACGGTCGCGTGCATCGCAAGCGACGAAGGTGCCCGCATGGCCGCGGCGCTGCTCGGGGCGCTGGCCCGCGCGCAGAACGCGGGCCCTGTCGCGATGCAGAGCTGCGTGGTCGACTGGGCGGACGCGTCGCGCGTCGCCGCGTGGCTGCGCGACGAGGCGTCGCGCGCGGACGGAACCCTTCGTGTCGTCGAGAGTCCGCTCACCCGCTCGATCCTCCTTCTCGGCACGCCGCTCGAGATGGACGCGGCCGCGCGCGAGATCGCGCGGCTCGACGGACGGTGGGCTTCCGCGCATCGCCATGCGGTGCTCGCGCTTCCGCTCCGCACGCTCCCGCCCGCGGAGGCGGTGGCGCTTCTCGAGGACGGCCGACCCTTCGACGGCTCGGGGCCGGTGCTCGTGGCCGAGCCGGTGTCGGGCTCCGTCGTCCTCTCCGGCGCACTCGAGGAAGCATGGTGGCAGACCACGGTCCTGTCGGCCCTCGACGATCCGGCGGTGCGCCGGCTTCCACCCTTCGAGGCGATTCGGGTGACGGGGCAGCGTGCGAGCGCGGTCGCGCGCGCGGTCCTCGAGGCCGTGAACGGAGCGGATCCCGCGCGACGCGACGCGCTGCGGCTCGTCGCCGACGACGAACGTGGCGTCCTCTACGTGCGCGTCGCGCCGATGCTTGCGTCCGAAGTCCGCGCGGCGCTCGATGCGGCGCTGGCCGCGCCGGCCGAAGCGGCGCCGTGAAGCAACGCGGGCCTCGAAAAAGCAAGGCGGTACTCCAAAAAGCAACGCGGGCCTCGATTGAATCGAAGCCCGCGAACGCGCTGCCGTGAGAACGAAAGTTCTGAACTGGGGATCCTAGATTCGAACTAGGACAAAGTGAACCAGAATCACTTGTGCTACCGTTACACCAATCCCCAATCGGTGTCGAGCCATGGTATCCGCGACGGGGCGGAGATCAAGTCGCAGCCGCGGGTCCGCGCCGATTATCGCGGCTTTCCTGCGGCGGCCGCGGGGGTTCGGCCGCCGGCCACGCGCTGCGAGGCGGGCAGAAAGCGCTCCGCGATCTGGATCGCGTTCAGCGCAGCGCCCTTGCGGATCTGGTCGCCGCAGACGAAGAGCGCCACGCCACGGTCGCCGGGGACGCTCGGGTCCATGCGGATCCGGCCGACGAGGACATCGTCGCCGCCCGCCGCGTCGAGCGGCTCGGGGAAGCGGTTGGCGGCGCGGTCGTCGATCATGCGGACGCCCGGCGCATGCGCGAGGAGCGCGCGGATCTCGTCCTCGGTCGTCGCTCGCGAGAGCTCGAGATGCAGCGCCTCGGCATGCGCGCGCAGCGTCGGCACGCGCACGCACGTCGCGCTGATGCGCACCGCGTCCGATTCCCACATCCGCCGCGTTTCGGTGAGCAGCTTGCGCTCCTCCTCGTTGTAGCCGTCGGCGCCGACCGCGGAGTTGTGGCTGAAGACGTTGAAGAGATACTGGCGGCCGAAGATTCGCGTGTCGAACGGTTCGCTCTTCGCGAACGCGTGCGCCTGCGACTCGAGCTCGGCCATGGCCGCTGCGCCCGCGCCCGACGCCGCCTGGTAGGTCGCGGCGACCATGCGCTCGACGCCGAGCGCGCGGTGGATCGGCGTCACCGCGACGAGCGCGATGATGGTCGAGCAGTTCGGGTTCGCGATGATCGCGGGAAGGTCGATCGCGTCGAGCGCGTGCGGGTTGACTTCGGGCACCACGAGCGGGCACGCCGCGTCTGCGCGGAAGGCGCTCGAGTTATCGACAACCAGGGCGCCGGCCGCGCGGAACTTCGGCGCCCATTCCTTGGAGATGCCCTTGCCGGCCGAGAAGAGCACGAGGTCGATGCCGCTCGGCATGCCGTGCTCGAGCGCCTCGCAGGCGATTTCAGCCCCACGGAACGGGATCTTGACCCCGACGGAGCGTGGCGAGGCGAACAGCCGAAGGCTCGCGACGGGGAAGTCCCGTTGCTCGAGGATCGACAGCATCTCGCGGCCGACGGCGCCCGTGGCACCGACGATCGCGACGACGGGGGAGTGGGGCAGGCGCAGCATCGGGCGAAGATGGTAGCGATTCACCCACGCTCCCGCCTATCCTCCCTGTCTATGACGACAGCCGTCAGCGCGATCGCCGCTCCCAAGCATGGCTCCGACACCGTGACCGACGGCGTTCGCGTGATCGTGCGACCGGCCTTCGTGCCGTCGCAGTCGTCGTCCGAGCGCCGCCAGTATCTGTTCAGCTACAGCGTGACGATCCGCAACGAGGGCGCGACGCGGGTGCGCCTCGCGTCGCGTCGGTGGCGCATCGTCGACGCAGACGGCGACGAGCGCATCGTCGAGGGCGCGGGCGTGGTCGGACAGCATCCGGACCTCGGCCCAGGCGACAGCTTCGAGTACTCGAGCTTCTGCCCGATGACGACGCCATGGGGCACGATGGAGGGCCAGCTCACGTTCGAGCGTGAAGGCCGGCCGTTCGCGGTGGCGGTGGGGCGCTTCTTCCTCGTGTCGTGAGTTGAGCGGTCGCGGCGTCGACCGCGCCGTGTGCGTCCACGCCTGCAGGCTGAAGGCGCGCCGCGCGATCGTGGCCGCCACTACCCCCTGCTGCGCAGGGGGATAGTGCCACACGGCACGTCCTGCGAAGTCGTCAATCAGTCGCTCAGGCTTCGCTGCGCTCCGCCTTCGTGGGCGCACAGGGTGTCGCCGGCGTCCTAGCGCGGAAGCACAGCCATCATCCACGAGCGCGGAGCGCGGAAGCCCAGCCAGTGTCCACGAGCGGGGACCGCAGCGAAGCGCGAGCAAGTTGGCGAGAGCTTCGCAGCATGTGCCGTGTGGCATCACCTCTGGTGATGGCGGCCTCGAACGCACCCGGCGCGCTCAGCCTGCAGGCTGAAGGCGCACAGCGCGCCACGCCTGCAGGCTGAAAGCTCACCCCGCGTTCGCGGCCGCCACCACCCCCTGCTGCGCAGGGGGATAGTGCCACACGATTCGTCTTGCGAAACCACCCATCGTCCGCTCAGGCTTCGCTGCGCTCCGCCTTCGGACACGTTCGCCGCCGCTCAGCCGCGCCGACGTCGGCCGGCGAGTCCGCAGAGCCCCAAGAGAGCCATCGCGCCCGGTGCGGGCACGACGCCCTCGAGCGTGAACGCCATGTCCCAGCGCGACTGGCCGAGCACGTCGATGGTGACGGGATCGACGCCGTTGCCGAAGGCGCCGCCCGGGTTCTGCCACAGGGCCTGCGCGCCGTTGGCCGTCGTCGAGACGCGCCAGAACCACTGCCCGCCGAGATCGAAGTTGCGCTGCACCTGCGCTGCGATCCAGTAGGTGCCTGGCCCGAGCGTGATGCCCGTGAGGTCGAACGTGAGCACCCCGTTCGACTGCACGCCGGTCGCGCTCGCGACCGTGGCGCTGCCGAGATTCGGGGTCGAGAGGAACCGGACGGTCACCGCGATGTCGTCGTCTCCGCTGCCGGCGCCGTTCTCCCCGTAGACGGTGAGCGACGTCAGGTTGTACGCCGTCGCGAGCGTGAAGTCGTCCATCGCGCTGCAGGTGTACGCGTCGAACGGCGGATCGAAGATCTGCGAGGCGATGCCACCCTCGAGCGCATCGGGTTGGTCGACGATGATGTCTGCGCGGGCACCGGTCGTGACGGCGAGTGCGGCGATCGCTGCGGTCGAGAGCGTGAGTCTCATGTCTCTCCTCCATGTTGGCGCCGTGAAGCGCGGTTCGTGGAGGCTAGTGCCCAAGAGGCCGCGGGTCGACGCCACGCCGCGGTTTCACGCGCGTTCGCGGATCGATCCCACGGGGAACCGTGCCCGGCGTCACATGTAGCGGAGCGTCCGCGGCCACGAGACGAGGTTCGCGTGCTGCTTCACGCTCTCGAGGGTCGCCTCGGCGACCTTGTTCGCGCGCTCGCAGCCGGCCTTGAGGATCTCGAGCACGAGGTCGTCTCGGCCCTCGTACTTCGCGCGCCGCTCGCGCATCGGCGCGAGGAGCTCGTTGATCGCCGCGGCGACCTCGAGCTTCACGTGGCCGTCGCCGATGTTGTCGCCCTTCGCGTACTTCTCCTCGAGCTCGGCCACGCGCGCCTTGTCGGCGATGAACGTGCGCACGTACTGGAAGAGCACGTTGCCGACGTCGCCGGGCTCGGTCGGGCTCTGCCGGCCGGTGAAGATCTTCTTGACCTTCTTCTCGACCTCCTTCGGGTCGTCGGCGATGAAGATCGCGTTGTTGAGCGACTTCGACATCTTGTTGACGCCGTCGATCCCCATCAGGCGGCCGACCTCGCCGATCTCCGCGCGCGGAACGGGGAACGCGCCGCCGAGCCGCACGTGGTCGTCGTCCTCGGCGTGCTCGTCGACCTTGCAGAAGATCTGGTTGAAGCGCCGCGCCACCTCGCGCGTCATCTCGAGGTGCGGCACCTGGTCCTCGCCCACGGGCACGCCCACCGGCCGGAACGCGAGGATGTCGGCGGTCTGGCCGACCGCGTAGAGCGGAAAGCCGAAGGAGTACGTCTCGCCGAGGCCCTTGAGCTCGATCTCGGTCTTGAGCGTCGGATTGCGCATCACGCGGTTGAACGGAAGCAGCATCGCGAAGAGGAACGTGAGCTCCGCGATCGCGGGGATCTCGCTCTGGAGGAAGATGGTCGCCTTCTCCGGGTCGATCCCCATCGCGAGGTAGTCGCGCACGATCGCGACCGAGTCGCGCCTGATCTCGTCGCTCTTCGCAAGCCGCGTGGTGTACGCGTGCATGTTCGCGATGATGAAGTAGCAGTCGTGCGTGTGCTGGAGCGCCACGCGGCGCTTGACGCTGCCGACCCAGTGCCCGAGGTGCAGCTGCCCGGTCGGCGTATCGCCGGTGAGGATGCGGGGCTTGCCTTCGATCGCGTCGAGCGTGCTCATGGTGGATCCTTGCAGGGAAGGGAAGTATCGGCGGAATCACCCGTCGCGGGCAAGCGTGATCCCCACATTCAGCGCATTGAACGCGGCGTGAAGCACGGTCGGGGCCAGGATTCCGCCCGTCCGTTCGCGCAGGATGCCGAGCGCGAACCCGAGCGCGGCCAGCATCGGCAGGCCGGCGGCGCGTCCTTCCGGCGGGATCATCGTCCAGTGGATCGCCGTGAAGAGGACCGCGGTCATGGCCGCCGCGCCCGCGCCACCGAGCCCCGCGCGCCGGAGCGACGGCTGCAGCAGCCCGCGCCAGCCGGCTTCCTCCGCGAGCGGCACGAGGATCGCGACGTGGGCGAGCGTGAGCGCGGTGAAGAGCGCGTCGCCCTTCGCCTCGAGGATGCGCAGCGTCTCGTGCGAGGTCTGCGGCGCGGGCGGGTGTCCGGCCCAGGTGAGCGCGTAGTTGATCGCGGCGCCGAGGGCGAACACGATCGGCACGACGAGCGCGAAGCCGACGAGGCCTTCGGTGAGCGCGACGCGCGGCCGCGCCGGCGCCCGCGCCGCGTCGACGAAGAGCGCGGAGTGGATCGCAAGCAGCGCCAGCGCGAGCTGCGCGATGTTCCCGAACACGCCCTGCGACAGGCGCGCGTAGTCGGCGTCCGCGATCGCGAACGCCTGCGTCGCCGTCGCGCCGAGGGTGCCGATGATCGAGAACCCCAGCATCGCGACGATGCCGAGGAGGGCGTCCTGCGGGAGCCGGCCCGCGGCCTCGCGCGGCGGAGCCGCCAGTTTCCGGCGGAAGATCACCCATGCCGCGACGAGCGCCGCAGCGCAGACGGCGGCGTCGAGCGTACGATTCGCACCTCCCGCGGGGTCCGATTGCAGGACCGTCGCGGGGATGTCGATGAAGGAACGGGCTATGTCGTCGAAGGCTTGTTCCAGCATCGGGCTTCCCTGACCGTCTCCGACCATTCTTCCATGATTTCGGTTCTGAAGGACATCGTCGAGAGGAAGTTCAGGGAAGTCGCGCGCGCCCGCGAGGCGACGCCCGTCGAGGTGCTGAGGGAGCGCATCTCGGAGCTCGGACGGCCGCGGAACTTCTTCCAGTCGGTCGTCGACCGCAGGCATCCGAACGCCACCCACGTCATCGCCGAGATCAAGCGCAAGAGCCCGTCGGCGGGCGTGATCCGCGAGGACTTCGATCCCGTCGCGATCGCGAAGGCCTACGCCGCCAACGGCGCGAGCGCGATCTCATGCCTGACCGACGAGCACGATTTCGGAGGCCGCCTCGAGTACATCCACGCGGTCCGCGACGCCGTCCGGATCCCGGTGCTGCGCAAGGACTTCATCGTCGACATCTACCAGGTGTGGGAGTCGCGCGCGGCCGGGGCCGACGCGATCCTCCTGATCGCGGAGGCGCTGCCCGAGCGCGACATCATCGACTTCCAGATCCTCGCGACCGAACTCGGCATGACGACGCTCATCGAGGTGCACGACGTCGACAACCTTCTGCGCGTCGTGAACATCGTCGGGTTTCCGCATGCGAGCTACTCGCTGCTCGGGATCAACAACCGCGACCTGCGCACGATGAAGACGTCGATCGAGCACTGCATGCGGCTGGCCGAACTGCTCGAGAACACGAGCGTGCTGGTGGCCGAGAGCGGCATCCGAACGCCGCAGGACCTCGCGCGCCTGCGCGCGCACGGCATCCACATCGCGCTCGTCGGCGAGCACCTGATGCGCCAGCCCGACCCCGGCGAAGCGCTCCGCGAACTGCTGTCGTGACCGCAGCCGCGACCGCTCAAACGACCCTTCTAGCACCAGAGGGAGCGGCCGCAGCCGCGACCGCTACCGATACGCGCTCATCGGCTCGCACGCGCACACGAGGTTCCGGTCGCCGTACGGATTGTCGACGCGGCCGACGCTCGGCCAGAACTTGAAGTCCCGGAGCCACGGCGCGGGATACGCGGCCTCCTCGCGGGTGTACTTGTGCGTCCACTCGCTGGCGGTGACGGCGGCCGCGGTGTGCGGAGCGTTCTTGAGCACGTTGTCGAGCTTGTCGGCGCGGCCTTCCTCGATCGCGCGGATCTCGGCGCGGATCGCGATGAGCGCGTCGCAGAAGCGGTCGAGCTCGGCCTTCGACTCGCTCTCGGTCGGCTCGATCATGAGCGTGCCGGCGACCGGCCACGACATCGTCGGCGCGTGGAAGCCGTAGTCCATCATGCGCTTCGCGATGTCGTCGATCTTGACGCCCGCCGACTTGTCGAACGGCCGCATGTCGAGGATGAACTCGTGGGCGCACAGGCCGTGCCGGTTGGTGTAGAGCACGCTGTAGTGCGGCTTGAGTCGCGCCGCCATGTAGTTCGCGTTGAGGATCGCGACCTCGGTCGCCGCGCGCAGGCCCTTCGCGCCCATCATCGCGATGTACATCCACGAGATGAGGAGGATCGACGCGCTGCCGTATGGCGCCGCCGAGATCGGGCCGATCGCGTGGCGGCCGGCCGAGTCGGGACGCAGCACGGGGTGGCCGGGCAGGAAGTCCTTGAGGTGCGCCGCGACGCCGATCGGGCCCATGCCGGGTCCGCCGCCGCCGTGCGGGATGCAGAAGGTCTTGTGCAGGTTGAGGTGGCACACGTCGGCGCCGATGTGGCCCGGGCTCGTGAGGCCGACCTGCGCGTTCATGTTCGCGCCGTCCATGTAGACCTGCCCGCCGTGCTGGTGGACGATCGCGCATGCCTCCTTGATTCCCTCCTCGAAGACACCGTGCGTCGACGGGTAGGTGATCATGAGCGCGCCGAGGTTCCTCGCATGCTCCTCTGCCTTCCGGCGGAGGTCGGCGATGTCGATGTTGCCCTCGCCGTCGCACTCGACCGGCACGACCTTCATGCCGGCGACGACCGCGGTCGCGGGGTTCGTGCCGTGCGCCGAGGTCGGGATGAGGCAGACGTCGCGGTGCGCCTCGCCGCGGTGCTCGTGGTACGCGCGGATGACGAGCATGCCCGCGTATTCGCCCTGCGAGCCGGCGTTCGGCTGGAGGCTCATCGCCGCGAAACCGGTCGCCTCGCACAGCCAGTTCTCGAGCGTGCGGAACATCTCGGCGTAGCCGAGCCACTGCTCGCGCGGCGCGAACGGATGGATCTGGCCGAACTCGGGCCAGGTCACGGGGATCATCTCGCTCGTCGAGTTGAGCTTCATCGTGCACGAGCCGAGCGTGATCATCGAATGGACGAGGCTCAGGTCCTTCGACACGAGCCTGTTGATGTAGCGCAGCATCTCGTGCTCGCCGTGGTAGCGGTTGAACACCTCGTGCTGCATGATCGGCGCGGTGCGCGCGAACGCCGCGGGGATGCAGCCGGTCGCGGCCTCGACGCTCGCGGCGGAGACGGACTTCCTGCCGCCTGCGAACACCTCGAGGAGCGTGTCGATCTCGGCGAGCGTGGTCGCCTCGTCGAGCGTCGCGCCGAGCGTGCCGTCGCCGTAGCTGCGCAGGTTGATCGCGCGCGCGGCCGCCGCCGAGAGCACGCTCTCCGCCGAGACGCCGCCGCCGAGCTTGACGCGCAGCGTGTCGAAGAACGCCCCGTTCCCGCAGTCATGGCCGAGCTTCGCGAGCCCGCGCGCCAGCGTGAGCGTCAGGCGGTGCACGCGGTCCGCGATCTTCGCGAGGCCGTCCGGCCCGTGGTAGACGCCGTACATGCCGGCCATCACCGCAAGAAGCACCTGCGCGGTGCAGATGTTCGAGGTCGCCTTGTCGCGGCGGATGTGCTGCTCGCGCGTCTGGATCGCCATGCGGAGCGCGCGGTTGCCGTGGGAATCGCGCGAGACGCCGATGATGCGGCCCGGGAGCTTGCGGACGTACGCCTCGCTCGTCGCGATGAACGCGGCGTGCGGGCCGCCGAAACCCATCGGGACGCCGAAGCGCTGGGCGCTGCCGACCGCGATGTCCGCGCCCCACGACGCGGGCGACGCGAGCGACACGAGCGCGAGCGGGTCGCACGCGGCGACGACGAGAGAACCCTTCGCGTGCGCCTTCTCGGCGAGGCCCTTGTAGCACTCGACGCGGCCGTCGGTGGTCGGGTACTGGACGAGCGCGCCGCAGAACTCCTCGGTGGCGTCGAACTTCGCGGGGTTGCCGACGACGATCTGGATGCCGAGCCACTTGGCGCGCATCTCGACGACAGCGATCGTCTGCGGGTGGCAGTCCTCGGCGACGAAGAACTTCTGGCGGTTCTCGCCCGTGATCGAGTGGCACATGTTCATCGCCTCCGCGGCGGCGGTGCCTTCGTCGAGGAGCGACGCGCCCGCGAGCGGAAGGCCCGTGAGCTCGGAGATCATCGTCTGGAAGTTGAGGAGCGCCTCGAGGCGGCCCTGCGCGACCTCGGCCTGGTACGGCGTGTAGGCCGTGTACCACTGCGGGTTCTCGAGGATGTTGCGCAGGATCACGCCCGGCACGATCGTGTCGACGTAGCCCATGCCGATGTACGAGCGGTACACCTTGTTGCGCCGCGCCAGCGCCTTCAGCGCGCCGAGGGTCTCGGCCTCGCCGCGCTCTTCGTGGGTGCCCGTGCGGGTCGGGTCGTCGATCGCCATCTCGCGGCCGAGTCGGATCGACGGCGGGATCGCGGCGGCGATGAAGTCCGCCATCGACTTGTATCCGCAGGCGCCGAGGAGATCGGTGGTCTCCGCCGCGGTGTGCGGGATGTGGCGACGGAAGAAGGTGTCCGTCGGACCGAGGGTGGTGGCGGGCGCGGTCGAGGTCGGGGCGGTCGTCACGGTGGTCATCGGAGTGGTCGGAATGGGGCGCGGGCGGCCGCCGCCGGGCGGACCGCGAGACGTCGAGTATAGGGCGAAAGGCACGCGATTCCGCGACGCCCGCGGTGCGGCGTTGGTACGCTTCGTTCCATGCTCGAGAACCTGACCTCGCGGCCGATGGCCCGCGTTTCGGCGTGTGCGTTCGCTTCCCGTGTCTTCGGCGCGCTGGCGCTCGCCGTGCTTGCCGCGTGCGCAGCGCAGCCGGCCGCCCCTGCGCCCGAGGCGGAGAGATCCGCGACGCCGCCTGCTGCGGTCGCACCGCAGGCGAGCGGCGCGTCCGGCACGGCCGGGACCGCTTCGGTGGGCGCACCGTCGCCGTCGCTCGCCACGAGGCCCGCGTCGACGCAGCGCACGGGGCCCGGCCTGTTTGCGGACCTCACCCAGCCCGGGAAGGGTACGCCCAAGCCCCGCGCCACCGCGTCGGCGCGGCCGGCGGCCGAGGGCAAGGTGATTCCCGGCGCCGTCAACGTCTACACCTTCGACCCCGCCGAGTCGTTCGTGCCGGTCGACCCGAAGACGACGTCGATCGCGCAGGTGCTCGCCGACATGGGGCCGGACGCGATCGAGTGGTACCAGCATGTGCAGACGCTCTCGAACCCATGGTTCGAGGGGCGCGTGCCGGGTTCGGCGGGCATCGAGCACGCCGCCACGTACCTCGAGTTCTGGATGAAGAAGAACGGGCTCGAGCCCGCGTTCGCGTCGTCCGGCAACGGCGGCGAAGCGTCGGCCGCGGAGCCTGCAAACCCGTGGCGCCAGCCGTTCGATCTTCCCGGGCGCGAGCGCCGCGTGAAGGGCGGCACGCTTTCGTTCGGGGGCAGCGCCCTCGAGGCGAGCGCCGCGCGACCGATGAAGAACTCGGGCGGCGGCCAGATGGAGGGCCCGATCGCCTTCGTCGGCTACGGCATCGAGGAGGGCAAGGACGGCTACGACAGCTTCGCGCCCGACGAGCGGTTCGAAGGCACAGTCGTCATGGTGATGCGAGGCGAGCCGCTGACCGCGGAGGGCAAGTCCGCGTGGGGCGGGGAGAAGCTGACGAGCGCGTCGAGCCTCGCGGGCAAGATCGACGCGATCAAGCGCCGCGGCGCCAACGGGATCATCGTCACCGATCCGCCCGGATATGCGGGCAAGAAGGTCGACCTCGCCGCGATGAGCGCGGACAGCCTCGGCGGCGCGATCGGCGTTCCCGTCTTCTACCTCGACGGCGCGGCCGCGGACGCGATCGTGAAGAAGGCCGACCCCGAAGGCCGCGACCTGGCCGCGCTGCGGGCGCTCGCGGACGCAGCGACTGCGGCCGCGCCGTTCCCGACCGTGCGCATGAGGGACGATGCGCCTGTCTCGTTGAAGGCGAGCGTCGACGCGGGCGGCCTGCTCGCGCACAACGTCGGAGGCGTCCTGCCCGGCAAGGGCGCGCTCGCCGACGAGTGGATCGTGATCGGCGCGCACTACGACCACGTCGGCTACGGGATGTTCGGCGCCGACCCCGTGAACCGCGGCAAGCTGCACCCTGGCGCCGACGACAACGCGAGCGGAACGGGCGCGATGCTCGTCCTCTCGCGGCGGCTCGCCGAGTCGTACGCTGCGGCGCCCGCCGACGCGAGCCTGCGCAGCGTCCTCTTCCTGGCTTTCAGCGCCGAGGAGATGGGCCTCAACGGCTCGCGCTTCTTCGTGCGCTCGCCGTCGATCCCCGCCGAGAAGGTCGACGTCATGCTCAACATGGACATGATCGGCCGCGTGCGCAGCGGCGAGATCGTGGTCGGCGGCGTCGAGAGCGCAGAGGGCTTCAGCGCGGCGCTCGAGCCGATGTTCAGGAAGAGCGGATTCACCGTGTACGCAGACCCGAGCGGCCGCAGCCCGAGCGACCACGCGCCGTTCTTCGGGGCGAGCATTCCCGTGCTCTTCTTCTTCAGCGGCGTCCACGACAGCTACCACAAGCCGGGCGACCAGAGCTACACGGTCGACCCGCGCGGCGTGACGCCGCTCCTCGACCTCGTGCAGGAGATCGCGATGTGGCGCGCGTCGAGCGCAGAGCGGCTCCGCTTCCAGAGCGGTGCGCCCCGGCCGCCCGGGCCCGCGCCCGTCGTCGTCGATGCAGCGCCCGGCGGCAACGACCGCGGCTACGCGCCCGTGCGGCTCGGCATCCAGCCGGGCCTTGCGGGCGACGGCGAGTCGGGAATCGTGGTCGAGAGCGTGAGCCCGGGCACGAGCGCCGCCGACGGCGGCATGAAGCCCGGCGACGTCATGCTCTCTTGGAACGGCGACTCGCTCGCGTCGGTCCAGGACATGATGTCGAAGCTGCGTGCATCGAAGCCGGGGGACATCGCGAAGATCCGCATCCTGCGCGACGGCAAGGAGATTGAGCTCGACGTCGAGCTCAAGGCCTCGACCGCGCCGCGCAGGCCGCAGAACGACTGACGCCCGACCGACGCACGCCATGAACCACTCGAAGAACACCTCGATCGCCGCGCTCCTCGTGGGCGCGGCGTTCTCTCTCGTCGCCTGCGACCGTGCGGAGCGCGCGACGCCCGCGGCCGCGCCCGCACCCGAAGCCGACGCGCGCCGCGGCGTCGTGCCGCAGCCGCGCGAGACGCCAGCGCCCGCCGACACGCCCGCCACGCGCGCGAAGTACGACTTCTCCCAGCTCTACGGCACCTGCGAGCCCGGCGAAGGCGGCAGCGGCCGCACCTACATGGGCCGCGAGATCTCGGAGGTCATGGGCCACTTCGGCGTCGGCTGGCTCGAGCGGCCCGAACGCGAGCGCGAGGAGCGCACCGATCTCCTCGTGAACGCGCTCAAGCTGAAGCCCACCGACGCCGTCGCCGACATCGGCGCGGGCAGCGGCTACTTCACGATGCGCATGGCGCCGATGGTGCCCGAAGGCGTCGTGTACGCCACCGACATCCAGCGCGAGATGCTCGACATCGTCACCGAGCGTGCGCTCGAGGAAGGGCTCCACAACGTGATGCCCGTCCTTGGCGAGATCGACCACTGCGGCCTCGAGCCGAACTCGGTCGACGTCGTGCTCTTCGTCGACGCCTACCACGAGTTCTCGCATCCGCGCGAGATGATGGAGTCGATCCTCGACGCCCTGAAGCCGGGCGGCCGCGTGATCCTCGTCGAGTACCGCCTCGAGGACCCGAGCGTTCCGATCAAGGAACGCCACAAGATGAGCGAGGCGCAGGCGAAGCTCGAGATGGCCGCGGTCGGAGACGCGACGCGCGGCCAGCTCGAGTTCGTCGAGAACCTCGACGTGCTGCCACAGCAGCACCTGATGGTGTTCAGGCGGAAGTGAGGGCGTGATCCCGCCGCCCTCCGCTCACGGCGGCGGCAGCGTGTCGCGGCCGCGGATCCCGTTCGTGGTCAGGTAGTGGGCGGAGGTCTTCACGAGGAAGTCGTGGGACTGCGCGCCGTAGAACCCGTTGCTTCCGAACGGACTTGAGCGCAACCAGAGCGGCGTGATGACGTTGGTGCCCGCGATGCGCGTCCGTGCCTCGGCGTCCATCGCCTCTCCCGAGGTGAACAGCCGGACGGAGCCGTCGAAGAAGGCGGCGTGCGAGCGCGAGAAGTGGCTGTGATTCCACTGGTACGGCGTCTGGCCACCGGGCACGTTCGGGTTCATTCCCAGGTACGGCTCCATGCAGTGACGCTCGAGCAGCCTCGTCTTGAGCGACGGATGCAGGCACTGTGCGTTCGAAGGCGACTTGTAGCCTTCGCCGTTCGGCACGGAGTTCGGACTGAGGTACGTCGGGCTCGTCGGGCTCGTGCCGTCGCCGAACACGCGCGGGTGGAGCATCGCCGCCGGCGAGTAGTCGTAGGTCGACGCGAGGAAGCCGCCGCCGACGGTCTCGAAGTCGCGGCCCTCGTTGATCCAGCGCTGGATGTTGCGCTTCATCGCCGGGTCGTCGGGCGCGTAGAAGGTCTGGTCGTAGAAGCGCCCGCCGACGTAGGTGTTGAAGCCGCGGTTGTTCATCAGCCGGAACGAGCCGAAGCCCTGGCTCGCCCCCGAGAACGTGAGCGGAACGAGCGCGGGACCGTTCGCGAGGCTGCCCGGGCAGCTGCCGAAACCGACGGCGTACGACGTCGTCGCGCCGTTCGACGAGGTGCCGAGGACGAGCGGCGGCACGCAGCCGTTCGCCTGCTGGTACGCGGCGAAGTCCCCGCCGAACGCCCCGAGGTTGTCGGGGCACGCGGTGAACTGCCTGCCGTTGTAGTCGGCCGCGTACTCCGCGTGCGCCGCTGCGAGGGTCGCGAGCTGGGCCGCCGACTGCTCGCGCATCGCGTTGCAGCCGACACGGCGGAAGACCGGCACGGTCGACGCGGCGATCACGGTGACGGCCGCCGCGACGGCCGCGGCCTCGGTGATCGTGAATCCGCGGCGTGCGCCGGAGGATCGGTTGTGGTGCGTGGTGTGCATGGTGTGCATGGTTCGTCTCCTTTCAGTCGCGCGTCAGCAGGTCGCGGCCGAGGATGCCGTCGGTGGTGAGGATGTGGAAGCTCGTGCGCGCGCCGTCGACGGGCGTCGAGGGCTGCCAGCCGTTCGCGCCGAACGGCGTGTCGTCCGACCAGAGGCCGTCGCCCGACTTGCTCGACTCGCGCACGATGATGTCGTCGGCCTCGGCTTGCGCCATCGAGACGGACTGGACGCTGCCGTCGAAGAAGAGCGTGTAGGGCGAGCTCTTGCGGCCCGCGTTGAACGCAAGTCCGGCGCTCGGCGCGCCGCGGTACCAGCCGTACTCGCACATCCGCGTCTTCAGCGACGGATGCTTGCACTAGGCTCTGTCTGACGGATCCCCGGGACCAAAGATCCGCGCGGCGCCCGGATGGCAAGGAGGTGAAACGAAGCTGTATCCGCAGCGATACAGCGAGTTGAAGCCGACGCCGCCAGCCGGGATGCCGCGTGGATCGACGTCCAGGGGATCCGTCAGACAGAGCCTAGGCGACCGCGGGCGAGCGGTAGCTGTCCGCGAACGACGCGGGCGCCTGGAATCCGCCCTCGGCCTGCGCGCGGAGGACGCCGGGGTTCAGCATCGCGGCGGGCGAGAAGCAGTAGCTCGAGTCGGCGTAGCCCCCAGGGATCCCGGGCGCGGGGATGACGAACTCGGCGGAGGCGGTCGAGAGCGCCGGTACGCCGGCGTACGACGGATCGTCCTCGGCGTACCACTCGGGCGAGTAGAAGTTCTTCGAGAGGTACTCGCGGAAGCCGCGCGCGTTGGGAAGCCTGAAAAAGCCCTGCGTGGCGCTGGCCGCCGAGAAGTTCATGGGACGGTAGTACGCCCAGTTCGCGCAGTTGCCGTTCGCCAGCGGATAGGTGTGGCTCGGGCCGAGAATGATCGAGCGCGGCGTCCAGGCCGCCGAGAGGAACGTCTGGCAATCGTCTCCGTACTGCCCTGCGGTCGCCGGCATGGCGCCGAACTGCCTGCCCGCGAAGTCGTTCGCGTAGCAGTCGTTCGCCTGCGCGAGCTCGGAGAGCTTGAACTGCGAGTCAATCCCGCCGCCGCCGCGCATCGGCATCGTGACGCCGACACACGTCACGGCCGCGATGGCGCCCACGGCAAAGATGAGGTCGGCGCGTGAAAATCCGCGTGCGACGGGAGGGCACGTCTTGTCGGAACCGCGCGCCCTGTTGCGAGAACCCTGACTCGATGATGATGTTCGCATGTAACACTCCTTCGCGGCCACATGAGCCGTCACTTCTGTGTACGACACGATCTCGGCGGAGAGAACGAAGTGTTCGAAGGTTTGAGGTTGGACACCTTGATTGACGCGAAGCGGCGACACGTCGCCTTGCGGCTCGTGTCCTCCGTTGGTCTACAAGTGGCTCATCATGCGGCTCATCATGCGGCTCATCATGCGGCTCATCGTGCGGCTCATCATGCGGCTCATCATGCGGCTCATCATGAGGCTCATCGTGCGGCTCATCATGCAACCCATCATGGAGTCGCAGCCGCGATGCC
>JBIKWD010000211.1:0-5172 GCA_044356505.1 Phycisphaerales bacterium
AGATCCAGCGCGTCATCCGCGAGGAGGACCCGCCGACCCCGAGCGCGCGGATCTCGACGATCTCGACGAAGGACGCGAACCTGGCAAGCCGGGTCGAGAAGGCGCGGGGCGTCGCACTCAGGGAGCTCGCGCGTGAGCTGAGGAGCGAACTCGAGTGGATTCCGCTCAAGGCGATGCGCAAGGAGCCCGCGGGCCGCTACCAGAGCGCCACGCTGCTTGCCGAGGATGTCCGCAACTATCTCGCGGGTCGACCGCTCGTGGCGGCGCCCGAGTCGGGTGGATACCGGCTGCGGAAGTTCGTGCGGCGGAACCCGCTGCGGGCCGCGGCGCTCGTTGCGGTTCCGCTCGTCCTCGCGGTCGCGCTCGGCGCGCTCGCGCTGCCCGCCTACCGCGCCTACGACGAGTTCCAGCGCGGCGTTGCCATGCAGAAGTTCACGGTGCTCGCGCAGGAGCCTGACCCCGAGATCGTCACCGACGCGCTGGTGCGCGAGAAGATCAAGGCGACGGGCAAGCCCTGGAAGATCCGCCACGACGAGACGGGAATCGTGATGCTCCTCGTGCCGCCCGGCGAGTTCTTGATGGGGTCGCCCGAGACGGAGCCCGAGCGGTGGAAGGACGACGACCGCGAGAGGCAGCACCGCCGCGAGATCCGCCATGCGTTCTACCTCTCCGAGCGCGAGGTGTCGCAGGAGGAGTGGCTGCGGCTGATGCCCGAGAATCCCTCCTATTTCGACGAGGATCTCGGCCATCCGGTCCAGAGCGTGAGCTGGCGCGATTGTCAGGCGTTCTGCAAGGCATCGAACGGCTTCTTCCGGCTGCCGAGCGAATCGGAGTGGGAGTACGCGTGCCGCGCTGGCACGTCGACGCCGTTCTCGTTCGGGGAGAACATCACGACGGACCAGGCGAACTACGACGGACGGAGGCCCTACAACGGCGGTGTGCAGGGCGAGTTCCGCCAGTCGACGGTGCCATGCGGGTCGCTGCCTGCGAACCCGTGGGGATTTCACGAGATGCACGGGAACGTCTTTGAATGGGTGGAGGACGCGAGCGGGCTGTACCCTACGGAAGGCGGGACGGAGGAGCCCGCGCAAGCCACTCGAGGGGCGAAGTCGGGTCGCGTGCTGCGCGGCGGCTCGTGGAACCGCGACTCGAGCTACCTGCGTTCCTCCGACCGCAACTACGGCACGCCCGGCTACACGAGCCTCGGCAGCGGGTTCCGCGTCGCGAGGGCCCCCCTCTGATTTCCTCTACCCTCTTTCCTCTTTCATCTACCCTTCTCTCCTTTCGTCCAAACCGCCGCACGCATGCGCTCGTCGCGGACCATGGTTCGCGCGGGTGACGAAGCACCCGACCCGCCGCGCGCGAAGCGCGCGGCGGCGATCACACGCTCTCGCGCGTGATGCGGCGCAGGCCGTCGTCGAGGCGGAAGTACTCGAGCCGGAGGCGCTCGCCGACGGAGCCGAGCCACGGCGCGCGGCCTGCGTGGCGGTCGACGCGGCCGAGGGCGTCGCGCGCGTCGTCGAGGGTTGCGTGCTCGTGACCGCGCGCGGCGGCGAGCGCGCGCGCGAGCCACGCTGTGCACGCGATGTTGAGCGCGAGCGCCTGCACGCCGCGCACGGCGGGCCAGCCGTAGTAGCCAGCGCCCCACGCGCGGTTTCCGACGATGGTGGCGCGTGCGTAGCGCGAAAGCAACTGGTCGATCGCGTCGCGGTCGGGGCTTTCGGAAAGCGCGGGAACGCGCGAAATCGCAGCGAAATCGGCGCCCTCGAGCAGTCCGCGCGCGACCGCGGGCACGCGGCCTTTGCCGCGCGTGAATGCGCGGCTTGCGAGGAGCTGCCCGAGCACCGTGCGCCATCGCCCCTTCGCCTTCGCCGCGTTCACCTGCACGTCCTCGAGCCGCGCGTACACGGCCTGACGCAACAGCCGCAGTTGCTTTGGCAGCGCGCCTTCGAGCGGCAGGTGCTCGAGTTCGTCGGGGAGCGCGGCGACAAGCACCTGCACGAGCTCCCTGAACCGCGTCGCGCGCACCTCTGCGAGCTTCGCGCGGCCGAGGTTCGCAGCGATCCATGCGAGGCCGTCGAAGCGGTCGCGCATCGTGAGGTCCTCGCGCGCGAGGTGCCGGTCGAGAAGCTGCGCGAGCGCGTCGAGCTCGCCGTCCTTTGCGCCCATTGCATCTGCGAGCATCGCGGTGTAGGTCGCGAGGCGCGTCTCGGGCACGCCGCGCGTCATGCGGTCGATCTCGGAAAGATGGCTGCGCAGTTCGGCGCCCTTGTTCTCGCGCACGCTCTGGCATGCAAAGCTGATGCCGATCGCCGTACGGCGGTCGTCGGGCACGGGTACGAATGGGAACATCTGGCACGCGACGGGCTTCTCCGCGAAGCCGTACTCCTTGTGGATGCGGCAGAGGCCGTCGTCCATCAGGAAGACGCACGCGCCGTCGTCGCGCTGGCGAAGGTAGGTGACGCCGCGGAACTCGGCGGTGACCGGCATTCCGAGCTTCTCCTCCCAGCCCTGCGCGCGCAGCTTGTCGATGTCGGCGGGCCGCAGCTGCACCGTGAAGTCGCGGCAGCAGTTGCCGCAGCCGTGGCAGCTGTAGCGCTGCTCGCGCACGGGAAGCACGAGGATCGGGAGGGCGATGGGCTTCGGCTCGTTCACGGCTGCGACGAGGAGGGTAGGGGGGCCGACGCCAGGGCGTCGCGTCGTGCCGCGTCACGGATCGCGCGCAGGCACCAGAGCGAGCCGAGGATCCCGAGCGGTATCGTCAGGATCGCCTCGCCTGCGCTCTCGAGGAGCGCAAGCTGCGAGGTGAGGGTGTCGAGTTCCTCGGGCGACGAGGCCCCTGTCACGACGTAGGGCGCCACGAGCGCAACCAGCGCCTCGCGCCAGCCGATGCGGCCGAGCGGGTTGCTTGCACCGAGGATCGCGACCGCCGCGAGCAGCGCCGCCTGCGCGGGGTTGAGCGAGACGCCCACGATCTTGGCGGCGGCCCACATGCGCAGCGCCCACATGGCGAGGTCGACCGTGCGGATGAGAAGCCCGCCGCCGAGCGCGCCCGGGTCGTTGAGCGCGCGTTCGCCGCCCTTCAGCCAGCGGCGAAGCACGTCGGAGCGGCAGACGAAGATGACGAGCCCGCTTCCCGCCACGATGCACGCTGCGTAGGTCGAGAACCACATCCAGTCGAGCGCAAGCTTGTCGCGACCCGCCGCGATCTGCACGAGTCCCGCTGCAAGTCCAGCGCCGATCGACCCGAGCGTCACCACCGCGACCCCGACGATCCACGCGCCGATCTCGGTCGCGGGCATCCGCTCGACGCGCCAGTGGAACGCGCACCGCAGGACGAGCCCGAGCCGCACGGGCGCATAGTTGAAGAGCGAGGCCATCAGGTTGACCGCCTGCATCTCGACGACGCTGAAGCGGCGGATCGGACGCGCCACGGCCCAGAAGGTGTAGCCCGAGCAGAGGATCGAGCCGAACGTCGCGCCAAGAAGCACCGCGACGAGCATCGGGTCGGCCTGCCTGAGCTTCTCGAGGCCGTCGCCGCCCTTTGCGAACGCGCGTTGCGCGCACCAGACGACGAGCGCGCAGCCGACCACGAATCCCGCGACCTGCAGGCCGAGCTTCAGCCGCGATGGGCGCTTGGGAGCTTCGGTCGGTTCGGCGTCGCTCACGGCCGCGAGTGTAACTGCCGCGCCGTTCGGCGACGTTCGCGCCAGAGCACCACGAAGACCCGCACGCCGTCCTTCATCCGGATCTTCTTGCCCTCCTCGAAGCTGCGCGGCGCGTAGGCGACGGGCACCTCGCGCACGCGCAGGCGGTGGCGCGCCGCAGAGGCCACGATCTGCGGCTCGATTCCGAAGCGCTCTTCGTCGAGATCGCCGATCACGCGGCGCATGGCGGGCACGGTGAAGAGCTTGTAGCAGCACTCCATGTCGTGCACCGCGAGGCCGGTGGCGATGTTGCTTGCGAGCGTCAGGATTCCGTTTGCAAAGCGGTGTGCCAGGCGCTTCAGGCCACGCGGAGGCGTCGCCCAGCGGTTTCCGAGGACGAGGTCGGCCTCGCCCGCGGCCACGGGGGCGAGCAGCGCCGCGTAGTCGGCGGGGTCGTACTCGAGGTCCGCGTCCTGGATCAGGATCGCGTCGCATTCATCCGCCAAGCCGAGGACATGCGCGAAGCCCGTGCGGATCGCGGCGCCCTTGCCGCGATTCACCCGATGCGCGAGGGTCGTGACGCCGAGCCGAGAACCGAGCTCCGCGATCGCGGTCCTCGTCGCCGCGTCGGATCCGTCGTCGACAAGCGTGGCGTGCACGGTCCAGTCCGCTGGAACCGGCGCCGCGACCACGCGCTCGACAGCCGCCACCAGCGTCGCCGGCTCGTTGTAGACGGGCATGACGACGTGCAGACGGGGCATCGAGTCGGTCGCTGGCGGGCGGTTCAGCTCTGCTCTGGACCGCCGCCGATGGCCGTGCGCATCTGCGTGTCGGCCATCACGTTCTGCATGCGGTAGTAGTCCATCAGGCCGAGCTTGCCGGACTTCAGGCTCTCGGCGACCGCCTTCGGAACGTCGGCCTCGGCGAGCACGACGAGCGCGCGGTTCTTCTGCGCCTCGGCCTGGTACTCCGCCTCGAGCGCGACGGCCAGTGCGCGGCGCTGCTCGGCCTGCGCCTGGAAGCGCTTGGTGTCGGCCTCCGCCTGGGCGGCCTGCAGCTGCGCGCCGATGTTCTCGCCGACGTCGACGTCTGCGATGTCGATCGAGAGGATCTCGAACGCCGTGCCCGAGTCGAGTCCCTTCGCAAGAACGGTCTTCGAGATCTTGTCGGGGTTCTCGAGCACGCTCTTGTGGTCGAGCGCGGAGCCGATCGTCGAGATGATGCCCTCGCCGACGCGGGCGATGATCGTCTCCTCGGTCGCGCCGCCGACGAGCCGGCCGATCGCGGTGCGCACGGTCACGCGCGCCTTCGCACGGAGCTGGATGCCGTCCTTCGCGACCGCGTCGATCGTGGTCTTGCCCGACTGGATGCTCGGGCAATCGATCACCTTCGGGTTCACCGAGGTCTGGACCGCGTCGAGGATGTCGCGGCCCGCGAGGTCGATGCCGGTGGCGGCATTCCACGGAAGCTCGATGCCCGCCTTGTCGGCCGCGATCATGGCCGCGACGACGCGGCTGACGTTGCC
>JBIKWD010000212.1:0-5153 GCA_044356505.1 Phycisphaerales bacterium
GGAAGGGATACACCTCGCAGGTCAGGATTCCGTAGGCGTAGGCGCCGATCGCCATGAACGCCGCGATGCCGAGGTTGAGGAGTCCGGTCCAGCCGACGACGATGTTCAGCCCGAGCCCGAGCAGCGCGAACACGACGACCGTGCGCATCTGCGCGCTCAACTGCACCGACGGCAGCAGGAAGTCGAGAAGCGGCACGAGCGCGAGCCCGCCGAGGACGAAGAGCTGCCCGCGGGAGAGGAACGGGAGCGAAGGCGCCTGCGACGGCATCAGACCTTCTCCCGCTGCTTGAGCCCGAGCAGGCCGCTCGGTCGGAACACGAGGATCAGGATCAGCACGCCGAACACGACGACGTTCGTCCACTCGGTCGCGATGTACTGGTCGCTCATCGCGCGGATCAGGCCGATCAGGACTCCGCCGAGCATCGCGCCCGGCATGCTTCCGATCCCGCCGAGCACGGCGGCGGTGAAGGCGTCCATGCCGGCGCGGAAGCCCATCTGGAACGAGATGGTGTTGTTGTAGAGCGCCCACATCACGCTCGCCGCGCCGCCGAGGAATCCGCCGATCAGGAAGGTCGCCGAGATGACGCGGTCGGTGTCGATCCCCATCAGCTTGGCGGCGATCGGGTTCTGCGCGGTGGCGCGCATGCCTCGGCCGAGCCGCGTCTTCTTCACGAACAAGGTCAGCGCGACCATGATCGGCAGCGTGATCGCGAGGATGGCCACGTCCTCGAGACGCAGCATGACGTTCGACTCCTCGCCGAGCAGGTTGCTCGTCTCGAGAAGCTCGGGGAAGTCCTTCGGCGCGGCCGCAGCGTTGCCGCCGCCGAACACCTCCATCCGCGCACCGCCCCAGAAGAGCGCGACGTTGATGAGGATGAAGCTCACGCCGATCGCGGCGACGAGCTGCGTCAGCTTGGGCGTGCGCCGCAGCGGCTTGTAGACGACCTTGTCGATCGCGACGTTGAGGCCGCCGCAGAAGACCCCTGCTCCGATCACGAGCCCGAACAGGAGGAGCCAGTTCGAAGTGTCGCCGAGCGCGCCCGGATCGATGATGGCGGCCGCGCCGAGCGCGCCGACGATCGTGAGCGCAAGAAAGCCTCCGAGCGTGAAGACGTCGCCATGCGCGAAGTTGATCAGCTCGACGATCCCGTAGACCATCGTGTAGCCGAGCGCCACCAGGGCGATGATCATGCCGTTGGACAGGCCGTAGATCACCTGCTGGAGGAATACTTCGGTCTCGGTCATCCGGCGCGGCCTCTGCTGCGGTTCGGGCGCAAGCTGCGCGGGATCAGTTGACGACCTTGACGGTGGTGAAGTCGCCGTCCTTGACGGTGTTCACGCTCATGGTGCGGTTGGTCGTGTCGCCGTTCGCGTCGAAGCTCCACGTCCCGAGCGCGCCGGTGAAGTCCTTGGTGCGGGCGACCTCCTCGAGCACGGTCGCCCGGGTGATGGGCTTTCCCGCCTCGTAGAGCCGCTGCATGGCCGCGACGACGACCTTGGTCGCCTCGTAGCCGTAGACCGCGTAGCCCTCGGGCTCGCCGCCGTAGGTCTTCTTGTAGTTCTCGTAGAACTCCTTGCCCTTGCCGGTGAGGAGCTTGGGATCGACGCCGCCGAAGGTGATGTAGCAGCGCCCTTCGAGCGCGCGGTTGCCCGCGGCCTCGATGAAGGCCTTCTCGTAGCAGCCGTCGGGGACGATCAGCTTCGCGCGGAGCCCGCCCGAGACGATGTCCTTCGCGAGCTGGCCTGCATTCGTCTGGGTGGTGCCGCCGAAGTAGACGAGGTCCGCGCCCGCCTGCTTCATCTTCGTGACGAGGCTCTTGTAGTTCGAGGCCTTCGGGTCGATTCCCTCGACGCCGACGACCTCGAGGCCGATTTCCTTGGCGCGAGCCTCGAAGACGCCCGCGACGCCCTTCCCGTAGACCTCGCGGTCGTTGAGGACGAACACCTTCTTGGCGCCGATCTCCTTCGCGTAGTCGGCCGCGACGGCGCCCTGGACGTCGTCGGTCGGGACGACGCGGAAATAGTTGATCCTGCCGCTCGGACGGTAGACCGCCGGCTCGTTCGCCTCGCCGAAACCCTCCTTGGTGAGGCTCGGGGCGGTGTTGGCGGGACTGACCATCACGATGCCCGCGGCGTTGAGCTTCGGCATCGAGATCTTCGCCGCGCCAGAGTTGTAGGTACCGATGTAGGCGAGGACCGTCGGATCGCCGATCGCCTTGTCTGCGTTCTGCGCCTCGACGGCGGGATCCCAGTTGCCGCGCTGCGGGCTCGCGTCGTCCCAGTCCTCGTAGACGATCTTGCGGGATCCGATCGCGCCACCGACCTCGGCGATCGCCATCTTGATTCCGTTGACCATGCTCGTCGTCTGCGCGTTGGCGCTGCCGGTGCGCGGAAGGCTCGAGACGATCTTGATGATCCCGTCGCCCCCGGCGCCATCCTTCTTCGCCCCGCCCTCCTGGCCAAACGCCGCTGCGGGCGAGAGAAGCGCGGTCAGGGCAAGCACGGAGAGAAGTCTTCGGGTCAGCATGGAGGCATCCTTCCTGTGGTCACGGACGGGCGTTGGAGTCTAGCGGAAAGCTCCCCCATCCGCAGCCGCCGGGCGGGTCCGAAGGGGTATGCGGCATCCTTCGGCCGCACGGCTGATGGACGCAGGCGCGGCGCCTGGATTCCCCGCGGGATCGCCGACGGAAGTCAGTGCTTCGCTTCGACAGGGGCCGCGGCCGCCACAGGCACCGAGAGCCGCTGCTCGCGGATCATGTTGGCGAGAAGCAACTGCACGAGACCGCCGTTCGAGTCGCCAGCGCCTCCACCGCCCACGACGACGTCGGGCGTGATCTTGAGCCCGGCGCCCGCGATCGACTTGGTGACTTCGACCATGGTGACGCCGTGCGCGGTGAGGGCCTCGACCTGCTTGCGGTAGGCCTCGGCCTGCGCCTCGCCCTTCGCCTGGATGACCGCCGCCTCCGCATCGCCGATCTGCTTGTCGCGGCTCGCCTCGGCCTCCGCCTGGATGCGGATCTGGGCAGCGGTGCCGCGCGCGCGCTCCTCGGCCTGCGACGCCTCGTGACGGGCGATCTGGATGCCGACCTCGGCACGGATGAGCGGATCCTGCTGGTCCGCCTGCGCCTTCGTCTTCTGGAACTCGATGCGGCGCTTCTCGGCCTGCTCCTGCGCGTCGAACATCGACTTGCGCTGCTCGGCGAGGTTCTTCTCCTGCGTGGTCTTCATCAGCGCTTCAGGCAGGTGGATGTTCGTGATCATGACCGACACCACCTCGACCTTGTAGCCGGAGAGGTCCTCGCGGACCGCCCTTTCGGCGGCCGTCTGCTCCTCGGCGCGGTTCTGCTGGTACGAGATCGCGGGAGACTTCGACACCTGCGCGCGGAAGATGCCGTCGATCTGCGGGTGGATCACGTTCGCCTCGAGGTCGGCGATCGAGCCGAGCTTCTGCACGACGTACGGCGCGTTCTCGGGCAGGATGCGGTATTGGCAGCGCACCTCGACCTTCATCTCGAAGCCGTCGTGGGACACGACCATGAAGGGATCGAAGTGCTCGCCGCGCGACGACCCGCCCCATTCGACCGAGCGCGTCGTGGTCGGGATCGGAATCACGGTGAAGGCGCGGGGATTGATGTTGTACTTTCCCGGCCCGAGCACATTGCGCTGGATGCCGCGGAAGCCGTCGGGCACCACGTGGCGCGTGCGGATGCCGCGGTCGATGCGGACTTCCTCGGGGTCCTCGGGCCGCCGCGCCAGCGAAGACGGCGGAAGGCTGTCGCTGTCGACTCCGAGCGCGGCGGGATCCCGCCCGATGTTCGAGATCAGCACGCCGACCTCGCCCTGGTTGATGATCGTGAGCGGCGCGCCCACCACCGAAAAGAGGTACGGGTTGATGTAGTAGGTGCCCGGACGAAGCACAGACTCCTGCGGTCCGCGGAAGCCGCCGCTGCTCAGGAACGCCTGTCCGTCCTGGAAGCTGTTGTGCGTTCCGACGTCGGGCGTCGGCGCGACGACGTCCTCCTTCGACATCGGCCTGCCGTCGCGTGCCTCGACGATGCCGATCTGATCCTCGCGGATCGTGATCGCCTCGTGGAGGTCGATCTGGAACATGTCGGTGAAGATGTTGTAGGTGCCGGGCCGCAGGAACTCGATCTGCGGGCCCTTCTGGCCGCCCTGCGTCAGGAAGATCTCCGCCTTCTGGAAACTGTCGTGCCCCTCGACGCTCTTGCCGAGGAGCTGGCCCTGCTCGAGCGCGATGCCGTCCGCGGCGGTGACCACGCCGATCGCACCCTGCGGAACGACCGTCTTCTTGATCTTCTCGACGCGGAAGAGCAGCGGATGGATCTTGAACGTTCCGTTCGTGAGGAAGCGCAGCTGCTTGCCGCGGATGCCGCCGTTGTTGAGGAACGCGGTCGGATCCTGGAAGTTGCCGTGCGAGCCGCCCGCCTTGTCCTCGGCGTAGATGCGGCCCGAAGGCATCGGCTCGCCGTCGGTCGCGGTGATGACGCCAAGTTCATCGGGACCGATCGTCACGAACTGGTACTTGCCGACCACGCGCATGAAGGGCCACGGGATGACGTGGAGGCCCGGCGCGAGGTACGCGGCCTGGACGCCGACCTCGCCGTTGGCGGCGAAGGCTCGGCCTGCGGGCAGGCGCTTTCCCGAGAACCGGCGCTCGGTGATGACGATCTCGCTCGAGCCGACGTTGACGATCCAGCGCGTGACGATGAAGTAGAGCGCGCCGATCGCCGCGATCGCCCCCATGATTCCAAGTCCGATCGTGAACAGCAACGATCCCGGTTCCGCCTGACCAAGCGCCTGCAGCATCGCCATCCTCCTCGCTCGACGTGGACCGCCGCGTGGTCGCGGCGGGTGAGCCGAGAGTGTAGCGAATCAGCGCTGGCGCTTACGAAAGTGTGCGCACGATTTCGTCAAGCGCTGCGTCGCCGAGGCGCTCGCCGCGCGCCTCGCGCGCGACGACCTCGGCCGCGATCGGCGCAGGGTCGCGCCCGAGGAATGTGTCGGCGACCGCACGCAGGTCGGCCGACATCCGCGCGCGACGCCCGTCGTCGGCGAGGATGCCGATCGCGGCGCGCGCGATCGGTGCGGCTCCGCCCGCATAGGGCACGAACTCGGGCACGATGCGCCGCCCC